>JAZKHR010000025.1:0-33811 GCA_040385305.1 Pseudomonadota bacterium
AATACCCCACAACCAAGAATCGCCATGCCGGTCAGACGCAGAGCGTTTTTTTCTCAGGGTGCCAGTGTGCGTGTTGCCGATCGGCCAGAGGGCTACCTCGTCGTTCATGCGAAGACTGCCGGTAGGTAGCTTCCGTCCGACGGCCTCCGATGCAAGCTCGGCAGGCGCTAGGATGCTCGCGAGCACTGCCATTCAGGTGGTGATGGGGAGAAAACATGAAACCGACCGGGAACCAAGCGGCCTGGTGCCTGCTTGTGTTGGGAGCGCTGGCTTGCAACGCGCCGCTTCATGCCAGCAATATCAATGGAATCAATCGGGGCATGCCTAACAGGATCTCCATGAACGTGACGGTGCCAAAGCAGACCCAAGGCGCGACGTTCGGCGAGAAGGTTAACGCAGGCCTGCATGCCGCAGGGGGTGCCTTGGCCCAAGGTGCTGCGTCCTCGATCATCATCGAATGTGGCCAGGCCGCGTGCGCATTGGTGTTTCCCGACGGCCGTGGTTATCGCGCCGACACCACGCGGATGACGCTTGAGCCATTGAGCAAGGGGCAAGCCGACTTGCTGCGCAAGGGTAGCCCGCAGGCGGTGCAAGGTAGCGCTCTGCTGGGCGGAGCCCTACCGGGTGGGGCAGTGATTTCTGCCGCAGTGTCTTCGGTTGGCGCGTTGGCGGGTGGTGCTGGCGGAGGCGCCGCAGCCGCGAGTTATGCGGCTACCGGCCGCATGGGCGATGGCGGCAAGGAGGGCTTGGCCACTGTCAGCAGGGGCCCAGGCGAGGTCGACGTCCTGGACCCACTGGTGGACGGCGATTACCTGGTGACGGTGGTGGTCGAGAAGGCGACGAGCGGTTTGAAGGACACGCTGAAGACCCAGGTTCGCGCGGCGGTGACGCAGCAGGTTCGCATCGAGGTCGGTTTCAGCGTGAAAGGGGGGCTGCTCAAGACCAAGCATGATACCGCGAAGAACTCGGTCGGGAACATCCGCTAGGAAGTCTCCGGTGCCGCCGTGCGGCAAGTCGGAGAGTCGCCACGCTTACCGCAAGGTTCTTGGGGGGTCTCCGCCCACGATCACCACATCGGCGGGGCGGCGGGCAAACAGGCCAACGCTCACGACGCCGGGCAGCTGGTTGATCTCGCTTTCCAGGCCCACCGGGTCGACGATGGACAGGTTGTGGACGTCGAGGATGAGATTGCCGTTGTCGGTGACCACGCCGTCGCGCCACACCGGCTGTCCACCGGTCAGGCGCGCCAATTCGCGCGCCACCAGGCTGCGCGCCATCGGGATCACTTCCACCGGCAGGGGGAAGCGGCCCAGCACGTCGACCTGTTTGTTCGGGTCGATGATGCAGACGAAGCATTCGCTGGCTTCTGCGATGACCTTCTCGCGGGTGAGCGCGCCGCCGCCACCCTTGATCAGACGCTTGTGCGGATCGCATTCGTCGGCGCCGTCCACGTAAAGGGACAGGTTGCCGGCGGCATTGAGGTCGAGCACTTCGATGCCGTGCGCGCGCAAGCGCGTGGTGCTTTGTTCGGAACTCGACACCGCTCCGGCGATGCGGTCCTTCCACTTGGCGAGGGCGTCGATGAAATAGGCCACAGTGGAACCTGTGCCGACACCCACGATCATGCCGTCCTCGACATAGTCGATGGCCTTCTCCGCCGCCCGTTTCTTCGCTTCGCTCATGGCCTGCTTGCGCCCCTCGTCATTCGAGTTCCAACAGCAATTTCCACTGCGCGGCGGTCACCGGCATCACCGAGAGGCGGCTGCCGCGCTGGGTGAGTGCGAATCCCTCGCCCAGCCTGTCGGCGTGCTGGCGGATATCCTGCAGCGGGATCGGGCGATCGAACTTGCGCTCGAAGGCGACGTCCACCAGCGACCAACGCGGTTCCTCGCGCGTGCTCTTGGCGTCGAAGTAGGGGGACGCGGGATCGAACTGGGCCGGATCCGGATAGGCGTCGCTGGCCACCGTTGCAATGCCGACGATCGCCGGCACCGCGCAGCTGGAGTGGTAGAACAGCACGCCGTCGCCTGCGCGCATCTGCCGCATGTGGTTGCGCGCCTGGTAATTGCGCACCCCGTTCCAGGGCTCCATGCCGACGCGTTGCAGGTCGTCGATCGAAAAAGAATCGGGTTCCGTCTTCATCAGCCAATGGCGGCGAGATTTCTTCGGCGCGGTCTTGCTCATGCGGTGGCCTTGGCGAGATGGGTAGCATTCTCGCTGCACACGGCATCCAGCGCCACGTCCCATGCCCGTGCGTCGATGGCATCCAGCTGTTGCGTGGCAAAGGCGGCACCCACCAGCCAGGGCGGTGGGGCGGCCGCCTGGCGGAAGGCGAAGCTTCGGTCGTACCAGCCCCCGCCCATGCCCAGCCGCTGGCCGCGCGCGTCAAACCCCACCAGCGGCAGCACGACAAGCGCCATGCTTTCGGGTTCGAGCAGCTCCGATGCCTGCACGTCAGGCTCGGGAATGCCGTAGCGGTTGGTCACAAGTGCATCGCCCGGGCGCCATGCTGCGAAGCGCAGCCGGTCGTCCTCGTGCAGGACCGGAAGGCAATAGCGAAGCGGGGGGGGCAGGCGCAACTGCCAGGCGTGCAGGCCAATCTCGCCATCCATGGCCCAATAGCCGCCGACATGTCCGCTAGCGGGCGCGAAGGGCAGGGCCAGCAGACGATCCGACAGCAGTTCGGCGGCCCTGATCCGGATCGCGGCGGGCAGGCTGCGCCTGCGTTCGCGCAACTCGCGGCGCAGGACGTGTCGGTCCGGGTCTGGGTTCAAGCGCTGCGCATCAAGAAAAGGAAAATGTCTCCGCCGTGGCGATGCATGCGAAACGACCTTGAACCCGGGGTTCAAGTGGGAACGCGTGGCGACCTTCGGGCTTCCCGCTCGGGGCGGACTTGCACGCCTGGCCTCCAATGCATCCCCGTGGTCGTAATTAAGGGACAAGGCGAATGTTTTGCACGCCGTCGCACACAGCAGAGAACGTGGCAATTATAGCGTCCGCGCGACCAAGTCGAGGCCCGTTTGTCGGGCCGTTCAAGCGTGCGTTCAGCGCACGCCGGGATCACGGCAGCTGCAGGGCATCCAGCTTGCGGTGTGCTTCGTCCAGCAGCTTGAACGCGTCGCCGCTGCGACCGCCGCCCTCGTCCCGCAGCTGCTGCAGTTCATGCGCGAGGTTCAGCGCGGTAAGCACGGCGAGCCGATCCGGCGCCACCATCTTGTTGGTGCCGCGCAGTTCGCGCATGCGGGTGTCGAGCATGCGCGCGGCGGCGGTCAGGCTTGCACGCTCGTCTTCGCTGACGCCGACCGTGTACTCGCGGTCGAGAATGCGGATGGAGACAGGTTCACTGTTGCTCACGTGTGCTGCTCCAGCGACTTCAGGCGGCTGATCATGGCTTCGACGCGTGTGCGCGCCTGCTCGTGCTTGGCCAGCAGCTGCGCACGTTCGGTGACCAGTTGCTCGTGCTGCTGGCGCAGGCTGCGGTTCTCGTCTTGCAGGCGCTGCATCTGCGCCGCCAGCGCATCGATGCGGGCCAGCAGCCGTTGCAGTTCGGCGGTGAGATCGCGGGTGTCCATGCCGGCACCATAGGCAGCGCCGCGGGTGGGGTCAAGGCAAGGCGGGACTCGCCTGACCGATGGCGGCGCTTGCGGGCGAGTGCCAGTCGCGGATGAAGCGCAGGCATTGGCTCGCGCCGAGCGGGGGCGCCAGCCAGAAGCCCTGCACGATGTCGCAGCGGTGCTCGCGCAGGAACGCGAGCTGGTCGGCGGTTTCCACGCCCTCGGCGACCACGTTCAGGCCCAGCGAATGAGCCATCGCGATCACCGTCGTGGTGATCGCGGCGTCCTCGCTGTCGCCGGGACGGCCCAGGTCGTCGATGAAGGCCTTGTCGATCTTCAGGGTGGTGATCGGCAGGCGGCGCAGGTAGGCGAGCGACGAATAACCCGTGCCGAAGTCGTCGACCGCGATCGCCACCCCGATCTTGCGGAAGGTCTGCAGGCGCTCAGCGGCGACATCCGCATTGGCCATCAGCACGCTTTCGGTGAGTTCCAGCTCGAGCTGGCGGGCCTCCACGCCGGTCTCGCGCAGGATGCGTTCGACCGTGCGCGGCAAGTCGCTGCGCAGCAGTTGCACGGCGGACACGTTGACCGCCATCGCGACGCCGTCCAGACCTGCTGCCTGCCAGTCCGCCAGCGTCCTGCAAGCCTCGCGCAACACCCACTCGCCGATGGCCACGATCATCCCGCTCTCCTCGGCCAGCGGGATGAACTGGGAAGGCGGCACCGCACCATGCTCGGCGCTGTCCCAGCGAAGCAGTGCTTCGACACCGTGGATGCAGCCGTCGGCCAGCGTTAGCTTGGGCTGGAACTCCAGGCGCAGTTCCTCGCGCTCCACCACCCGCCGCAGCGCGGCGATCAGGCCGGCGCGCCGCCGCGAATTGCTTTCCATGGCGTCCGCGTAGCGCATGAAGGTGCGCCGCCCCGCCGCCTTGGCCTGGTACATAGCGGTGTCGGCGTGTTTCAGCAGGTCGGTGGGGACCTGGGCGTGCTCCGGGTACAGGCTGATGCCGATCGAGGGCGTGACCACGATTTCCTGGCGGTCATCCAGCAACAGCGGCGCATCAAAGGCCTCGACCACCCGCTGCGCGATGACATCGGCCTCGCCGCCGTGGGCGACGTCTTCGAGCACCACGGTGAACTCGTCTCCGCCGATCCGCGCCACCGTGTGGCTCGCGCCCACCGCCTGCTGCAGGCGTTGTGCCGCGATGCGCAGGATGCGGTCGCCGGTGGCATGGCCAAGCGAGTCATTGACGTCCTTGAAGCGGTCCAGGTCGAGGAACAGCAAGGCAACGCAGGTGCCTTGGCGGCGCGCCTTGACGATCGCGCGGGAAAGTCGCTCGGCCAGCAGCGTGCGGTTGGGCAGGTTGGTGAGGGTGTCGTAGTTGGCGAGGTAACGCAGTTCCTGCTCGATCCGGCGGCGGTCGGTGATGTCGGTGGCGACCAGCACGTAAAGGCGCTGCGGGGAGCCAGGCTGCTGGATCGCATTGGCCTGCATCGCGCACAGGAACTCCTGGCCGTCCTTGCGTCGCTGCCACATCTCGCCGGCCCACTGGCCCTGCAGGATCGCCTGACGCGCCTGCTCATAGAACGCGGCGTCATGCTGGCCGCTGTTCAGCAGCGATGCGTCCTGCCCCAGCACGTCCTCCATGGTGTACCCACTCATGCGGGTGAAGGCCGGGTTGACGGTCACGAAACGGAACCCTTCGTCCACCACCACCACCGACTCCATCATGCTGTGCATGACCTCGACGGCGATGCGCCGCTCGCTGTCCTTCGCACGGATGGCGGTGACGTCTCGCGCGGTACCCGCGATGCGGCGGATGCGTCCGTTGGCATCACGCCCTACTGCACGCCCGCGCGCCCGCATCCAGCGCCACTCGCCGGCATCATCGCGGATACGGTGCTCGGACAGGAACATCGGATTGTTGCCGCGCAGGTGCTGGCGCAACTGCTCGCGGACCGCGGGCATGTCGTCCGGGTGGATGCGGTGGTCTTCTTCGATATCCACCTTCACCAGCAGGTCGCGATCGCCCTCGATGCTGGTGCTTTCCATCACCCGGCGGTCGAGGTCATAGTCCCAGTAGCGCTCGTTGGAGGCCCACAGCGCCAGCCGCAGCTTCTCCTCGCGCTCGAGCAAGTCCGCCAGGTGGTCCCGCTGCTCGCGCTCGCGCCGTCGGTAGCCGACCAGCAAAAGCATTGCCATGACCAGGATCACAACCGCGCCGAGCAGGACCAGCGAATTGGACGCGGGCATCGGCCCGAATGCAGCGGCAAGCGTCGTCGGCGCGGGCGGCCGTGGGCGCGGGGATGCCGCAGGTGTTGGGCGGTGCAACATGCGGTCAGTGTAGGCAGCCAGGGCCTGGGCCAACAAGCACGGACCACGCGGTTGCTACACTGGCAGCCCCGCAACGAGATCAAACGCGTGAGCGAAACCGACCTGCCCGCCTGGGACGACGTGGCCGCCGAGGCCGACCGGCTCGCGCTGGCGAGCACGCCCGCCGAACTGCATGGCGCCCTGTGTGGCTGGCTGGCCGCTGGCGGGGCCGACGCGCGGGATTGGCCTGCGCGCGTGCTGGTGGACGCCGAGCTGCCCACGCCCGCCGTCGACGACGCCCTCGACCGTTTGCGCGGCGCGAGCGTGGCCCAGCTGGGGGATACCGATTTTGGTTTTGAACTGCTCCTGCCCGAGGCCGCAGACCAGGTCGCCGAACGCGCCGCGGCGCTGTTCACGTGGTGCCGCGGGTTCCTCGGCGGATTCGGACTTGCGGTCGCCGACAAGCCGCTGTCGGAAGAGGCCGAAGAAGCCCTCGGCGACATCGGCAATCTCGCAGCGGCGCGGATCGACGACGTGGACCCGGAAAGCGACGAGGAGCCGTTGACCGAGATCGAGGAATACGTGCGCATGGCGGTGCTGCTGTTGCACGCCGATTGCGCGATGGGTCCGCGCCACCGGCAGCGCCTGCACTGACATGGCGGCGACCAGCGCCGCCGAGCGCAAGGCACTGGCCCGGCGGCGCAAGCAGCTGATGCAGGCCGCCGGCGACGGCGCGATCCTGATCCTGCCTGCCGCGCCCGAACGCGTGCGGAGCCGGGACACGCAGTACCCCTATCGCCAGGATTCCGATTTCTGGTACCTCACCGGCTTCGACGAACCGGACGCGGTGTTGGTGATCGTGCCCGGCCGCAAACACGGCGAGTCGATCCTGTTCTGCCGCGAGCGTGACCCGGAGCGGGAGGGCTGGGACGGCCCGCGGCTCGGTCCGGAGGGTGCCGTTGCAGCGCTGGGCATGGACGATGCCTACCCGATCACCGACCTCGACGAGATCCTGCCCGGCCTGCTCGAAGGCCGCGCGCGGGTCTACTCGCATCTGGGCCGGGACACCGAGTTCGACCTGACCCTGATCGGCTGGATCAACCGGGTCCGCGCGCACGCCCGGCAGGGCGCACCTGCGCCGCACGAGTTCCTCGAACTTGGCCACCTGCTCGACGAGATGCGCCTGTTCAAGTCGGCGGACGAACTCAAGTTGATGCAACGCGCCGCCGACATCAGCGTGCTGGCCCATCGCGCCGCGATGCAGGCCGCACGCGCCGGTATCCACGAATACGAACTGCAGGCCGAACTGGAACGCGTGTTCCGCCAGCATGACGCCCAGCCCGCGTATTCAAGCATCGTCGGCGCCGGCGCCAATGCATGCGTGCTGCATTACCGCGCCAACTCCGCGAAGTCGCGCGATGGAGAGCTGGTGTTGATCGACGCCGGCGCCGAATACCGCGGCTATGCCGCCGACATCAGCCGCACGTTTCCGGTCAATGGCCGCTTCAGCAACGAGCAGCGCGCGCTGCATGACCTTGCCTGCACAGCCCAGGCCGCGGCGTTGGCGCAGGCGAAGCCGGGCGTACCCTACGAAGCCGGCCACGACGCAGCCGTGGAAGCCCTGACCGACGGGCTGCTCTCGCTGGGGCTGCTCAAGGGCAAGCTGAAACCCGCGATCAGGGCCGGCGACTACAAGCGCTTTTACCGGCACAAGACCGGGCACTGGCTGGGCCTGGACGTGCACGACGTGGGCGAATACCGCATCGACGGCGACTCCCGCTTGCTGGAGCCGGGCATGGTGTTCACCATCGAACCCGGGCTTTACATTGCGCGCGACGATGCCACCGTGCCCGCGAAATGGCGCGGCATCGGCATCCGCATCGAGGACGACGTGCTGGTCACCGCCACGGGGCACCGCGTGCTGACCGATGCGCTGGAGCGCAGTGCGGACGAAGTCGAAGCCTTGATGGCGCGCGGCCGCGCATCGTAGCCGGACGCGAAGCCTCAGCGGCGACAGATGCCAGACGGGGTGCACTCCCCGGACGAGAAAACTCAGGCGCCTGCGAACCCTTCGCGAGTGAGATTGAGCGGATCGCCATCGGTGCACGCCACGTCGTCCTCGATGCGGATACCGCCGTAGGGCTTGAACGTCTCCACCCGCTGCCAGTCCACCGCATCGGCGAATCCGTTCTGCTTGAGTTCATCGAGCAGCATGTCGATGAAATAGATGCCCGGCTCGATGGTCACTACCATGCCGGGTTCCAGCATGCGGGTCAGGCGGAGGTAAGGATGCCCCTCGGGCTTGGCGATGGTGCCGCCGGTATCCGCGGCGGCGAAGCCGGCCACGTCATGCACCTGCAAGCCGATGCCATGGCCGATCCCGTGCGGGAAGAACGCGCTGGACACGCCGGTTTGCACCGCGGCTTCAGGACTCACCGTGATCAGCCCGAAGTCCTTGAGGATGCCGGCCAGCGCCAGGTGTGCATCCAGGTGGATCTGCCTGTAGTCGGTGCCGGCGCGCACCTGCGCGCACATGGTCAGCTGCGCGGCATCGACCGCATCGATCATCGCCGCGAATTCGTCGGCTTGGGCCGAATAGGTGCGGGTGATGTCGCAGGCATAGCCACCGAAGCTGGCGCCGGCATCGATCAGGAAGCTGCGGAGTGGCTTCGGCGGCAGGCGGTCGCGCTCGGTGTAGTGCAGGACCGCGCCGTGTTCGTTGAGGGCGATGATGTTGCCGTAGGGCAAGTCATTGGCGTCCTGTCCTGCGGCCTGGCAATACGCAAGGTGGATGCCGAACTCGCTGGCGCCGGCGCGGAACGCCCGCTCGGCCGCGCGATGGGCACGCACGCCGATGCGGGTGGCGGCGCGCATCATGGCGATCTCGTACGGCGTCTTGAACGCGCGCTGGTACTCCAGGTACGCGAGGACGGGCTGCGGGTTGTTGGGCACAACGCCGGTGAGCGCGCTTTGCGGCTCGCCCAGGATCGCGCAGCGCGCGCTGTCCTTCGGCAGGTGCTGCAGCGCTTCCTCCTGGGTACGGATGGTGACGATGTCGAAGTGCTCCACCCAGTAGCCGCTCGGCGCCGCCGGCACGACGTGCCAATAGTCGTGCGGCTGCAGGAACAGCAGCTTCGGTCGCTCGCCCGGGGTCACCAGCAGCCAGCTGCCCGGCGCATGGGTGACCGGCAGCCACGCCTTGAACTGCGGGTTCACCGCATAGGGATAGTCGCGGTCGTCGAACAGCTGGTAATGCAGGGTGCCGCTGGGTACGAGCAGGTGGTCGAAGCCGCCGCGCTGCAGCGACTCGGCGGCGCGCGCCTGCAGCGTGGCCAGGTGCTGCGGGTACAAGCTTGCGAGGGTGGGGGAATCCATGGCGCCTCTCGGAGTTGCGGTCCCGCAATTCTGACCGATGCGCACGGGCGTGTCGGTGATGCAAGGCCCGGTCAAGTCAGCAGTCGCTGGGATCCTGCTCGATCCATTCGCGCAACCGTCGCGTGGTTTCGGGAGCCAGGCCAAGGAAGCGCAAGCCCACCCAAGACTGGCCGGGTGCGCTGGCATCGTCCAGCCAAAGCACATGCCCACCGACTTCGACAGGCTCGCCGTCGCCATCAGGCAGGTCGAAGCGGAACTGGTAAAGCGCTTCTTCGACCAACGGCCTACTGGCGATCAGTAGCATGCCGCTGACCGATAGGTTCAGGATGCTGCCGACGCAGTGTTCGTTCATGGTGTCGACCACATCGAGAGGCTGGGCCAGGGTTCGGCGCGGCATGCGCCGGGCATCACGGCTCATGGTCAGCCTCCTCGCCGACGGGATTTCCGGCGATGCGGTGCAGATTGCCGAGGGTGGCCTGCCAGGCCGCTTCCGCGGGGTAGTAGTCTTCCTCGACGATGCCCACTTCGCCTGCCACCAGGCGGCGCGCAAGTCCATCGAGGTCATCCCCGTCTACCCGCAGGCTGCGCCGGTTGAGCAGCAGGGCGTGGCCACTGCGGGCACTGGTCCACGCAAGCCGGCGGCGCACCACGCGGTCGTGCGCGTCGTCGTGCAGCTCGATCCAGCATCCATCGCTGGTCGCGCCGAGCCGCGCAAACGCCGCTTGCTGGGCTGCCGTGCGCGAGGGCAGGTGGCTGCCGGCACCCGCCAACTGGTCCTGGCCCAGCCGCGCGCGCGCCTTCAACTGCACCACCAGCTCCGTGCGCGAGGCCAGGTCGGCGGCCTCGGCGCGGCCGTTGGCAAGCTGGCGGGCGATCGCGCTGGCATCCTCGGCGTGGTAGCCAACGTGCCCGAGCGCATCTTCGACCTTGGCCAGCAGGCCGGGATCCGCCGCCTGCTCGCCATTGGCGCCGATGGCGTCGATGATCGCGCGGGTGGTTTCGCACGCGGTGCGCCAGGCCTCGGATGCCTCGCCGTTGCGCAGCAGCGCCAGCGCCAGCACGTCGGTCCAGGCCTGTTCAAGCAGCATGTGGTGGAAGCGCGGCAGCTGGCATCCGGCGACCAGCTGGGCGATTTCCCTGCTGGCGCGATGCCGCGCCAGTGCCAGCTTCTCGCGCCCACGCGCAGCCTCCACCTGGCGGCGTTCCGCCATCTCGTAACGGCGCGCCGCGGCCTGCAGGCCGTCCTGCAGCGCGTGGTTGGCGGCGACAAAAGTCTCCGCGCTGGCATCCGGATCATCCTCGACCGTGGCGACGGCGCGCTGCAGCAGCCCCAGCCACTGCGCATCAAGGTCGTCAGCGGCCAACCAGCGCGCGCCGGCCAGGCTCACCGCATCCAGCAACATGCGGGCGGGATGGGTGGAGTCCGCGAAGAAACGACGGTCGCGCAGGGCGAGTTGCAGCAGGGGCAGCGTCAGTCGCTCCACCAGCGCGACCCCTGCGCTGTGGCTGTCCAGTTCACGCTGCAAATGGCCGAGCATCAGCCCGAACAGTTCGAAGACGTCGCTATCCGCGTCCGCCAAGGTGACGCCATGGCCATGCAGTTGGCGTGCCTGCGCCAGCAGGGTCTGGCGGATATCGCCGGGCGAGCCGCAGTTCTTGGTGGGGCTGGCGCGCAACCGGCGCAGCGCAGCGAGCACCTCCTCGCCTCCCAGCGCCTGGCGCACGCGTTCGTCGCTGCCACCCGACCGTAGTTTGGCCAGCAGCAGGCGTCGCCGGGCCAAGAGGTCCTGCAGGCCTGCGAACCCATCGCCGGACGGCGCCGGTAGCAACGTCGGCGTAACCGTAGGAGGCACCGCGGTTGCAACGGCCCTGACCGGAGCAGTGGCCTCGCGCGCGGGGTCCCGCTGCGCGGGCCGCAGGCGCACCGGCACGAAACTGAGGTGCGGGAGGATGCCGTCCGCCGCCAGCCGTGCATTCAATGCTTCCAGCAGCCCGGGGTAATGCGCCATCGCCACCCGGTCGAGCTGCCGATACAGCGCCAGGCGCACCTCCATGGGGAGCGCAACGTTGGCGGCAGCGTTGCGCAGGGCATGGCACAGGGCATGCGGGCCGACCGGAAGATGTTCGGCGTCGAAGGCGGGCGCGCCCGCCAATACACCGAAGCGCTGGCCCATCAATTGCAGCGCCAGGCTGTTGCGCGAATCGCTGCGGGTGGCGATGTCATCCAGCACCGCCCCCTCGGTCATCTCGGTGTCGTCAAGCAGGCTCAGGCCCTGGCCGGGCGGCGACAAGCCCGCAAGATTGCGCGAGCTTCTGGCGGCATGCAGGTTGGACAACCCTTCTTCAAGCTCGTGCAGGAAGCCCGCGATAAGCTGGGGGGCAAGCTGCCGCAAGCTACGCAAGGCCTCGCCACGGACGAGCTCGCTCTGTCCGCCCCGCGCACGCTCCAGCGCCCGCGACAGCTCGACCTCCGCTTCGTGCAGGACCACATGCAGCTGCCGTTCCAGCTCGCTGGAAATGATCCGCTGCAGGTTCCCAAGTACGCGGCGCACCCGCGGCGGGAGCTCGCCAGCAGGCAAGGGACGCGGCTTGCCACCCTCGAAACCGGTTGCCACAGCCATCAAGCCCCTCCCCCTGGATGGACGATTCCGGACATGGTAAGCCCGGCGCGTGATGGGCGCGGCTCCGGGTCCATGAACAAGCTAACGACATCGTTGCAGAAACGGCGGCCAAGTTCGGTGGGAACCAGCCGGTCTGCATCTTCCTCGAGCCAACCCCTTGCCCGCGCCAAGTCGAGGCGGCCGCCAATATCGCTGCGCGGCAACCCGGTCCGGGATTCGAACATCCCCATCGGCACGCCTGCATTGAGGCGCAACGCGTTCAACATGAAGTCGAACGGCAGGCGCGCGGGGTCCAGGACATCATCCCCACCAATCGAGGCGGGAGTACCGGCCTTGAGCAGATAGTCGGTGGGGTGCTTGACCTTCCACCGCCGCATTACCTGTTGCGAGGCACCCAGGGTCAGCTTGCCGTGGGCCCCGGCGCCGATGCCGAGGTAGTCACCGAACTGCCAGTAATTCACGTTGTGCGCGCATTGCCGGCCGGGACGCGCGTAGGCGCTGACCTCGTATTGCGCAAAGCCTGCCTCGGCCAGCCGCGCCTGGCAGGCTTCCTGCATGTCCCAGCCCAGGTCCTGGTCCGGGAGCCCGGCAGGCGGTCGCGCTGCAAACGCGGTGTTCGGTTCCAGGGTGAGTTGGTAGTGGCTCAGGTGGGTGGGCTGCAGGGCGATGGCGCGCTCGATGTCGTGCAGCGCCATGGCCAGGTCCTGGCCGGGCAGGGCGTACATCAGGTCGATGTTGAAATTCTCGAAGCCGGCGTCCTGCGCGGCCGTGATTGCGCGCTCGGCATCACCGCTGGAATGAATGCGGCCAAGGCGCTGCAGGCAGGCATCGTCGAACGTCTGTACGCCGAAACTCAGGCGGTTGACCCCGGCGGAGCGGTAGCCCGCGAATGGTCCGTGCTCGACCGTGCCCGGGTTGGTTTCGAGGGTGATCTCCGCACCGGGTGCAAAACGCAGGCGCGCGCTGGCCAGCTGCAGGAAGCGGTCGATGGCCGCAGGCGGGAACAGCGACGGCGTGCCGCCGCCGAAGAACACGGTCTGCACGGTGCGACCCCAGACCAGCGGCAGGTCCTGGTCGAGGTCCGCGATCAGCGCATCGACGTACGCCTCGAATTGCAGCGCGCCGCGTTGCTCATGCGAGTTGAAATCGCAGTACGGGCATTTGCGCACGCACCAGGGAAGGTGAACGTAGAGCGAGAGGGGTGGCGTGACCAGCATGCAGTCAATCCTGCTGCACGAGTTGCCGCCTGAGTGCCGCCAGCGCCTGCCCGCGATGGCTATCACGATTCTTGATGGCAGGCTCGAGTTCCGCCGCGCTGCAGCCATGCGCCGGCGAGAAGAACACCGGGTCATAGCCGAAGCCGTTGACACCGCGGCGTGCGTGCAGGATCCGGCCATGCCAAACGCCTTCCGCGATCAGCGGTTGGGGATCGTTGGCGTGCCGCATCAGCGCCAGGATGCACACGAATCGGGCTCCGCGCCCGCGGTCTTCGATGTCCGCAATCTCAACCAGCAACTTGTCGATGTTCGCGTCGCTGTCGCCATGTCGGCCGGCATAGCGGGCCGAGTAAAGGCCCGGCGCGCCGTGCAGCGCATCCACGCACAGGCCTGAGTCGTCGCCCAGCGCCTGCAGGCCGGTTGCCGCGGCGGCATGGCGCGCCTTGAGGATCGCGTTCTCGATGAACGAGCGCCCGGTTTCTTCCGCGTCGGCCACGCCCAGGTCGGACTGCACATGCAGGTCGCAATCGGCACCCAGCAGATCGCGCAGCTCCGCAAGCTTGCCCGCGTTGGAACTCGCCAGCACCAGCTTGCCGACCATCGTTGTTACGCCTGCGACAGCGCCGCCTGCTGCGCTGCGAGCAGGTCGCGAATGCCGGCCTCGGCGAGGCCAAGCAATGCGTCAAGCTCGTCGCGGCGGAAGGCGTGGCCTTCGGCGGTTCCCTGCACTTCGATGAAGCCGCCGCCGTCGTTCATCACGACGTTCATGTCGGTGTCGCAGTCGCTGTCCTCGGCGTAGTCGAGGTCGAGCACCGGCACCCCGCGATACACCCCGACCGACACCGCGGCGACCGCGCCGATCACGGGATTCTTGCTGATGTCCTTGCGCGCCTTCAGCCAATTGACTGCATCCACCAGGGCCACGTACGCGCCGGTGATGGCGGCGGTGCGGGTGCCGCCATCGGCCTGGAGCACGTCGCAGTCCAGGGTGATGGTGCGTTCGCCCAGCGCGCTGCGGTCCACGCAGGCGCGCAGCGAGCGGCCGATCAACCGCTGGATCTCCAGCGTGCGGCCGCCCTGCTTGCCGCGCGACGCTTCACGGTCATTGCGGGTGTTGGTGGCGCGCGGCAGCATCCCGTACTCGGCGGTGACCCAGCCTTCGCCCTTGCCGCGCAGGAACCCGGGCACGCGGTTCTCGACGCTGGCGGTGCACAGCACGCGGGTGTCGCCGAACGCGACCAGCACTGAGCCTTCCGCATGGCGGGTATAGCCGCGGGTGATGCTGACTTCACGCAATTGGTCTGCGGCGCGGCCACTGGGACGGGCGAGGGTCATGGGGTTCCGGCGGGGAGCGGGCGAAAGGGGCGCTAGACTAGCACCCGCTTCCGAGACCCCCGGGCCGTCGCATGATCCGCAGCATGACCGCCTTCGCCGCGGCCGAACGCACCACCGATGCCGGGGTGCTGGCCTGCGAGTTGCGTGCGGTCAACCACCGGTTCCTCGAAGTCGGGCTGCGCCTGCCGGAAGAACTGCGCGCGTTCGAGCCGCAGCTGCGAGAGCGCATTGCCTCAAAGGTGTCGCGCGGCAAACTGGAGCTCGGCATGCGCTTGCGCCGCAATGATGGCGCCGCCGGGCTGCAGGTCGACGAGGCTTTGCTCGGGCGGCTGTCCCTGTTCGCGCTGGAGGCCGACTCGCGTTTCCCCGGCATGCGCACGGACCTGACCCAGTTGTTGCAGTTCCCGGGCGTGCTGCAGGGGCAAGCCGTGGACACGGACCTTCTTCAGTCCGCCGCGCTGGTGGTGCTGGATGCGACCCTGGACGATTTCATCGCTGCCCGCGAACGCGAGGGCGCAAACCTTGCCCACGTGATCAGCGAACGCGCGGACGCCATCACCCGCATCGCCGGCGACGTGCGCACGCTGGTGCCGCAGATCCGCGCCGGCCAGCGCCTGAAGCTGGAAGCGCGGCTGGCGGACCTTGCGCAGCCGGTCGACCCCGGCCGCCTGGAGCAGGAGCTGGTGCTGTTGCTGCAGAAGCTCGATGTGGATGAGGAACTCGACCGCCTCGACAGCCACCTGTCCGAACTGCGGCGGGTGCTGAAGCAGAAGGAGCCGGTCGGCCGCCGCCTCGACTTCCTGCTGCAGGAATTCAACCGCGAGGCGAACACGCTCGGCAGCAAGTCGGTGGACGCACGCACCAGCAATGCCGCGGTGGAGTTGAAGGTGCTGATCGACCAGATCCGCGAGCAGATCCAGAACATCGAATAGCGAACCCATCGAGCAGCCATGCGCGGAACCCTGTACATCGTCGCGGCGCCCTCGGGCGCCGGAAAATCCAGCATCGTCAACGCGGTGCTGGCGCGCGACAGCAACATCAGCCTGTCGATCTCGTTCACCTCGCGCCCGCCGCGTCCGGGCGAGCGCCATGCGGAGCATTACCACTTCGTCAGCGCACCCGAGTTCGAGGCCATGGTCGCCGACGGCGATTTCTTCGAACACGCCCTGGTCCACGGCGACTGGAAGGGCACCGCCCGGCAGTCGGTCGAACCGCAGCTGATGGGTGGCCGCGACGTGCTTCTTGAGATCGACTGGCAGGGCGCGCGCCAGGTGCGCAAGCAGATTCCCGACGCGGTCAGCGTCTTCATCCTGCCGCCATCGCGCGCCGCGCTGTACGAGCGCATGCGCAAGCGCGGGCAGGACAGCGAGGAGGTCATCGCCCAGCGCCTGGCCGCCGCGCGGGATGAGATGTCGCATTACGGGGAGTTCGACTACGTGATCGTCAACGAACACTTCGATACCGCGGTGGCGGACATGTGCTCGATCTTCACCGCCAGCCGGCTGCGCAAGGACGCCCAGGTCGCCCGCCATGCCAGGTTGATTACCTCGCTGCTGGCGGATGAGGATGCTTTCGGCGCTTGAGGGGCGTGATCGGCTGCTAAGTTTTTGATTTTCAAGGCGACGCCTTGCGATACGGCGGGCCTGCGGCTACACTTGCCGGTCACTTGCACCCTGATCGCGGCTCCGCGCCGCAGGACACCCATGGCCCGTATTACCGTAGAAGATTGCCTGGAAGTGGTCGACAACCGCTTCGAACTCGTGATGATGGCCGCCAAGCGCGCGCGCCAGCTGGCCGGCGGCGTGGAGCCGAAGCTGGACAACAGCGAAGCCAACGACAAGCCCACCGTGCTGGCGCTGCGCGAGATCGCCGCGCGCGAGATCGACAACGACTTCATCAATGCCGTCGAAAAAGCCGAGCGCGAGCGCAAGGAGCGCGAGGCGCTGGAATGGGCCGCAGCCGAGGTGGTTGCCGGCGACGACGACATGAAGGGCGACGACTGAGCGCACCTGCCTCTTGTTGCGATGAAGCGGCCCTGCGGGGCCGTTTCTGTTTGGGAAGTTCCGTTTTTGGCAATTGGTTTGCGGCCTCGCGGCGGCGGCGTTAGGCTCAGGCCATGAGCCCCGGCGAGCCCGCCTGTACATTGCCCCCCAGCACTGCGCCCGATGCAGGCGTGGTGCCGGATTACGTGCAGGCGCTGGAACGCGCGGCCAACTACCTGCCCGAGGCGCAACGCGGGCATCTGCGGCGGGCGTGGGCCGTCGGAGCCTCCGCTCACGCCGGGCAGACCCGCAAGTCCGGCGAGCCCTACATCACCCATCCAGTGGCGGTGGCGCGGGTGCTAGCCGACCAGGGGCTGGATGTCGAGACCCTGATCGCGGCGATCCTGCACGACACCATCGAGGACACGCCGCTTTCTCGCGGCGACATCGCCAGCCAGTTCGGCGAGACCGTGGCGGACCTGGTGGATGGTGTCACTAAGCTGGACAAACTGCATTTCGCCGACCGCCAGGAAGCGGCCGCGGAAAGTTTCCGCAAGATGCTGCTGGCGATGTCGCGCGACCTTCGGGTGATCCTGATCAAGCTTGCGGACCGCCTGCACAACATGCGCACGCTGGGCGCGCAATCGGCCGAGGCGAGCCAGCGCATCGCCAACGAAACCCTTGAGATCTACGCGCCGATCGCCCAGCGCCTGGGCATGAACCTGATCAAGGCGGAACTGCAGGACCTCGGCTTCCGCGCGTTGCATCCCTGGCGCCACGCGGTGATCGAGAAGCGGCTGCGCTCGCAGCCGGTGATGCGCCGCGAAGCCCTGTCCAAGATTGAGGCACAGCTGGCGCAGCGGCTGGCGATAGAGAAGCTCGAGCACCAGCTGATCGGCCGGGTCAAGACGCCGTGGAGCATCTACACCAAGATGCGCAGCGAGCACCGCAGCTTCGACCAGGTCATGGACGTGTTCGGGTACCGGGTGATCGTCGGCTCCGTGGGTGACTGCTATCGCGCGCTGGGCGTGGTGCATTCGGTGTTCAAGCCGCTGGACGGGCGCTTTCGCGACTTCATCGCGATCCCCAAGGCCAACGGTTACCAGTCGCTGCACACGGTGCTGTTCGGGCCGTATGGCTCGCCGATCGAAGTGCAGATCCGCACCCGCGAAATGGACCTGGTGGCCGAGCGCGGGGTGGCGGCGCACTGGACCTACAAGCACGGCGGCGAGGCCGGCAACAACGCGCAGACCCGCGCGTCGGCGTGGATCGCCAACCTGGTGGAAAGCCAGCGCGGCACTGGTTCGTCGCTGGAGTTCCTGGAAAACGTGAAGGTCGACCTGTTCCCGGACGAGGTCTACCTGTTCACCCCCAAGGGCGACATCCTGGCCTTGCCGCGCAATGCAACCGCACTGGATTTCGCATACGCGGTGCACACCGATGTCGGCAACCACGCGGTCGCCGCGCGCGTGGACAAGAAGCTCGCCCCGCTGCGCGCCAAGCTGGCCAGCGGCCAGAGCGTGGAGATCATCACCGCGCGGTCGGCGTCGCCGGCGCCGCAGTGGCTGGAGTTCGTGGTCTCCGGCAAGGCACGTACCGCGATCCGCCACCAGCTCAAGCACCTCGAGCACGAGGACGCGGTGCAACTCGGCCATCGCATGCTGGATCGCGCGCTCGGCACCCAGGGCACGTCGCTTGATCGACTGCCAGCGGTTCGCCTGGATACCTATCTCGCGGAAAACCGCTACCCGCGCCTCGAGGCACTGCTCGCTGACATCGCGCTGGGCAACCGGATGCCCTCGCAGGTGGCGCAGATGCTGGCCCAGGCCGCCCAGGCCGCGGCACCGGATCTCCTGCAGGCATCGAATGCGCTGCCGCTTGAGCGGATCCTGATCACCGGCGCGGAGCGCGGCGTGATCAGCTTCGCGCAGTGCTGCATGCCGATCCCGGGCGACGACATCATGGGCTACCACACTGCCGGCAAGGGGCTGGTGGTGCACCGGCTGGAATGCCCGAACGTGGCCGAGTACCGCAAGTCGCCGGAGCGCTGGGTGGCGGTGGGCTGGGACCACCAGGTGTCCGGGGATTTCGACGCCGCCCTGCGCATCGAGGTCGACAACAGCCCGGGCGTGCTGGCCCAGGTGGCAGCGGCGATCGCACATGCGGAGTCCAACATCGACCGGGTCGAGTACCTGGAGCGGGACACCCGCATCGCCGCGATCCGCTTCTCGATCGAGGTCGCCGACCGCAAGCACCTGGCCGAGGTGATCCGCCGGATCCGCCGGCTGGGTGTGGTCCACGGTGTGCAGCGACTGTAGGCGCCGCGCCCCGTCGCGAGCGCGGTGATCGCAAACCGGTCGCGGCGGAGTGCCGCTCCTACAATACGGTTCCACCCGGAGATCGCCATGCCTCGCACTGCAATCCATTCCGAACACGCACCCGCTGCCATCGGGCCTTACTCGCAGGCCACCCGCGCCGGCAACCTGGTGTTCTTCAGCGGGCAGGTGCCGCTGGATCCCGCGACCGGGGAACTGGTGGCCGGCGACATCACGGCGCAGGCGCGGCAGGCGTTCGACAACCTGAGAGCTGTGTGCGCGGTGTCCGGCGGCTCCATGCACGACATCGTCCGGGTCGGCCTGTACCTCACCGACCTGTCGCAGTTCGGCGCCGTCAACGCGGTGATGGCCGAGTACTTCGAAGCGCCGTATCCGGCGCGATCCACCATCGAGGTGTCGGCGCTGCCGCGCGGCGCGGTGTTCGAAGTGGACGCGGTACTCGCCCTGCCCGACGGCGCCTGACCGAAACACGTGGCACGCAGTCCCCGTCCCGCGCCGACGCTGGCGGCTTCGGGTGGCGCGCCGTTGGCGTCGCTGCCCGGGGTTGGCCCGGTGCTGGCGGAGAAACTTGCCGCGCGCGGACTGCTGGCCTTGCAGGACCTGTGGTGGCTGTTGCCACGCGGTTACGAGGACCGCACCGCGCTGACCCCCATCCGCCAGCTCCAGCCCGGCCTTGCGGCGCAGGTGGAAGGCCGGGTGGAGGCGGTGGAGCGCGGCTTCCGTTACCGGCCATTGCTGCGCGTGGCGATGTCAGACGAATCGCGCGGCACGCTGGTGCTGCGCTTCTTCCATTTCCGTGCGCAGCAGGTGGCGCAGTTCGCGATAGGCGCGCGCGTCCGCGCCTACGGCACGGCGCGACCGGGCCAGCTCGGGTTGGAGATGGTGCACCCGAGCTACCGGATCCTCGACGAAAGCGAACACGCGTTGGGCGATGCGCTGGACCCGTTGTATCCCGAGGTGGAGGGTATTGGCCCTGCCAACCTGCGTCGGCTGATCCTGCTCGCCTTGCAGCGGCTGCCGGATGCCGCCGCGCTGGAGCTGCTGCCGGACGGCCCCATCGACGGCATCGAGGCAATCGCCCTGCGCGACGCGCTACTCACCGTGCATCGCCCGCCGCGCGATGCGGATGTCGCCGCGCTGCAGTTGGGCTTGCATCCCGCCCAGCGCCGGCTTGCCTTGGAGGAACTGCTGGCCCACCAGCTCAGCTTGCGACGCCAGCGGATTGCCCTGCAGCGCGAGGGTGCGCGCCCGCTGCAAGGCCAGGGCAGGCTGGTCGCGGCCTTGCGCAAGTCGCTGCCGTTCCGGCTCACCGGCGCGCAGGAACGCGTTTACGCGCAGGTCCGCGAAGACCTGGGCCTGTCTCGACCGATGCTGCGCCTGGTGCAGGGTGACGTGGGCAGCGGCAAGACCATAGTCGCTGCCATGGCTGCACTGCTTGCGGTGGAGGCGGGCCGCCAGGCTGCGCTGATGGCGCCCACCGAGCTGCTGGCCGAACAGCATTACGCCAACCTGGCGGGGTGGCTGCAGCCACTGGGCATCGAGGTCGCCTGGCTGGCTGGCAAGGTCACCGGCAAGGCGCGCGCCCGGGCCCGCGAGGCAGTGGCATCCGGCGCGGCCCGGGTGGTGGTGGGTACGCACGCGCTGATGCAGGAGGGCGTGGAATTCCACGATCTCGCCCTTGCGATCATCGATGAACAGCACCGCTTCGGCGTGCACCAGCGGCTGGCGCTGCGCGACAAGGGGCGGGGCAGCATGCCGCACCAGCTGGTGATGACCGCCACCCCGATCCCGCGCACGCTGGCGATGTCCGCCTACGCGGACCTCGACGTCTCCGCCATCGACGAACTCCCCCCCGGACGCACCCCGGTCACCACCATCGCCTTGGCCGCCGAACGGCGTCCGACGCTGGTCGAGCGCATCCGTGGCGCCTGCGCCGATGGCCGCCAGGCCTATTGGGTGTGCACGCTGATCGACGATTCCGACGAGGTGGTCGCCCAGGCTGCGCAATCCACCTTCGAAGCTTTGCAGGCGGCGCTGCCGGCGGTGCGGGTCGGGCTGGTCCATGGCCGCCTGAAGCCGGCCGAGAAGCAGGCGACCATGCGCGCCTTCAAGCAGGGCGAGATCGACCTGCTGGTGGCGACCACCGTGATCGAGGTCGGCGTGGACGTGCCCAATGCTTCGCTGATGGTGATCGAGAATGCCGAGCGCCTGGGCCTGGCCCAACTGCACCAGCTGCGCGGGCGGGTAGGGCGCGGCAGCGCGGCCTCCAGTTGCGTGCTGCTGTACCAGTCGCCACTGTCTGCGATGGCGCGCGAGCGATTGGACACCCTGCGCCGCAGCAACGACGGCTTCGAGATAGCCGAAAAGGACCTGCAGCTGCGTGGCCCCGGCGAACTGCTCGGTACGCGCCAGACCGGTCTCGCCGCGTTCCGCCTTGCTGACCTCGTGCGCGATGCCGACCTGCTGCCGCAGGTGCACGCGCTGGCGGAACGGTTGCTCGCCGATGCACCGGAGGTTGCGGACTGCATCATCGAGCGCTGGGTCGGTGGCGCCGCGCGCTACGCCTCGGCCTGAAGCGATAATGCGGTGATGACTGAAGACCGCATTCCTCTGCTGATCGATACCGACCCGGGCGTGGACGACGCGCTGGCCCTGCTGATGGCCTTCAATGACCCGCGTCACGAGGTGGTTGGACTGACTATTGCCGCCGGCAACGTTGGCCTCGGGCACACCGTGGCCAACGCGCTGAAACTCTGCGAGGTGTCCGGCGTCAACGTGCCGGTGTTCGCCGGCGCCGCCGAGCCATTGCTGCATTCGGCCCAGGACGCCGCCTACGTGCATGGACGCGATGGTTTCGGCGATACCGGCTACGTGCCGTCCACCCGCAAGGCCGACGGCGAGCACGCCGCGCTCGCCATCCTGCGCTTGTCGCACCAACATGCCGGCCACCTGCTGCTGGTGGCGCTGGGCCCGCTGACCAATCTCGCGATCGCGCTGAAGCTGGACCCGAGCCTGCCGCAGCGCGTGGCCCGCTTTGTCGTGATGGGCGGGGCGGTCAGCGCGCACGGCAACATCACCGCCGCGGCCGAGTTCAACATCGCCTTCGATCCGGAAGCGGCGCACATCGTGTTTTCCGCGTTCCCGCGAATCGAGGTGGTGGACTGGGAAGCCGTCATCGCCCACGGCGTTCTGCACATCGACACCGAGGCTTGGTTGCAGGCAGATTCGCCGCGCGCGCGCTTCTATTCCGGAATTTCCGCGCATACCCGTGCGTGGGCGCGGGAAGGGCGCGGCGAACGCTGGCATGCCGCCGATGCGCTGGCGATGGCGCTGGCCCTGCAGCCGCAAGGCGCGCTGGAAATGCTCGAGCGCCCGCTGGTCGTGGAACTGGATGGCCGCCACACCCGCGGCGCAACCGTCGTGGACTGGAATCACCGGCACGGCGGCGCGGACAATGCCGCCATCCTGATGCGCTACGACCAGGCCCGCTTCGAGGCCATGCTGGAACACTCCCTGGCGGCGACTTAGCTGGGAGAGGCGGCGAGGGTGGCGGGCATTCGCGAAGGGGCATTTCGAGCCCCGAAGCGAATGCCCGCCGCACTCGCTGTCGTCCGCGAGCATGGAAGTTGCAAGGTGCCGGGCCGACCGCTATAATGCGCGGCTCTTTCCTGTTCCACTTCAAGGTCTTACGCCATGAAAGCCGGCATCCACCCCGAATACCGTGACGTCGTCTTCCAGGACGTGACCTCAGATTTCAAGATCCTCACCCGCTCGACCCTTGGCAGCAAGGAAACGGTGAAGTGGGAAGACGGCAACGAATACCCGCTGATCAAGGTGGAAGTATCGTCGTCGTCGCACCCGTTCTACACCGGCCAGAACAAGCTGATCGACACCAGCGGCCGGGTGGACAAGTTCCGCAAGCGCTACGGCAAGTAAGTCTTCGCCACAGTGCTCCGAGCGGCCGCCCCAGGGCGGCCGTTTGCGTTTTTGCCCGGCGCCAGCGCAATGGACCTTTGTCCGAGCATCGGCTCGATTTTCGCTATGCGATAATTGGCAGTCCCCATCACGGTTCCGCGCGCCCGCCACTGGCGGAGTTGCCGGGCCGCTGCCGTTCGCACAACAGGAGCGCGTCGTGTCGCAACTCACGCAGATGACCCTTACCGCCGGCGACACGTCGGTCACCCTGCCGGTGCTGCATCCGGTGCTCGGCCAGCCCTGCGTGGACATCGCCAAGCTCCCCAGGGAAACCGGCTGCTTCACTTACGACCCGGGCTACGGCGCGACCGCGAGCTGCAAGTCGGCGATCACCTACATCGACGGCGAAGAGGGCGTGCTGCTGTACCGCGGCTACCCGATCGAACAGCTGGCCGAACAATCCAGCTTCCTCGAAGTCGCCTACCTGCTGATGCACGGCGAGCTTCCGGACCAGGCGAAGTTCGCCGCGTTCGAGGACGAAGTCACCCACCACACCATGCTGCACGAAGCCTTCAAGCAGTTCCTCGAAGGCTTCCGCCACGACGCGCACCCGATGGCCATGCTCACCGGCATGCTCGGATCGCTGGCCAGCTTCTACCACAACACCCTGGACCTCGAGGACGCCGAGCAGCGCCGCCTGGCCGCCATGCGCCTGATCGCCAAGGTGCCGACCATCGCCGCTGCGTGCTATCGCCATTCGATCGGCTTTCCCATCCGCTATCCGCGCAACAACCTCGAATACACCACGCGCTTCCTGCACATGATGAAGGAAGTGCCCAGCGAGCCGCTGGAGTTGCACCCCATCGCCGCCCGCGCGATGGACCTGCTCTTCATCCTGCACGCAGACCACGAGCAGAACGCCAGCACCTCCACCGTGCGCCTGGTCGGCTCCACGGGTGCCAATCCGTACGTCAGCGTGGCCGCCGGCGTCGCCGCGTTGTGGGGCCCGGCGCATGGTGGTGCCAACGAGGCGGTGCTGAAGATGCTGGCCGAAATTGGCCGCCCGGAGAACGTGCAGGCCGCGGTGGACAAGGCCAAGGACAAGGAGTCCGGGTTCCGCCTGATGGGCTTCGGCCACCGCGTGTACAAGAACTACGACCCGCGCGCGGCGCTGGTGCGCAAGATGACCCACGAAGTGCTGGGCGCGCTCAACATCAACGATCCGCTGCTGGAAGTGGCCCTGAAGCTGGAAGAGGCGGCGCTGAAGGATGACTACTTCGTGCAGCGCAAGCTTTATCCGAACGTCGATTTCTACAGCGGCATCATCTACAAGGCGCTGGGCATCCCCACCGAAATGTTCACCGTGATGTTCGCCATCGCCCGCACCGCCGGCTGGGTCAGCCACTGGCTGGAGCAGCAGAATGATCCGGAAAACCGGATCGGCCGTCCGCGCCAGATCTACACCGGCTACGGCAACCGGGACTACGTCGGTATCGACCGCCGCTAAGCCGGTTGCGCGATGAAAAACGCCCCGCACCGCGGGGCGTTCTTGTTGGTGTGGCTGGTGCGGGAGTTCAGCTTGGTGCCGGCGCTCAACCAGCCCCGGTTTCGTAAGCGGCAATCTCGTCCGCAGCCAGCAGCGTGCGCAGCTGGGCGACTGAAGCGCGACGCATCGGCTTGCCATCAATCGCCGACAGCGGCGCCTGCCGCAGCACGTCGGCCGGCAGCACGGTCACGTCGAAAGTCAAACCGTCCGCGCTGAACAGCCATGCCGGGAATTCGCCCTCGCGCTCGCGGTCCAGGCGCAGGCGGTGGGTGCGCGCTTCGGCGGGAATGCCGTGCTCGTCCAGCCAGCGCGGAACGGCATCGGCATCGTCGTCGTGCAGGTGCAGGGTTACCGCCGAATGGCCGTCCGCGGTGCCCTCGAGTACCGGGCCAACCAGGCGCGGCCCGAAGTGATGGAAGAACTCCAGCGCCCGCAGCGCGGCTTCGCGTCGCACCCGTACCGCCACAAGCTGGTCCTCGCCCACGAACAGGCGCTGGTATTCGCGCAGCGCCTCGTCGATCTCGCGATTGCGCGGCAGGGACGCGTCATCGAGGATGCCCAGCCGTTGCGCTGCCTTGCGCTTGGCCTGCTGGTAGTCGCGGATGCCACCCTCCGCCATCAGCTTCGCCGCCTCATGGGCCAGTTGCTGGCGGCGTTCGCGGACCCGCGTCTGCGCATGCATGTGCGCGTGGGCGTTGGCGGGTGTCCGTGCATGCGGCATCGCGCGATCCCCGAAGGTGGCCTGCCCAGAATGTACCGGAGCCGGCGGCTGGGCGCATCCGGCGCGCTGCCGCAGGTCAGAAGATGTCGAAGGCTTCTTCGTCCGGCTGCGCATTTGCGTCCGAACTGGGGGCGCTGTACGTCTCCATGCGTTCCATATCCTCGGCCTTGACCCATTCGATCACGCCGCCGCTGCCGGCCGGCAACAGGCGTCCGCCAGCCCCCACGCTGACCTTGACCATGCCTTCCGGCGGGTCCGGGTTGCGCTCCGGCTGATCCTTGAGCGCCGCCCGCATGTAGTTGATCCAGATCGGCAGCGCCGCCTTGCCGCCGTACTCGCGGTAGCCCAGCGAGCGGAAATCGTCGCGGCCCACCCACACAGTGGTGACGTACTGCCCGCCGAAGCCGGAGAACCAGGCGTCGCGGTGGTCGTTGGTGGAACCGGTCTTGCCGCCCACGTCGGGCCTGCCGAGGACCTTGGCATCGGTGGCGGTGCCGCGCTGGACGACGTCGCGCATCATCGACTGCATCTGCCAGGCCACGCGCGGGTCAATGGCGCGCGGGGCGACCACCATGGCGGGGTCGATGGGCTGCATCGGCTTGGCGGCCGTGGCGGTTTCGCCCTTGCCTGCAGATGGCTCGGCAGCCGGGCTGTCCGCAGCCGGCGCGCTTGCGGTGGGGCTGAGGTCGAAGCCATCGACGCGGGTCTGGGGGACGCTGGCCGTCGCCTGGCCCGGCACGCGCGACACCGCACATTGCGGGCAGGCAGTGGGCGGCTTCTCGATGTAGATGTCCTTGCCGGTGCGGTCGCGTACGCGCTCGATGAAATACGGCGTGACCAGGAAGCCGCCGTTGGAGAAGGCGGCATAGCCACGCGCCACCGACAACGGCGTCAGCGAGGCGGTGCCCAGCGACATCGACAGGTTCGGCGGCAGGCTGGCTTCCTCGAAGCCGAAATGGCTGATGTAGCGGCGCGCGTAGTCCACGCCGATCGCATCCAGCAAGCGCACCGAAACCAGGTTGCGGGACTGCACCAGCGCCTGGCGCAGGCGCATCGGCCCGGCGAAGTTGCCGCTGTCGTTCTGCGGGCGCCACATCTTGCCGCCCCGGTCCTTGAACACCACTGGCGCGTCCAGCACGATCGATGCCGGGCTGAAGCCCCGCTCGAACGAGGCTGCGTACAGGAACGGCTTGAAGCTCGAACCCGGCTGGCGGCGGGCCTGCGTGGCGCGGTTGAACTTGTTGCCGGAATAGCTGAAGCCGCCAACCAGCGCGCGCAGGGCACCGGTGTCCGCCTCCAGCGAGACGAGCGCTGTCTGCGCCCGGGGAAGCTGGTCGATCACCCAGGTCGGTGCATCTTCGGGCTTGTCGGCGTTGTCGCGGCGCACGCGGACCACGTCGCCACGGCGGGCAAGCGCCGTGCCCCGCTTGCCGGTCCAGGCAGTCGCCTTGCTGCCAAGGGTAAGCTCGCTGCCGTCGGCCAGCACGACTTGCAGGCCGTCGCTGTCGCTGCCAACCACCACCGCCGGGCGAAGCCCACCCTGCGCGGGGGTGCCGCGCAGGGTGGCCGCGATGGCAGCGGTGTCCGCCCCATCCGCTATCTCCACCCGTTGCTCGGGCTTGCGCCAACCGTGGCGATGGTCGTAGACGCGCAGGCCGTCCATCACCGCCTTGTCAGCCGAGGCCTGCAGGGTGGGATCGATGGTGGTGGTGACGTGGTAGCCCTTGCTGAGCGCCTCGCCGCCGAAGCGGGCGATCATCTCCTGGCGCACCATCTCGGCCACGTAAGGCGCCGAGACCTCGACCTGGCGCTCATGCGGGCTGGCATGCATCGGCACCGCGGCCGCGGCGGCGGCATCGGCCTGGCTGACAAAGCCCAGTTCCGCCATGCGCGGCAGGATGTAGTTGTCGCGGCGCATGCGCGCGCGCTCGGGGTTGCCGAGCGGGTTGCCGCTGGACGGGAACTTGGGGATGCCGGCCAGGGTGGCGGTTTCATCCAGGGTCAGCTGGTCCAGCGTCTTGCCGTAATAGAACTCCGCCGCGGCAGCGATGCCGTAGGCGCGGTTGCCGAAAAAACTCTTGTTGAGGTAGAGGCCGAAGATCTCGTCCTTGGAGAGTTCCCGCTCCATCTTCATCGCCAGCAGCATCTCGGCGAACTTGCGCCGGAAGCTGTATTCGGAGCTCAGGAAGTACTGCTTCGCGACCTGCTGGGTGATGGTGGAGCCACCGGCCACGCGCTCCTGCCCGCCGGTCTTCACCAACAACCAGATGGCGCGCGCCACGCCGTTGAAGTCGACCCCGCGGTGCTCGTAGAAGTTGGCGTCCTCCGCGGCCAGGAACGCCTGCTTGACCTGTTCCGGGACATCCTTGATGTCAACCGGGTAGCGGCGCATCTCGCCAAACATGCCCATCAGGCGGCCGTCGCGCGCATACACGAACATCGGCTCCTGCAGCTCGGTGGTACGCAGGGTCTGCACGTCCGGAAGGCGCGCCGAGACCACATAGACCAGGATCCCGGCAGCGATGGCACCAATCAGGGCAAACGTGACGGAGCCCAGCAAAAGCCAGCGCAAGGGGCGGGGGAGGCGGGCCATCGACACAGGTTCCGATTGCGGCATGCGTGGCCGCGGAGTATAGAGTAGGCATCGGTGACGACCGGCCTACAGGGGGCGACCGGTTTTCCCGGGTGGTTGCGTTAAGGGGAAACAGGGACGGGGCTTGAGAATCGGGTTTTCGTGCGTTGGCATGTTGAAGAAGGTTGCCATTGCGTGAAAAGTCCGTTATTCATGTACTGCAGCACCTTGTGCGCGTAAGCGCCTGTGGGAAGGGGAGATACCGTGGGTCTGGTGACGAAAACGCAATCGCCGCTGATCGGCGTTGATATCAGTTCGACCGCAGTCAAGCTCCTGCAGCTGACCCGGAACGGAGACCGTTTCCGGGTCGAGCATTACGCGGTTGAGCCGCTGCCACCGAACGCAGTGGTGGAGAAGAACATCGTCGAGGTCGAGGCGGTGGGCGAGGCGATCCGCCGCGCCGTGGCGCGTTCGGGGTCCCGCAGCAAGCTGGCCGCGGCCGCGGTGTCCGGGTCTTCGGTGATCACCAAGACCATCCCGATGCCCTCGGATCTCGACGACGACGACATGGAGTCGCAGATCGAGCTGGAGGCGGTCAACTACATTCCCTACCCGATCGAGGAAGTGAACCTCGACTTCGAGGTGCTGGGCGCGATGCCCGGCAACAGCGAGATGGTGCAGGTGCTGCTCGCGGCGTCGCGCTCTGAAAACGTGGAGGTCCGCGCGTCCGCGCTGGAGCTCGGCGGGCTGACGGCGAAGGTGATCGATGTCGAGGCATTCGCCATCGAGAACGCGTTTGCGCTGATGGCGGGCAGCATCAATGTCCCGGTGAACGGGCTGGTGGCCCTGGTCGACGTGGGCGCCACCATGACCACGCTCAACGTGCTTCGCGGCGGCCGCAGCATCTACACCCGCGAGCAGGTGTTCGGCGGCAAGCAGCTGACCGACGAGGTCATGCGCCGCTACAGCCTGAGCTACGAGGAAGCCGGCCTGGCCAAGCGCCAGGGCGGCTTGCCGGAGAGCTACGAGATCGAAGTGCTGGATCCGTTCAAGGAAGCAATGGTGCAGCAGGTCAGCCGCCTCCTGCAGTTCTTCTACGCGGGCAGCGAGTTCAACCGGGTCGACCACGTGGTGCTGGCCGGTGGGTGCGCCTCGATCCCCGGCATCGCCGAGATGGTCGAGGAACAACTGGGCGTGACCACCGTGGTGGCCAACCCGCTGGCGCAGATGACACTCGGGCCGCGGGTGCAGGCGCATGCGCTCGCCCAGGACGCTCCGGCTTTGATGATCGCCTGCGGGCTCGCACTGAGGAGCTTCGACTGATGGCAAGGATCAATCTCCTCCCGTGGCGCGCCGAGCGCCGCAAGGCGCGGCAGAAGGAATTCGCGGTCATGCTCGGGCTTGCCGCACTGGGCGGCGTGCTGGCCTCGTTCCTGATCGTGACCTACTACAGCGGCCGCATCAGTAACCAGAACGCCCGCAACGAGTTCGTGCGCGCCGAGATCACCAAGGTCGATGCCCAGATCAAGGAGATCGAGGAGCTCGACAAGAAGAAGGCCAAGCTGCTCGCGCGCAAGGAAGTGATCGAGCAACTGCAGGCCAACCGCTCGCAGATGGTCCACCTGTTCGACGAGTTGGTGCGCACCATTCCGGACGGCGTGGCGCTGACCACGATCAAGCAGGAGGGTGACATCCTCACCCTTGGCGGCCGCTCGCAGTCCAATGCGCGGGTCAGCACGTACATGCGCAACCTGGAAGGGTCGGGCTGGATGACCAACCCGGACCTCAGCGTGATCGAGGCGAAGGCCGGCAACCCGGGCCTGCCGTATGAGTTCAACCTCAAGGTCAAGCTGGCCAACCCGAATGCGCCGAAGGACAGCGACGGCGATGGCACGCCCGACGCCGTGCAGCCCGCGGTGACCGCGCCGGCCGCCGCGCCCGCTGCAGGAGGTACCGCATCATGAGCAAGAAGAAGCTCAACCTGCGCGAATTGGACATCAACAACATCGGTGCCTGGCCGCAGAACGCCAAGATTGGCCTGTGCGTGATTATCGCCACGGTCATCATCGGGCTGTCCTGGTATCTGTTCGTGCGCGACAAGCGCACCGAGCTGGAAGGCCTGCAACGCCAGGAGACCGAACTGCGCGCCGAGTTCGAAACCAAGCAGGGCCGTGCGTCCAACCTCGAGCCGCTGAAGCAGCAACTCGCGCAGATGGAACAGCAGCTGCAGCAGATGCTGCGCCAGCTGCCCAGCAAGACCGAGATGCCGGACCTCATCGTCGACATCTCGCAGACGGCGCTGGCCACCGGCATCCAGAACGAGCTGTTCCAGCCCGGACCGGAGACGCCCAAGGAGTTCTACGCAGAGAAGCCGATCGCCCTGCGCATGGTGGGCACCTACCACCAGTTCGGCGCGTTCGTGAGCGGCGTGGCTTCGCTGCCGCGGGTGGTGATCATGACCATGCACGACATCTCCCTGCAGCCCAAGAACGCCAAGGCCGACCCGAATGCCAGGATTGGTCCCAACACCGCGCTGGAGCTCGCCGGAACCGTCAAGACCTATCGCTACCTGGACGAGGACGAGACCGCTGCGCAAGACGTTGCCGCGCCCGCCCCGCCCGCGGCCGCACAGGGAGGTGGCTGAGATGCGCGCTCATCGAAACCCGGGCGGCCTTCGGCTTGCAGGCGTGGCCTTGCTCGCCCTCGCCTTGGCTGGTTGCGGTGGGGGCAACCGCGACTTGGAGAAGTGGGTGGCGGAGGTGAAGGCGCGGCCTGCGCCGCCGCTGGACCCGCTGCCGGTCATGCAGCAATTCGAAACCTTCGAATATGCCGCGCAGAATTTGCGTGACCCTTTCAGCGAAGCCTTCACTGGCGGCGAGAGCGGCGGGCTGCGTCCCGACCCGGGCCGCCGCAAGCAGACGCTGGAGCAGTTCCCGCTGGACAGCCTGGACATGGTCGGCACGCTGGGCCGTGGTGCCGGGCAGGTCGCACTGGTGATGGCGCCCGACAAGGTGACTTACCGGGTGCGCCCGGGCGTTTACCTCGGACAAAGCGATGGGCGGGTGACCGCGGTGTACGAAGACCGGGTTGAGCTGGTGGAACTTGTTCCGGACGGCGCGGGTGGTTGGCTGGAACGGCCTGCGACCATTGCGCTCGAAGATAATTGATTGGGGAATAGACCGATGACCGTCACCAATGCGAAGAGCCAGCGCCCTGTCCGGCGTCCCTCGTCCCTCAGCGCCTGCGCGATCGGGGTCGCGATCGGCCTGTTCGCCGCCACGGCCGGGGCGCTCCCGTCTGCATCCATTGCCGCCGGCATGGGCCAGTCGGCCACCGGGGCAATGGCGGATCCCGCCAAGCGCCTGCCCGGCGCGGTCACCGTCTCGTCGATCGACTTCAAACGTGGCGACGGCGGTTCAGGCAAGCTGATCCTGCGTTTCAGCGGCGAAGGCGCAGCGCCCGACCTGCGCAACATGGGATCGAACGTGGTGGTCGACATCGGCAACGCACAGCTGCCGGCTGCGCTGCAGCGGCCGATCAACGTCACCGATTTCGCCACCCCGGTTCAGCGCATAGAGGCCCGCGCGACCAGCAATGGCGCGCAACTGGTCCTGGGCACCCAGGGCGCATTCGAGTCGCTGGCCTACCAGAGCGGCAACGAGTACATCGTGGAAGTGGTGCCGCGCGCAGCTCCCGTGGCCAAGGCGCCGGCCGCCCAGTCTCCTGCCATGGGCCAGGTCAGCATGGGCCAGGTCAGCAGCACATCGACGGTCCGCTACAGCGGCCGTCCGGTGACCTTCAACTTCCAGGACGTGCCGGTGCGTACCGTCCTGCAGTTGATCGCGGAAGAGTCCAACCTCAACATCGTCGCGGCGGACACCGTGCAGGGCAACGTCACCCTGCGCCTGGTCAATGTGCCGTGGGACCAGGCGCTGGACGTGGTGTTGCAGGCCAAGTCGCTGGACAAGCGCCGTAGTGGCAACGTGGTCTGGGTGGCGCCACAGTCCGAGATCGCCAAGTTCGAGCAGGACAAGGAAGATGCGCGCATCGCGATAGAGAACCGGGCGGAGACGGTCACCGTCTACATCCCGATCAACTACGGCAACGCTGAAGACATCGCCAAGCTGCTGACCGAGGAAAGCAAGGGCAATGGCGGCAGTGGCGGCGCGGGCGGCGGCGGTGGCGCTGCAGGTGGCGCCGGCGGCAACAGCCAGCGTGGCTTCCTGTCCCCGCGCGGCAGCATCAGTTTCGACCGCCGTACCAACACCCTGCTGGTGATCGACATCCCGCAGAAGGTGGCCGACATCCGGGACCTGGTGTCCAAGCTGGACAAGCCGGTTGACCAGGTGGTGATCGAGGCCCGCATCGTGATCGCCACCGAAACCGTGGCTCGCGAGCTCGGCGCGCGATTCGGCATCAGCGGCGCCAAGGACAACGCCTACTTCAGCGGCAACCTGGAATCGAACAGCACCAACCGGACAGCGGATTACAACGCCAACCAGACCAACCAGGCTTTGTCGAACGCTTACCAGACGTGCCTCGCCGGCACCAATCCCGCCGGCTGCGCCCTTCCCAACTACGTGGGCAGCAGCATCACCCGCGGCCTGATGACCAACTTGCCGGCGGTCCTCAACAACCCCGCTGGTTCGCTGGCGCTATCGATCCTCAACGCCGGTTACCTCCTCGATGTCGAACTCTCCGCGATCCAGGAGCAGGGCCGCGGCGAAGTGATCTCCAACCCGCGCATCGTCACCAGCAACCAGAAAGAGTCCGTGATCCGCCAGGGCCGTGAGATCGGTTACCTGACCGTGACTGGCGGGCAGAGCAACTCGATTCCGACCGTGGCTTTCAAGGAAGCGCTGCTGGAGCTGAAGGTCACCCCGACCATCACCAACGATGGCCGCGTGTTCATGACCCTCGCGGTCAAGAAGGACGAGCTGGAAGGGTTCGTCAGCGTCGGCACCTTCGGCGACGTGCCGACCATCGCCAAGCGCGAGGTCAACACCGCCGTGCTGGTCGAAGACGGGCAGACCGTGGTGATCGGCGGCGTGTACGAGTTCCGCTCGCGCGATGACCTGGCCAAGGTGCCGTTCCTCGGCGACATCCCCTTCCTGGGCAACCTGTTCCGCAACAAGGGCCGCAGCAAGGAAAAGGCGGAACTGCTGATCTTCGTCACCCCCAAGGTGATGCGCGTCGCGCAGCGGATGTAATCCAGCCGGCATGCAACGACGAGACGGGAGCCGAAAGGCTCCCGTTTTTCGTTGTGTCGCGGGGTGCGTTCATCGGCGTCGACACGCGGCATGCGAACCTTTGCGGCAACGCAAGGTCGAACTCGGCCTGCATCGCGAGGACGCCATGGATACGCCCAGCACCGACATTTCCCGCCTGCACCAGGCCTTTGGCGCGCTGCGCGATGACCTCTCGCGCGAGATCGTCGGCCAGGCCGCGCTGGTGGAACGCCTGCTGATCGCCCTGCTCGCCGATGGCCATCTGCTGGTCGAAGGCGCTCCCGGACTCGCCAAGACCACCGCCATCCGTGCCCTGGCCGCGCGCCTGGAAGCGGACTTTGCACGCGTGCAGTTCACCCCCGACCTGCTGCCCGCGGACCTCACTGGCACGGAAGTCTGGCGCCCCCAGGATGGCCGCTTCGAGTTCCAGCCCGGCCCCATCTTCCACCCGATCCTGCTTGCCGACGAGATCAACCGCGCGCCGGCCAAGGTGCAGTCCGCGCTGCTTGAGGCGATGGGCGAACGCCAGGTCACGGTGGGCCGCCACACCTACCCGCTGCCCGCGCTGTTCCTGGTCATGGCCACCCAGAACCCGATCGAGCAGGAAGGCACCTTCCCCTTGCCTGAGGCGCAGCTGGACCGCTTCCTGATGTATGTCCGCATCGGCTATCCCGAGGCTGCAGCGGAAGCGGAGATCCTGCGCCTCGCCCGCGAACGCGCCCGCTCGGCGATGCAGGCCGAGCCAGTGGCACCGGCCAGGATGGCGATGGCCGATGTCTTCGCCGCGCGCGCAGCGGTGCTTGAGTTGCATGTCGCGCCTGCGCTGGAGCGGTACCTGATCGAGCTGGTGCTGGCGTCCCGCAACGCCGCGCGCTACGACGCCGCCCTTGGCCGCCGCATCGCCTGGGGCGCAAGCCCGCGCGGATCGATCGCGCTGGAACGTTGCGCGCGTGCGCGCGCCTGGCTCGCGGGTCGCGATTTCGTGACCCCGGACGATGTGCGCGCCATTGCGCCCGACGTGTTGCGCCACCGCGTGCTGCCCAGTTACGAAGCTACGGCCGAAGGCTGGGATGGCGACAAGCTGGTCGCGGAATT
>JAZKHR010000025.1:33911-54684 GCA_040385305.1 Pseudomonadota bacterium
GCCCTGTATTTCGGCACCCGCGTGCGCTTCAAGTCGGTGCAGGCGGCGCGCGCCGGGGCATTGGCGGCATGGATCGCGGTGCGCGATGGCGACCGCATCGCGGCCATGCGAGGGTCACGCAGCGAAGCACCGGTTGCGCCGGCTTCCGGTCCGCGGGGTGCCCTGCGCGCGCTGGATGCGCTGGTGCGCTGGTATGCAGCGCCGCCAGCCGATGATGCGGGACTGGCAATCGCACTCGACCACGCCCGCCATGTGCTTCGCCCCGGTTCGCGCCTGCTGGTGCTGGCGGATCCCGCCAGCGCTGCATCCATTCCCGCGGAGCGCTGGTCGGCCCTGTCCTTGCACCACGAAGTCGATGTGTTGCTGCTGACGGACCCCCTGGAGCGCACGCCGCCGCAGGCCCGGCTTGCGTTTGCGGCGGCGGGCGGTGGCCGTCTCGAGCTCGGCCTCGATGCGGCGGCGGTGCGCCAGCGCTGGCGTCATGAATTCACCGTGCCCCTCGAATCCACGCTCGATGTCCTGCGCACGCGCGGCGTGCGGGCGATGGAACTTGCGGGCAGTGCGCCGAGCGATGCCTGGCTGCCATTGCTCGACCGTCCGCGTGGGCGCGCTGCGCGATGACGCCGACGCTGCCACTGCGCGACGTGCATCCCGGCATCCCCCCGCCGTGGTGGCCGCCCGCGCCCGGCTGGTGGCTGGTGCTGGCGACCATCATGCTGGTCATCGGTTTTCTCGCCTGGTGCGCGGCGCGCAGACGCCGTCGCCGTGAGGCGATCCTGGGCCTGTTCGATGATGCGGTGGAGGTTGCCGGCACGCCCGCGCAACAGGTGGCGGCGATGTCGGAGCTCCTGCGCCGCGCCGCACGTCGCGCGCATCCGGGCGCCGACACCCTGGAAGCGGATGACTGGTTGCGCGTGCTTGATGACGGCCTGCCGCAACCGGTATTCAGTGCAGGCGCGGGCGCATTGCTGCGCGACGGCGGCTATCGCGCCGACGTGTCCACGCAACAGGCCGATGCCCTGCGCGTGGTGGCGCGCGAGCGTTACCTGCTGTGGATGCTGCCCAAATGAACGCGATCGGGGCGTGGCTGGGCCTGGAGGGCTTCGCCTGGCCCTGGATGTTGCTGGCGATCATGTTGCCGCTGCTGGTGCATGCGCTGGTGCCGCCGCGCAGCGCGGGCGCCGCCGCCTTGCGCGTGCCGTGGGGCGAGCGCGTACAGCGCGTGGCCGCCAGCGGCGACACCAGCGTGCGCGTGCGCGGCCTGTCATGGTTGGCCCTGCTCGCATGGACGCTGCTGTGCGTGGCCGCGGCGCGCCCCCAGCAACTCGGCCCCGCCATCGCACCGCCGCAGGTGGGTCGCGACCTGATGCTCGCGGTTGATCTCTCCGCCAGCATGGGAGAAGAGGACATGCAGCTCGGCGGGCGCATCGTCGATCGCCTGACCGCCGCCAAGGCGGTGCTGGCAGACTTCCTTGACCGAAGGGTCGGCGATCGCGTGGGCCTGGTGGTGTTCGGCGACCGTGCTTATTCGTTGACCCCGCTGACGCTGGACAGGGACAGCGTGCGCGACCAGTTGGGCGACAGCGTGATTGGCCTGGCCGGCCGCGCGACCGCCATCGGCGATGCCATTGCCCTGTCGACCAAGCGCCTGCAGGGCGAGAAGGAAGGCCAGCGGGTGTTGATCCTGTTGACGGATGGCGTCAATACGGCGGGTACGCTGGATCCCATGCGTGCGGCAGAAGTGGCGCGTGATAACGACATCCGCATCCATGCCATCGCGTTCGGCGGCGAAGGCGGCGCGATGTCCGTGTTCGGTTTCCAGTTGCCGATGGGCGGCGACGAGATCGACGAAGCGGGCCTGCAACGCATCGCCTCGCTCACCGGCGGGCGCTTCTTCCGGGCCCGCGACGCCGACGCGCTGGCCGGCATCTACGCCGAGATCGACCGGCTGGAACCTGTGCAGCGGCAGGGTCGCGCAGTGCGGCCGACGATCGAACGCTATCCGCTTCCGCTGTCCGCGGCACTGGTGGTCGGGCTGCTGGCCTTGCTGCTGCGGAGGCGCGCGTGACCGGCGTGCTTGCCGATTTCAACCAACTGCATTTCCTGCGCCCGCTGTGGCTGCTGGGCCTGCTTGCATTGCCGCTGCTCGCCTGGTGGTGGCGTGAGGCAACGCGCACGCGCAGCCCGTGGCGCGATGCCGTCGACGCCCATCTGTTGCCGCACCTGCTGGATGGCGTAGACAGCGCGCGGCGCCGTCCCTGGCCGCGCTGGCTGGGCTTGATGGCGGCGGCTCTGGCCCTCGTGGCGATGGCCGGACCCAGCGTGCGCAAGCAGGAACATCCCTTGTGGCAGACCCGCGCGCCGCTGGTGATTGCGCTGGATCTTTCCAGCGCCTCACTGGCGAACGACATGCCGCCATCGCGGCTTGCCCAGGCGCGGGGCAAGATCGGGACCCTGCTGCGGGAGCGCGCCGGCGGGCAGGTTGCCCTCGTCGCGTATGCAGGTGACGCCTTCACCGTGGCGCCGCTCACCGAAGACGCGGCCAACGTGGCGTTGTTCCTCGATGCCTTGCAGCCCGACATCATGCCGGAGGACGGCCAGCGCTCTGATCGCGCCATCGCGTGGTCGCAGCAACTGTTGCGCCAGGCCGGGTTCGACCGCGGCGACATCCTGCTGCTGACCGACCACGCCGATGCCGCTGCACTGGCGGCGGCATCGCGCGCCATCACCGCCGGTTACCGGGTCTCCGCGCTGGGTCTGGGCACCGAGCAGGGCGGTGTGTTCGATGTGGGTGGAAGCTTGGGTCAGGCACGCCTTGATGCCGCCAGCCTGCGGCGGCTTGCAACGAGTGGCGGTGGCACCTATCGGAGCCTCGTGCCGGGCAGTGCCGACCTCCGCGCATTGGGCGTGCTGGCTCCGCAGGCGGACGCAGGTGCTGCCGCGCGTGGCGAGAAAATCGCCAGCTGGCGCGATGATGGCTACTGGCTGCTGCCCCTGGTCCTGCTGCTGGCCTTGCCGCTGTTCCGGCGCGGCACCGGTGCCGCGGCCTTGCTGGTAGTTGCGCTGTGCCTGCCCATGCCGCAGGCGCAAGCGCAGGACACGGGCAACCTGTGGCGCCGCCCGGACCAGGCCGCGCATGCACGCATGCAGGACGGTGTAGCCGCCTATCGGGCCAAGGATTACGCGAGTGCGATTGCCACGTTTTCCGGCCTCGACAGCGCCGATGGGCAGTACAACCTCGGTAATGCGCTGGCCAAGGCCGGGCGGTATGACGATGCCATTGCCGCCTATGACCGCGCCCTGCGCCGGCAGCCGAAGATGGCCGATGCCATCGCCAACCGCGCAGCGGTCGATGCCGCCCGCAAGCGCCAGCCGCCGCCGGGGCAGCAGCCGCAGCAGGGCGACAAGGACAAGGGCCAGGGACAACCGCAGCCGCAGCCGGGTGGCAAATCGGGACCCGCGCGGGATGGGTCGGGCTCGCCTCCGCCCCGTCAGCAACCTTCATCGCCGGGGCAACGGCAGCAGCCACAGCAGTCCAGGCAACCTCAACCGAAGCCCCGGGACCCGCAGCAACAATCCGCCGCCGATGCCGCGCAGCGCCAACGCATCGAGCAAGCCCTGCGCAAGCAACAAGGCAAGCCGGGCGAACCCGCACCGGTCAGCGCCAAGCCCGCCGAAACTGCCGAGCAACGCGAGCGCCGCGTCGCCAACCAGGCCCAGCTGCAACGCGTGCCGGATGACCCGGGTGGACTCCTGCGCGCGCGCTTCCGGCTTGAATTCGAACGCAGGCAAGGCGGCGGACCATGACCCGTTCGTGCCTTCGCTGGCTGGCCATCCTGCTGCTGTGTTGCGTCATGCCAGCGCAGGCGCAGACCCGCGCGTGGCTGGATCGCGCACAGATCACCTATGGCGAAACCGCGACGCTCAACATCGAGACCGATGGCTCGGTCCAGCAGATCGATTACCGCCCGCTGCAATTGCAGTTCGACGTGGCCGGGCAGACCGTTCGTCGCAGTTTCCAGCAGGTCAACGGGCAGGCGCGCACCACGTCGTTGTTCGCGGTCGGCATACGGCCACGCGGCCCCGGCGTAATCACGGTGCCGGCCCTGCGGGTAGGGAACGCCAGCACCCAGCCGCAACGGCTGGTGGTTCTGCCGCCGTCGGTGTTGCCGGCGTCGGGCGATGCGGACGCGTTCGTTGAAACCGTGCTCGACGCGGCCCAGCCCTACGTGCAACAGGCGGTGGGCATGGTGGTGCGGCTGCATGTCGCGGTGCCGTTGCTCTCCGGCCAGCTGGACCAGGACGATCCGCCCAACGCCAGCCTGCAGCGCGTGGGCGAGGACCTCCAGTACCAGCGCGAGATCGACGGGCGCCGCTACAGCGTGGTCGAACGCAGGTATCTGTTGATCCCCGAGCGCAGCGGGCCACTGGTGATCCCCGGAGCAAGCTTCAACGGCCAGGCGGTGGGCGGCTTCTTCGATGACCTGTTCGGCGACGGGCGCAAGCCGCTGTCCGCCGCGGCACCGTTGAAGCGACTGCTGGTGCGACCGATTCCAGCCAACGCGCCGCAACCCTGGCTGCCGCTGCACGATCTCAGGCTGCGCTACGTGCAGGCACCGACCAGTGGCCGCACGGGCGAGGCCCTCAGCATCGAGCTGGAAGCGATCGCCGATGGCGCCAGCGCCGCGCAGCTGCCGGCGCTCGCCATTCCCGAAAACGCCGATGCGCAGGTGTTCGCCGACCCCGCGCAGTCAGACGAGCAGTTCATCGACGGCCGTCCGCGCACCACGGTGCGCCGACGCATCGCCCTCGTGCCGCTGCGCGCGGGCGCGATCTCGTTGCCGGGTCCGCGCATCGATTGGTGGGATGCGGCGCAAGGCGTTGTGCGCACGGCGATGTTGCCACCGTTGCAATTGCAGATCGAAGCCGGCAACGCCACGGATGAAGCGCCAGACCTCGGTTCGCCTGCCGAGCAGCGGCCAGGCGCCACGGACGCACCCACCCCGTCCGCGTTGCGTCGGCAGGCGCCGTGGTGGTTGCTTGGAATTGGGGTGATCGGCGCCCTGGTGTGGTGGCGCAGGCGCGTGCACACCGATCCCGTCGCACCGTTGCCAGCCGCCATCACCTCGCCTGCAGTGTCCGCGCCCAAGCTTGCCGACGCGCTCAAGCAGGGAGACCTCGCCCACATCGCCTGGGCGCTGAGCAGCGAGGCAGGCCTTGACCGCGACGACCTCGACGGCGTTCGCGAGCGCCTGGACGCCGCTTCGCAACGCGATGCGATCCCGCAGTTGCAGGCCGCGCGCTGGGGCAACGCGGACGCGGCCGCCGTGCGGGCAACCTTGCGTCATTCCTTCGCCAAGGGTGCACGTTGGCGCAAGCCGCAGGCAAGGCCAGCACCCTTGCTGCCGCCGCTTTACCCGGAGTCCTGAGGCGAGGGGCGTCGCGCGTTTGCTAAGCTCGCGGCTTCACCCAGGAGCGACCGCATGAGCGATGCACCCGCCGCACGCGGCAAGCTGCAACTGCACTGGAAGATGCTGATCGGCTTCGTTGCCGGCCTTTCGCTCGGCCTGGTGGCGCATTACGTGTCCGGGGCGGACGCGCCCTGGGTGCAGTGGCTGACCACGTACATCACCCAGCCGGCCGGCACCTTGTTCCTGCGCCTGATCTTCATGCTGGTGATCCCGCTGCTGTTCTCCGCGCTGATCATCGGCGTGGCGGAAATGGGCGACGTGCGCGCGCTGGGCAGGGTGGGCTGGAAGACGCTCGGCTACACCGTGCTGGCGTCCGGCATCGCGGTGGCGCTGGGCCTGGTGCTGGTCAACTGGCTGCAACCCGGCGCGGGCGTGGACCCGGTGGCAGCGCAGGCGATGCTGGCGCAGGGCGCGGACCGCGCCAAGGACATCGTGGGCAGCAGCGCGAGCCAGCCGAAGGGCCTCGACATGCTGCTCGGCATCGTGCCCGACAACATCGTCAAGGCGGCTGCGGAGAACACCATCCTCGCGGTGATGTTCTTCGCGCTGATGCTGGGCGTCGGCATGGTGCTGACCCGCAGCGCGGCCACCGACAGCCTGCTGCGCGCCATCCAGGGCCTGTTCGAGATCTCGATGACGCTGATCGGCCTGGTCATCCGGCTGGCGCCGTACGCGGTGTTCTGCTTCATGTTCAACCTGGCCGCGCTGTTCGGCTGGGACCTGCTGCGCAGTCTCGGTGCTTACGTAGGCGTGGTGGTGTTGGCGCTCGCCATCCACATGGTCGTGGTGTATTCGTTGATGCTGAAGTTCCTTGCCGGCTGGTCGCCGCTGAAGTTCTTCAAGGGTTCGCAGGAAGCGATGGTGATGGCCTTCTCCACGGCCTCGTCGAACGCCACCCTGCCGGTCGCCCTGCGGGTTGCCGAGGAAAACCTGGGCCTGCCGAAGAAGATCTCGCGTTTCGTGCTGACCGTTGGCGCCACCGCCAACCAGAACGGGACCGCCCTGTTCGAAGGCGTCACCGTGCTGTTCCTGGCGCAGTTCTTCGGCATCGAGTTGTCGCTGGCGCAACAGGTGACCGTGATGTTCGTGTGCATCCTTGGCGGCATCGGCACCGCGGGCGTGCCGGCCGGGTCACTGCCGGTGGTGGCGCTCATCTGCGGCATGGTCGGCGTACCGCCTGAAGGCATCGGACTGATCCTCGGCGTGGATCGCTTCCTCGACATGTGCCGGACCACGCTCAACGTCACCGGCGACCTGATGCTGGCGACGGTGGTGGCAAAGGACGAACCGGCAGATTCGGTCACGGCCTGAGCACCACGCGCGCGCGCTGGGCCGGTGCCGCGTGCAGGCCAGGGCGGCGGCTTGGATATGCCATTGGTCCTGATGTAGACACGCCTGCTTGGGCGTACTCTGCGGTCGGGAGGAGTCCGCCTTCTCCCGGCGATCAACCGGGGGGTGATTGCGATGAAGCTTCGATTGGCCATCATGCTGCTGGCGATGGCGATGGCGTTGCCGGCGCCGCAGGCAAATGCACAGGCACCGCCGTCGCTGACCATCAGCGCCACGTGCAGGACGCCGCCGGCGTCAGGCGATGGGGGCACGTTCCAGTGCACCTCCGAATCTGCCCGTCTGTTGGCGCCAGCGGGATTCGCCTTCGTGCGGGCAACGCTCGACGGTGGCTTCGTCGAGTCCGGCGGCCCCAAGCCCGCGTGCGACGTGGAGTGGACGGAACTGGTGGCCTTGTCTCCGGGTTCCGACCAGAAGGAACCGCGCGTGCTGACCCTGCGGGCCCGGGCCAACAGCCAGCGCGGCTATGGCCGGCGGGGACCGGGCTGGGCGAACTGCAGCTACAGCGTGCAGCTGGTGCCCTACGTGACCCCGTGACCGATGCCGCCCGAGGCGCGTCCTGACAGGCGCGGTGGCGGGATGGGACAATGGGGCTCCATCGCTCCCAGCACCGACATGACGACGCCCAGCCGCCGCGACCTCGCCAACGCCATCCGCTTCCTCGCCATCGATGCGGTGCAGGCCGCCAATTCCGGGCATCCGGGCATGCCGATGGGCATGGCCGACATCGCCGAAGTGCTGTGGAACGACTACCTCCGGCACAACCCGGCCAACCCCGGCTGGTTCAACCGCGACCGCTTCGTGCTCAGCAACGGCCATGGCTCGATGCTGCATTACGCGTTGCTGCACCTGTCCGGCTACGACCTGTCGATCGACGACCTGAAGGCATTCCGCAAGCTCGACTCGAAGACCCCCGGCCACCCCGAAAACTTCATGACCCCGGGCGTGGAAACCACCACCGGTCCGCTCGGGCAGGGCTTCGCCAATGCAGTGGGCTTCGCGCTTGCAGAAAAACTCTTGGCGCAGCGCTTCAATCGCCCGGAACTGGACATCGTCGACCACCGCACCTGGGTGTTCATGGGCGATGGCTGCCTGATGGAAGGCATCTCCCATGAAGCCGCCTCGCTGGCCGGTACCTGGGGGCTGCACAAGCTGGTCGCGTTCTGGGACGACAACAAGATCAGCATCGACGGCAATACCGATGGCTGGTTCACCGATGACACCCCGGCGCGCTTCGAGGCCTACGGCTGGCGCGTGATCCGCGGCGTGGACGGTCATGATCCGGTCGAGATCAAGCAAGCCATCGACACTGCGCTCAAGTCCGGCGACAAGCCCACGTTGATCTGCTGCCGCACCGTCATCGGCTTCGGCTCGCCCAACAAGGCCGGCAAGGAATCCAGCCACGGCGCGGCCCTCGGCAACGACGAAGTGGCGGCCACCCGTGCGGCGCTGGAATGGCCGCATGCGCCTTTCGAGGTCCCGCAGGCAGTGCGCGATGGCTGGAGCGTGGGTGACGTGGGGCGCGTGCGCGAGGGCGAGTGGAACACCTTGTTCGATGCCTATGCCGCGCGCTACCCGGCCGAGGCTGGGGAACTGGTGCGACGCTCTGGCAAGGAGTTGCCGGCCGAATTCGAGGACAAGGCGCAGGCCTACATCGGCAAGCTCCAGGCCGACGGCCCGGTGGTGGCATCGCGCAAGGCCTCGCAGATGGCGATCGAAGCGTTTGCTCCGCTCTTGCCTGAGCTCGTCGGTGGTTCCGCGGACCTGGCGCACTCCAACCTGACCTTGTGGAAGGGCAGCAAGTCGGTCGCCACCGACGATGCGGATGCCAACTACATCTACTTCGGCGTGCGCGAGTTCGCGATGACCGCGATCAGCAACGGGCTGGCCCTGCATGGCGGCTTCATTCCGTACGACGCGACCTTCCTGGTGTTCTCCGACTACGCGCGCAACGCGGTACGCATGAGCGCGCTGATGGGCGCGCGTGCAATCCATGTCTACACCCACGATTCCATCGGCCTCGGCGAGGACGGCCCCACCCACCAGCCGATCGAACACCTCGCCTCGCTGCGCTACATCCCCAACAACGATGTCTGGCGTCCTTGCGATGCGGTGGAATCGGCCGTGTCATGGAAGGCTGCAATCGAGCGCTTGGACGGACCCAGCTGCCTTGTCTTCAGCCGCCAGAACCTGCCGCACCAGGCGCGCGATGCGGGCCAGCTGCGCGATATCGCGCGCGGTGGCTATGTGCTCAAGGACAGTGTCGGCGTGCCCGATGTGATCCTGATCGCCACCGGCTCCGAAGTGGGTCTGGCAGTGCAGGCGGCCGAGCAACTGGGCGATGGCGTGCGCGTGGTCTCGATGCCGTCGACCGATGTGTTCGACCGCCAGGACGTGGCGTACCGCGAAGCCGTGTTGCCGAATGCCTGCCGCAAGCGCGTCGCCATCGAAGCCGGGGTCACCGATTTCTGGCGCAAGTACGTGGGCCTGGATGGCGCGGTCGTCGGCATCGACACCTATGGCGCCAGCGGACCGATCGAAGCGCTGATGCCGCATTTCGGTTTCACCGTGGACAAGGTGATCGAGGCGGCACGCGCGGTTTGACCCGCACTGCGCAAGCATCGACCGCCGCGAAGCCCAGCGCCGTTGTCGCCTAGGCGAGCATCAGCTTGCCCGCGGCGATCAGCAGCACCACGCCCAGCGCGTAGCGAAGCGCTCTCACCGGCAGCCAGTTGAGTCCCATCTGGGTACCGATCAAGGCGCCGACCGCGACCACGCCCAGCCACACGGGCAGCAGGGTCGGCAGCGATTGCCCGGATTGCAGCAGGCCGGCCAGGCCGGTCAGCGAGTTGATCCACACGAAGGCAACCGAGGTACCGCTGGCCTCGCGGGTTGGCATCCAGTGCGCGAACAACAGCAGCGGGGTGAGGAAGATCGCGCCGCCGGTGCCGGTCAGGCCGGACAGCACCCCGATGCTGCCGCCAACCAGCAAGCCCGGCAGCCATGGCACGCGGCGGCCGACCGCGGCCGCGTCCTGCGCATCGGCGCGGTGGGCACCGTGGAACACGCCAATGGCCGCAACCAGCAAGACCACGCCGAGCAGCAGCGAATAGCTCTCCTTCGGCAACTTGATCTGCGCGGCCACGAACGCCGCCGGCGCAGACGCCAGCACGAACGGCAACACGTTGCGCCAGCGCACGTGGTCGCCACGCCAGAAACGCCAGAGGCCGATACCGCCGACCAGCAGGTTCAGGGCCAACGCGGTGGGCCGCATCTGCTCCGGCGCGAAGCCGAGCAGCGCCATCGCCGCGATGTAACCGCTGGCACCGGCGTGGCCAACCGAGGAGTACAGGATCGCGACGGCGAAGAACAGCGCCGCCAGCAGGAAATCCGACGGGCTCACCGGGGCCGTGCGAGCAATCTTGCAAGCTGCGAGCCCACCAGCAGGGCGAGCACGAACCAGACCGCCTCGCCACCGCGCGTGAGGCTTGCCAGCGCAGGACCCGGGCAAAACCCGGCGATGCCCCATCCGATCCCGAACAACACGCTACCCGCCAGCAACCGCATGTCCACCCGTGGCGACGGCGCCTCGGCCAGCGCCTCGCCGAGCACGCTGCGGCCGCGCTTCCGGATCCAGGCGAAGCCCGGCACGCTCACCGCCAGCGCGCCAGCCATCACCAGCGCGAGCGACGGATCCCAGCGGCCGAACAGGTCGAGGAAGTTGAGCACCTTGTCGGGGTCGGTCATGCCGGACACGGCCAGGCCCAGCCCGAACAGCAACCCCGCCCCGAGGGCAAGCAGGACGTGCTTCATGCGAACACCCGGAATGCATGGCGCAGCACATACACGGTCACGAAGCCGGCGCCCATGAACGCCGCCACCGCCGCCAGCGAACGCCTGGACAGGCGCGCCAGGCCGCAGATCCCGTGCCCGCTGGTGCAGCCATTGCCGAGCCGTGTCCCGAACCCGACCAGCAAGCCTGCGGCCAGCAGCCAAGGCAACGGAAATCCGCTGCGCACCGGCGCCACGCCGGAGCCGAAGGTGAACCAGAGTGCCGCGCCGCCGACCAGTCCCAGCAGGAATGCCACGCGCCAGCCGCGGCCTTGGGGCTGTTCAAGCGCCTGGTTGAGCACGCCGCTGATCCCGGCGATGCGCCCCAGCCCGGCGTACAGCAAGGTCGCCGCGAGGCCGATCAGGGCGCCGCCCAGCAGCGCGGCGATTGGCGTGAATTCGGTTTGCATCGTGGCCTCAGAACTGGTCGAGCGGAATCTTGAGGTAGCGCACGCCATTGTCCTCCGGCTCCGGGAGGGCGCCGGCACGGATGTTGACCTGCACCGCAGGCAGGATCAGCGCGGGCATCGCCAGGCTGGCGTCGCGGGCTTCGCGCACGGCCACGAAGTCGGCCTCAGGCACGCCATCGCGCACGTGGATGTTGCCCGCGCGCTGCGCGGCCAGGGTGGTTTCGCAGCCCACGGGTCGACCGCTGGGGCCATAGTCGTGGCAGACGAACACGCGGGTGGTGTCGGGCAGGGTGGCGAACAGGCGCTGGATCGACCGGTACAGGGTGGCAGCGTCGCCGCCGGGGAAATCGCAGCGTGCGGTGCCGGCGTCCGGCATGAACAGCGAGTCGCCGGTGAACAGCGCATCACCGATCAGGTAGGCGTTGCTGTCGCTGGTGTGGCCGGGCACCGCGATCACGCGCGCCTGCAGCGGTCCGATCGCGAAGGTGTCGCCATCGGCGAACAGGCGGTCGAACTGCGAGCCGTCGGCCGGCACGCGTTCGCCGAGATTGAACACACCGCGGAAGACCTGCTGCACGCTGCGGATCCCTTCGCCAATGGCCAATTGCGCCATCGGCCAGTGCGCTTTCAACCAGTGGCCTGCGCTGAAGTGGTCGGCGTGGGCATGCGTCTCCAGGATCCATTGCACGTCCAGGCCATGCGCGGCGACGTGGTCGAGCAAAGCCTGTGCGGAGCTGCTGGATGTGCGGCCCGAGTTGGCATCGAAGTCCAGCACCGGGTCGATCACCGCGGCGGCGTTGTCGCCCGGCGCGTGCACCACGTAACTCCAGGTATGGCTCTCGGCATGGAAGAACGGGTGGACGCGCGCGTTCATGGCCGCCTAGCGACCAAGGGACTGGTTGAGCAGGGTGGCCAGTCGCCACGCCGCCTGGCGCACGCGTTGCTCGGCGAGTGGGCGCATCGCATCCAGGTAGGCATGGTCCATCTTGGCCTGCGGCGGGTAGATGCCGCGTGCGTCGATCAGCCGACACGATTCGCCGGCCCAGGCCAGCGGCGGCGACATGGTGTCCGGCATTGGCGGCCACGGCAGTGCGTCCAGGCGATCGCTGTAAGCGGCGAGTTGCAAGCCACTTCCGGCGAGCACGTAGTAGTCCCAGATCGAATGCAGGTTGGTTCCCATCACGCCATCCGCGTAGTTCTTGAGGGCGTAGGCCTCCGGTTTCATCGGCGTGCGCAAGCTGACCTGGAAACTGTTGCCACCCCGGTCGGGACGGTTTCCGGCATGCATCGGCTGGTGGATGTCACCCACGAAATGAACCACGAACTTCAGTGCATCGCGTCGCGCCTGCAGCGGCTGGCCGCGGTCGGCGAGGATCGCGAGCTGCGACTCGATTGCGCTGACAATGCAGTTGCCGCCCGGGCAGTCGCGGGCGAGGTCATAGCTGCAACCGCCGACTTGGGCATTGATGTAATGCCATGGTGCGGTCGTCTTGAAGCGGTCGGATTCGGCGGCCCGCAGCTCGTCCGCCCAGGTCGCCACGCCGGCAAGGCTGGGGTCGGGTTCGCCCGCCAGCAGCGCCGCCACCTCCGCCTGCGCCGCGGCTTCAAGGTGGCGCTGGGCCAGCTCGCCCACCATGCGATGGCCAAGCGCACTCCACGCCAATGCAGGGGCGGCGGCTGGCAGGGTCAACAGGAAGGCGAGCAGGACGAGAAGGTAGCGGGGCATGGCGGGTCTGGATCCTGGATGCCGGGGGGGGCGGGGAGCGGCTAAAATAATCCGATTACGGCGCCGTGTCCGGCGCAAACCCCCAGGAGTCAGGCAAATGGCGATCAAGGTAGGCATCAACGGGTTCGGCCGCATCGGTCGCTGCGTGTTCCGCGCGGCGGTGGAGAATTTCGGCGACGAGATCGAGATCGTCGGCATCAATGACCTGCTGGAGCCGGACTACCTCGCCTACATGCTGCGCTACGACTCGGTGCATGGCCGGTTCAAGGGCGATATCCAGGTCGAGGGCGGCAACCTGGTGGTCAACGGCAGGACCATCCGCCTGACCGCGGAGCGCGACCCGGCGAACCTGAAGTGGAACGAGATCGGCGCGGACGTGGTGCTGGAAGCGACCGGCCTGTTCCTGGACAAGGCCAGTGCCCAGAAGCACCTCGATGCAGGCGCTAAGAAGGTGATCCTGTCGGCGCCGTCCAAGGACGATACCCCGATGTTCGTGCACAAGGTGAACTGCGGCAGTTATGCCGGCCAGGCGATCATCTCCAACGCCAGCTGCACTACCAACTGCCTGGCCCCGATCGCGAAGGTGCTGCACGACAAGTGGGGCATCAAGCGCGGCCTGATGACCACCGTGCACGCCACCACCGCGACCCAGAAGACCGTGGATGGCCCGTCCAACAAGGACTGGCGCGGCGGCCGCGGCATCCTCGAGAACATCATCCCGTCCAGCACCGGCGCTGCGAAGGCAGTTGGCGTGGTGCTGCCCGAGCTGAAGGGCAAGCTGACCGGCATGAGCTTCCGCGTGCCGACCTCCGACGTCTCGGTGGTCGACCTCACCGTGGAACTCGAGAACCCCGCGACTTATGCCGAGATCTGCGCGGAGATGAAGGCGCAGTCCGAAGGGGCGATGAAGGGCGTGCTGGGGTATACCGAAGACAAGGTGGTGGCCACCGATTTCCGCGGCGACGTGCGCACCAGCATCTTCGACGCCGAGGCAGGCATCGCGCTGGATGACACCTTCGTCAAGCTGGTCAGCTGGTACGACAACGAGTGGGGCTACAGCAACAAGTGCCTTGAAATGGTCAAGGTGGTCGCGGCCAAGTAAGCCGCGTGCCGTGAGCGGTCGGGCGCTTGCGCCCGCGATTGGCGACGTGCGGTGACGAAGGGCAAATGCACTTCCTGCCGGCGCGACGCACCAGCCCCGGGCCTGGCGGCGATTGCACGTCGCCCGGCCACTGTGGCATCTGGCCTTGCTCGACAAGCATGACCTGACTGGCTAGCGTGGCCGGATGGGGGAGCCGAAACCGACACTTGGCCGCCGCGACAGGCGCTGGTCCCTGCAGCGTGAATACGTTCGCTTGCTGGTTCTTGCAGTGTTGGTGCCAACCCTCCTGCTGGCCGGGCTTGCACTCTGGCGGGACGTCCACTCGCGGCAGCAGCAGCTCAGCGAACGACTGGGCGCCGTCGCCCAGTTCAGCGCCCGCACCATCGACGAATTCCTCATTTCCCACCGGGGCGTGCTGGAGCTGGTGGCCGAGCGCCGCAGCCTGGAAGGCCCGCTGGTCGAATACTCCGACTGGGCTGGTGACCTGGCCCGCTTGCGCAAGCTTTACCGCGGCTTCGTCACCCTGCTGGTGAGCGATGCCGAAGGCGTGGTCCGTATCAGCGAGCCCCTGCTTGCTGCAACGCCGCAACGCGTGCGCAGGGTCGACGACCGCGCCTATTTCCGCGAGCCCGCGCGCACCGGCGCCGCGTACATCTCGGATGTATTCCGTGGCCGCGCGCAGGGCACCGAGCCGCTGGTGGCAGTGTCGGCGCCGCTCATGCCGGGGGGGCGCTTCGCAGGGGTGCTGGAGGGATCGATTCCGGTCGCGACGTTCGCCACCATCAACGAGGAATTCCTGCTGCAGAGGGGCTACGTCATGTTGCTTCTCGATCGCAACGGGGACGTCATCCATGCGAGTGCCGGGTTGCCGTTCGTTCCAGTGTCGGGGCTGGGCACGGGCGCTCCGGCGCAGGCCATCCGCGCGCTGCGCCCGTTCTCGGCGGCAAGCGAACCCACCGTGATCCAGGGGGTGCTGCCGGGCGGGGCCGATGCCTATGCCGCCAAGGCGACCCTCCAGGCCGGTTGGCAGCTGGTGCTGCTGGCGCCGGCGGAGGTGCTTGCCCGCGAATTGCGCTTGCAGGCGCTGACCTTGCTGGGATTGCTGTCGTTGGTCTTGCTCGCGGGACTGGCCGCGTCCTGGCGCCAGTTGCGCCTGTTGACCGGCAGCGTGAACCAGCTCCTGCATACCCTGGAGAGGTTTGCCATCGAGCACGTGGAGCAACCGATCGCGCCCGACGCCATGCCACGTGAGCTGGCTCCGCTCGCGCTCGCGTTGAACGAAACCTCTGCCCGGCTGGGCAACGCCTACAGTGCCATCAGCCGTAGCCTCGACGAACAGACCGCGCTGCGTGCGTCCCTGGAAATCACCGTCGCCGAGCGGGAGCGCGAGGTCGAACGGCGTACCGCGCAACTCCGCGAAGCAGTCGCCGAACTGGAGAGGCTCAGCCGCACCGATGCGCTCACCGGCTGCGCGAACTACCGCGCGTTCCGCGACCTGATCGCGACGTTCTGGCAAGAGGCGCGCGACACGGGCCGGCCGCTGTCGTTGCTGGCGCTGGACATCGATCACTTCAAGGATTTCAACGACCAATACGGTCACCAGTCCGGCGACCATGCGCTTGCGCGCTTCGCCGGTGCCGTGCGCAGCGCGTTGTTCCACGGCTCCGATGTGCTGGCGCGCACTGGCGGGGAGGAATTCATGGTGTTCTTGCCGGGCATCACCTTCGAGCAGGCGCTGCTGGTCGGGGAGCGCGTGCGCCAGCGCGTCCGCGACGCCGATATCGTCCATGGCCAATCGCCGGAAGGTCGCCTCACGGTCAGCATCGGGGTGGCGACAATGACCGTGGATGACGTCGAAGCCGATGACATCCTCAAGCGCGCGGATGCCGCCCTGTATCGCGCCAAGCACGCAGGCCGCAATCGCGTCAGCCCCTGAGTGTTTGATCGGCCGCGCGGGCAACGCGACAATGCGGGCTTCCCGCAACAGGCGCTGATATGACCATCGTCCGCATGACCGACATCGATCTCAGGGGCAAGCGCGTGCTGATCCGGCAGGACCTCAACGTGCCGGTCAAGGACGGTGTGGTGACCTCCGACCAGCGCCTCACCGCGTCGATCCCCACGCTCAAGCTGGCGTTGGCACAGGGCGCCGCGGTGATGGTGGCCTCGCATCTCGGTCGTCCGAAGGAAGGCACCTGGTCCGCGGAGGATTCCCTGGCACCGGTGGCTGCACGGTTGGGCGAGCTGCTGGGCTTCGACGTGCCGTTGGTGAAGGATTGGGTGGATGGCGTCGAGGTGCAACCAGGCCAGCTGGTACTGCTCGAGAATTGCCGCATGAACGCGGGCGAGGGCAAGGACGACGACGGGTTATCGCGGAAATATGCCGCCTTGTGCGATGTGTTCGTGATGGATGCGTTCGGTACCGCGCATCGTGCGCAAGCTTCCACCCACGGCGTGATCCGCTTCGCCGGCATCGCCGCGGGTGGACCGCTGCTGATGGCGGAACTCGACGCCCTGGCCAAGGCGCTGCACCAGCCGGCGCGGCCACTGCTGGCCATCGTCGCCGGCAGCAAGGTCAGCACCAAGCTGGAATTGCTGTCGTCGCTGGTGGGCAAGGTCGACCAGCTGATCGTCGGCGGCGGCATCGCCAACACGTTCATCGCCGCCATGGGGCATGGCGTCGGCAAGTCATTGGTGGAGATGGACCTGCTCGACACTGCCCGCCAGATCATGGCCGATGCGAAAGCGCGCGGCGCCGAGATCCCATTGCCGCTCGACGTGGTGGTCGCCCCCGCCTTCGCTGCCGATGCCCCCGCCAGCATCCGGACCATCGATGCCGTGGGCGCGGATGACATGATCCTCGACATCGGCCCGCGCACCGCGGAGGCATATTCGGCGCTGATCGCCAAGGCCGGCACCGTGGTCTGGAACGGCCCGGTCGGCGTATTCGAATTCGACGCCTTCGGCCACGGCACCGAAGCGCTGGCCCGCGCCATCGCCGCGTCACCGGCATTCTCCATCGCCGGCGGCGGCGACACCCTGGCCGCGGTGGAGAAGTACGGGATCGAAGGCGAGGTGTCCTACATCTCCACTGGCGGCGGAGCCTTCCTCGAGTTCCTGGAAGGCAAGCCGTTGCCGGCGGTGGTGGCACTGGAGGCGCGTGGCGCCTGAGTTCGTTTTCAGCGGGTGCAGCCCTTGGACGGACGCGTTGCTGTGCTAGCGTGAAACGTCCAGGAGCATGCCCATGACCGATCACCGCCGCCGAACCCGCATCGTCGCTACGCTGGGCCCTGCCACCGATCCCCCCGAGGTACTGGAAGCATTGCTGCGGGCCGGCGTGGACGTGGTGCGGCTCAACTTCTCCCACGGGGATCCGTCCGAGCAGGTGGCGCGCGGCGAAGCGGTGCGGGCTATGGCGGCGAAGCTGGCGCGCGAGGTCGGGATCCTCGCCGACCTGCCTGGACCGAAGATCCGCGTCGAGACCTTTGCAGAAGGCAAGGTGTCGCTCAAGGCCGGCAACCGTTTCGATCTTGTCGCGAAGCTGGGCGTGCCTCCGGGCGACGCCACCCAGGTGGGCGTGAGCTACCTTGAATTGCCGGGCGACGTGGTGCCGGGCGACATCCTGTTGCTGGACGACGGCATCGTGCAGTTGCAGGTGGAGGCGATCGAAGGCGAGCGCATCGTCACCACCGTGCTCAACGACTGCGTGTTGTCCAACCGCAAGGGGCTGAATAAACAGGGCGGCGGGCTGTCGCTGGGCGCGATCACCGAGAAAGACCGGGAACTGATCGTGGTCGCGGCGGCCATGGACGTGGATTTCATCGCGGTCTCGTTCTGCCGCAATGCGGAAGACATGCACGAAGCGCGCCGCGTGGCCAAGGCGCATGGCAGCAGCGCCGCGCTGGTGGCGAAGATCGAGCGCGCCGAGGCCATCGAGAACCTGGCCGAGATCGTCGACGCCAGCGACGTGGTGATGGTGGCGCGCGGCGACCTGGGCGTCGAGATCGGGGATGCTGAACTGCCCGGCCTGCAGAAGAAGATCATCCGCGAAGCCGTGGCGCGCGAGAAAGTCGTCATCACCGCGACCCAGATGTTGCAGTCGATGGTCGACAGCCCGATCCCCACCCGCGCCGAGGTGCTCGACGTGGCCAACGCGGTGATCGACGGCACCGACGCGGTGATGCTGTCGCAGGAATCCGCGGCCGGCAGCTGGCCGGTCAAGGCGGTGGAGGCGATGGCGCGGATCTGCGTCGGGGCGGAGCGCCAGTTCGAGGCGGACACCGATTTCGAACAGGCCCAGCGCGGCCTGGAACGCGCCGACCAAGCCATCGCCATGGCCACCATGTTCCTGTCCGAACACATCGGCGTACGCGCAGTGGTGGCGATGACGGAATCCGGCGGCACCGCCCGCTACCTCTCGCGGTTCCGCTCATCGGTGCCGATCTACGCGTTCTCCCGGCACGCCCCCGCGCGCCGCAAGATGACCCTGATGCGCGACGTGTTCCCGATGGACTACGACAGCCGCGGCCAGACCCCGCGAGAGGCGGCTCGCGGCGGCGTCGCCCTGCTGGTCGAAGCCGGCCTGCTGCAGCCCGGCGACCGCATGGTGTTCACCAGCGGCGAACACATGGAAACCCGCGGGGCCACCAATACGCTGCGGCTGTTGCAGGTGGGCGCGGATGGGCGGGCAGAGGGGCTCGGGGAGCTTTAGGGCCCATCGCTTTCTCCCCAGCCATGAGCCGCTTGGGCCGATGATCCGAGCCCGCGCCACGGGAGACTTGACACGCCGTTGGCGGAGGTGTCTAACGGAGCCATCGGCGCTCGCGCAAGACGATTTGCTTGTGCATGCGCGCCAGGCCGGAGCCATGACATGCGCATCACCTGCTTTCACATCCTTGCTGCGCTTGGTTTCCTGATGCATCCAGGCGATTCGGTTGCGCAGTCCGTGCGCATTGCCAACGAAGGCGGCATTCGCGACGAGTGGATGTTGGCAGATGGCGTCAAGCTGGCCGCGCCCGGGTATCCGGCTCCATTTGCACCAAGAGGCGACAACGTTTGCCTGGCGATGGGCTACAGGATCAGTCCCGACGGCACTACCGGCGAGTTCACCATGTTGCGTGGCTGGAGCAGCAGCGGAGGCGACAAGGAGCCGGCCGAGGGCTTCTGGGACGCGTTCTCGCAGGCGTCTGCCAGTGCACTTGCACAGTGGCGGTTCAAGCCGCGTCCCGAGGTCGGTACCCCGCGAGCGGTCGATACGGTCGCCACCATGACGTTCATGGGCAAGCAGGCGCAGGACCTGGCGGGATTGCGAGCGCAGTGCAAGGTCGACGACCTGATGGCATTGCTTGAGCAGGTGAGGCTCGAGCGCGCCAAGCGCAGCGACCTGAATCGGCACCAGTTGGACCGGGCGTTCCGCGAGCAGCAGCGCAGCGAGATGGTGCGTACCCCGCGCCGCTGAGCCTCTTAAGGCGGCGGCGGCCGAGGCTCCCGTTATAATGTTGGGCTTCCATAACAAGCCCGCAGGCCGCCATGAGCATCGAACAACTCGCCGAAACCGCACGCGCCATGGTGGCGCCGGGCAAGGGCATCATCGCCATCGATGAATCGTCGGGTACCTGCGCCAAGCGTTTCGCGGGCGTGGGCATCGAGAACACCGAAGAAAACCGCCGCGCCTATCGCGAATTGCTGCTGACCGCGCCCAATGCGAGCCAGTACCTTTCCGGCGCGATCCTGTTCGACGAAACCATCCGCCAGTCGACCAAGGCCGGGGTGCCCTTCGCCAAGTACATGGCCGACAACGGGATGATCCCCGGCATCAAGGTCGACAAGGGCACGCATCCGCTCGCGGGCTTCCCGGGCGAGCTGGTCACCGAGGGCCTCGACGGCCTGCGCGAGCGACTGAAGGAGTACTACGCGCTAGGTGCGCGCTTCGCCAAGTGGCGCGCGGTGATCACCATTGGCGAGGACATGCCGTCGGGTACGTGCATCGACGTCAACAGCCATGCGCTGGCCCGCTATGCCGCGCTGTGCCAGGAATGCGGCCTGGTGCCGATGGTGGAGCCGGAGGTGCTGATGGACGGCGACCACGACCTGGAGACCTGCTACGAGGTCACCGAGATCACCCTGCGTTCGCTGTTCGATGCGCTGTACAACCAGAACGTGATGCTGGAAGGCACCATCCTCAAGGCCTCGATGGTGGTACCGGGCAAGGGCTGCGACGAGCAGGCCAGCGTCGAGGACGTGGCCGAGGCGACGCTGATGTGCCTGAAGACCGCGGTGCCGGCGATCCTGCCGGGCATCGTGTTCCTCTCGGGCGGACAGAGTGACGAGGATGCCACCGCGCACCTGGACGCGATGAACCGGATGGGCCCGAACCCATGGCCGCTGTCCTTCAGCTATGGACGCGCCATGCAGCAGGCGGCGCTGAAGTCGTGGGCGCAGGACATGACCGGCAACTACGCCCGCGCCCAGCAGACCGTGTTCGAGCGGGCCAAGGCGAATGGCCTGGCGGCCTTGGGGCAATGGGAAGGCTGAGGATTGCCGTTCTAAGTTGAACGATGAAAACGCCGGCCTCGCGCCGGCGTTTTCGTTTCCACGCTTGCTGCGGCGTATGCTGGCCCGGAGCGGACTTTGGGGGACCCATGGCAACGTCGCATTCCCCCTTGCCGGATGAGGCCGTCGCCGCCGTCGCGCGAGGCGACCTGCTTGCCGCAATCAAGGCGATCCGCAGGGCGGGCCCCGTCGACCTGGCCTCGGCCAAGCGCGCCATCGAGGCCCACGCGCGCGAACTCGCCGCCCAGCAATCGCATCGGCCGAGGCAGCCGGGCAATGCCCACGCCACCAGCCAGGAATCCAACGCACGCGATGCATCACGCGCGCATGCGCC
>JAZKHR010000025.1:54784-77624 GCA_040385305.1 Pseudomonadota bacterium
AGCCCCCTGCACGAGTCGCGCCATGCCACACATGCCTCGCAGCCTCCTGTTGTTGCCTGTTTGCCTTGCGTTGCTGGTGGCGCTTGCCGCCTGCGGCGAAAAGGCGGCCGAGCCCCAGGGTGCGCGCGCTGGGGAAGGCCCGGTGCCGGTGACTACCCAGCAGGTGCGGCTGCAGGAGTTTGGCGACACCCTAGTGGCGCTTGGCACGGTGCACGCGCGCGAAGCCGTGACGGTGACCGCCAAGGTCAGCGAGACCGTGCAGCAAGTGCATTTCGACAGTGGCGACGTGGTGCCGCGCGGCGCCCCGCTGGTCACCCTCAGCGGCCAGCAGCAGCAGGCATCCCTGGTGGAAGCACAGGCCACCGCCAATGAGGCAGAGCGCCTGTACCGGCGCCAGGCCGAGCTGGCTGGCCAGCAGCTGATTGCCCGCGCATCGCTGGACACGCAGCGCGCCACCCGCGATGCCGCCAACGCCCGCGTCGCGCAGATCCGCGCCCAGCTCGGCGACCGCACCATCCGCGCGCCGTTCGCCGGCGTGCTCGGTATCCGCCAGGTCAGTCCGGGCGCGCTGGTCACCCCGGGGACCGCAATCGCCACCCTGGATGACATCGCCCGGGTCTACGTGGATTTCCCGCTGCCGGAAAGCGACCTCGCCCAGGTCGCCGCGGGCCAGCGGGTGAGCGGCACCAGCGCCAGCTGGCCGCAGCGCGAATTCGACGGCACGGTTGCAACCGTGGATGCGCGGCTGGATGCGGGTAGCCGCGCGGTGAACGTGCGCGCGGATTTCCCGAACACCGATCGCGCCCTGCGGCCCGGCATGCTGGTGGAAGTGACGGTCCACCGCTCGCCGCGCCAGGCGATCCTGCTGCCGGAGATCGCCGTCGTGCAGGTTGGCCAGAAGACATTCGTCTGGCGGGTGGGCGCGGACGGAAAGGTGGCCCAGGCCGAAGTGAAGGTGGGCGTCCGCCGCGCTGGACAAGCGGAAGTCACCGAAGGCCTGGCCGTCGGCGACCGCATCGTGGTCGAAGGTACCGGCAAGTTGCGCCCTGGCGCGGTGGTGCAGGATGCCGCCACCCCCAAGTCCGCCGCCAAGACCGCGGGCTGACCGGATGGGCCTGTCCGATCTCTCGATCAAGCGGCCGGTGCTGGCCGTGGTGATGAGCCTGCTGCTCATCGTGCTCGGCGTGATGTCTTACATGCGCCTGACCTTGCGCGAATTGCCCGCGATCGATCCACCCATCGTCTCGGTATCGGTGGACTATCCGGGTGCGTCGGCCAGCGTGGTTGAAACCCGCATTACCCAGACCCTGGAAGATGCGCTGGCCGGCATCGAGGGCATCAACACCATCGAATCCAGCAGCCAGAACGGCAGCTCGCGGGTCAGCATCGAGTTCTATGCGTCGCGCGACATCGAGGCCTCGGCCAACGACGTGCGCAACGCGGTCAGTCGCGTGGCCGACCGCATGCCGGAAGAAGCGGACCCACCCGAGATCAGCAAGGTCGAAAGCGATTCCGACCCGATCATCTGGCTCAACCTGCGCTCGGACAGCATGGACCTGCTGCAACTCGCGGACTACGCGCAGCGCTACCTGGTCGACCGGTTCTCCAGCCTGGAGGGCGTGGCCCAGGTGCGCCTCGGCGGCAGCCAGCGCTATGCGATGCGGGTGTGGCTGGATGGCAACAAGCTCGCCGCGCGCGGCCTGACCGCGGCCGACGTGGACAGCGCGCTGCGCGCAGAGAACGTGGAACTTGGCGCGGGCCGGATCGAATCCGCCGATCGCGACTTCATCCTGCGCGTGGCCCGCGACTACACCACGCCCGAGTCGTTCGCGCAGATGCCGATCGCCAAGGCCGAGGACGGCTACGTGGTGCGCCTGGGCGACGTGGCCCGGGTCGCCCTCGAATCCGCCGAACGTCGCGCCTACTACCAGAGCAACGGCGAGCCCGCGATGGGCATCGGCATCGTCAAGACTTCGACCGCCAACAGCCTGGACGTGGCGACGGAAGCGAAGGCGGAGGCCGAGCGCATCAAGGCCAGCCTGCCGAGCGGAACGGATGTCTACGTCGCGTTCGACTCCACCACCTTCATCTCGGCGGCGGTGGAGCGCGTGTACGCAACCCTGCTCGAGGCGATCGTGCTGGTGCTGATCGTGATCTGGCTGTTCCTTGGCAGCGTGCGTGCGGCGTTGATCCCTGCGGTGACCGTACCCGTGTGCGTGATCGCATCCTTCATCGCGCTGTATGCGTTCGGCTTCACCATCAACCTGCTGACCTTGCTCGCGCTGGTGTTGTGCATCGGCCTGGTGGTGGACGATGCGATCGTGGTGGTGGAAAACATCCAGCGCCGCGTGGACCTGGGCGAGCCCGCGCTGGTCGCCGCGCGCCGCGGCACCGCGCAGGTGGCATTTGCGGTGATAGCCACCACCGCGGTGCTGGTGGCGGTGTTCCTGCCGGTCGGTTTCCTGCAGGGCAATACCGGCCGCCTGTTCCGCGAGTTGTCTGTGGCGCTGGCGGCGGCGGTGGCGATTTCCGCCTTCGTCGCCCTGACCCTGACGCCGATGCTGGCCTCCAAGCTGCTGCGCCCGCACACCGGCCCGAACGCAGTGCACGGGAACCGCGTGAGCGAATGGCTCAACGCACGGTTCACCCGCATGGCCGGTGGCTACCGGCGCACGCTGGACCGCCACGTGCACCGGATCTGGCTGTTCGGCGTGCTGATGATCGCGGCGCTTGCGGCGATGTTCCTGCTGTTCAAGATGTTGCCGAGCGAGCTTGCGCCTGCAGAGGACCGCGGCTCGTTCCAGATGGTGATGGAGGGTCCCGAAGGCGCGGGCTTTGACTACACCGTCAAGCAGATGAAGCAGGTCGAGGCGATCCTGGCCGGCGAGATCGGAGAGGACAAGCCGATCCTGCGCGCCAATCCGCGCGTGCCCGGCAGCTTCGGTGCCAGCGAGGAAATGCACACCGGCCGCGCAATTGTCTTCCTGAAGCCTTGGGACGAGCGCGACCAGAGCACGGTGGAGGTCGCCAGCGATCTCGAGAAGAAATTCGCCGGGCTGACCGGCGTGCGCATCCGCACCCAGGTGGGCGGCGGCCTGGTGCGGACGCGTGGGCAACCGTTCCAGCTGGTGCTGGGTGGCCCCGACTACGCCGAGATCGCTCAGTGGCGCGACATCATGCTGGCGAAGATGGCCGATAACCCCGGCTTGATCCAGCCAGACTCCGACTACAAGGAAACCCGCCCACAGATGCGGGTGATCGTGGACAAGGCGCGCGCCGCCGACCTCGGGGTATCCGCCAATGCCATCGGCACCACCCTGGAAACCATGATGGGCGGGCGCCGGGTCACCACCTTCGTCGACAACGGCGAGGAGTACGACGTGGTGCTGCAGGCGGCGCGCGAAGGCCGTGCGTCCGCCGCTGACCTCGGGGCCCTGCAGGTGCGCGGGCGCGACGGCGCCCTGGTGCCGCTGTCGAACCTCGTCACCTTGCGCGAAGTGGCCGAGCCGGCGACGTTCAACCGGTTCAATCGCCTGCGCTCGATCACCATCACCGCGCGCCTGGCCGAGGGTTACCCCCTTGGCGAGGCCGTGGCCTGGACCCAGCAGACGGCCGAAGCCGAGTTGCCCGATTACGCCCAGATCAGCTGGAAGGGCGAAGCGCGCGAGCTGCAGCAGTCCGGAGGCGAGGTGCTGCTGACCTTCGCCCTGGCGCTGCTGATCGTCTACCTCGCACTCGCCGCCCAGTTCGAGAGCTTCCTGCATCCGCTGGTGATCATGCTGACCGTGCCGCTGGGCGTGCTCGGCGCGTTGATCGGGCTGTGGTTGACCGACGGCAGCCTCAACCTGTTCTCGCAGATCGGCATCGTGATGCTGGTGGGGCTTGCGGCGAAGAACGGCATCCTGATCGTGGAGTTCGCCAACCAGTTGCGCGACGAAGGCCGCAACGTGCACGAGGCGATCGTGGAGGCCTGCGCGGTGCGCCTGCGCCCGATCCTGATGACTTCCATCGCCACCATCATGGGCGCGGTGCCGCTGGTGCTGGCCGGCGGACCGGGTTCGGCGAGCCGCGCCACGATCGGCGTCGTGGTGATCTTCGGGGTGGCGTTCTCCACCGCGCTGTCGCTGTTCGTGGTTCCCGCGTTCTACGCCTTGTTGGCACCGCGCACGCGCTCGCCGGACACGCTCAAGCGCGAACTGGAAAAGCTCGAAGCGCAGACACCGGAGGTCGCTGGCCATGCATGACCGAGGCTCGCCGTGGAAGTCGAGGCCGCGCCCGCTGCCTCCCGAGGACGCCGCGGCTCCCCCGCGCGAGCACCGCGATGTCGAGTTGCGCATCCACGGCATGAACGCCGTGCGCGCCGTGCATGCGCGGCGGCCGCAGGCGATCCGCAAGCTGTATCTGGCGGAAGCCCGCATCCCCGCGCTGCAGCCGCTGCTGAAATGGTGCGTGGCCAACAAGGTTGGGTATCGCGTGGTCGAGGAAGCGGACCTGCAGAAGCTGGCCGCGAGTTCCCACCACGAAGGCGTGGTGGCGGATGTCGTCCGCGAAGAACCGCAGGCGTTGACCACTTGGTTGCGCGACGTGCCCGCCGGCCCCTGCTGCGCGTTGTGGCTGGACGGCATTGGCAACCCGCACAACCTCGGCGCGATCCTGCGCAGCGCCGCGCATTTCGGGGTTGCGGCAATCCTGTTGCCCAAGCATTCGACCCTGGGGTTGTCCGGCGCCGCGGCGCGGGTCGCGGAAGGCGCGGCGGAAGCGGTGCCTTTCGTGCGCCTGGGCCGCGACGACAACGCGATCGCGCAATTGCATGGCGCCGGCTTCGCGCTGGCGGCAACGGTGGTGCGGGGTGGCAGCGACCTGTTCGCGACTCGCCTGCCGGAGCGGCTGGTCTATGTGCTCGGCGAAGAACGCGACGGCATCTCCCGGCCGCTCGCCGACGCCTGCGACCTCAAGCTTTCGATTCCAGGTAGCGGCGCGGTGGATAGCCTGAACGTGGCCGCCGCCACGGCCGTATTGCTGGCCCGCTGGAAACATCCGTGGGTCGGACCCGGGTTGCCGGCCTAGGGCGGGATTCAATCCGCTGGCACTTGCACCATCGCCACCACGCTGGTCGGGACCTGGCCTATGGCGTTGGCGCTTTCGGCGCGCTGCCAAAATCCCCGTCCGCGTCGGCGGCCAGGTACGCGAACACTGTGTAGGCGGCCACATTCTGGGCCAGCGCCTGCGGATCGATCTTGTCCAGGGTGTCGTCCGGCGTGTGGTGCAGGTCGAAGTAGTCGGTGCCGTCCTGCGACAGCACCGCGCAGGCCATGCCGATGGCATTGAAGGGCGACAGGTCGGGGCCGCAGCCGCCGCCATCCACGCGATGCTCGATGCCCAGCGGCGCAAGCGCCTGGGCAATCCGTGCGATCGCTGCCTTGGCATAGTCCGGCGTCTTGGCTGCGAAGGCATACACGCGGCCGGCACCGAAGTCGCTTTCCGCGGCCAACTGGTGCTTGCGCAGGTCGGGGGTGTATTTGCCGGCGTAAGCGCGTCCGCCATGCAGTCCCTGTTCCTCGTTGGCGAAAGCGATCACCCGGATCGTGCGCGCGGGACGCTGTGCCTTCGGCAGCTTTCCGATCAGGTGGCCCGCGGCCATGGTGATGCCGATTCCTGCGCCATCGTCGATCGCGCCGGTGCCCAGGTCCCAGGAATCCAGGTGGCCACCGATCACCACGACCTCGCCGGGTTTCGAACGTCCGGTGATTTCGCCGACCACGTTCTGCGAGGTGTATTCGCCGTTCCACCCACAATCGAGGTCCAGCGCCACCTTGACCGGGCCGAGCGCGGCCAGGCGCGAAAGCTGCTCCGCATCCGGCACCGACAACGCGGCCGACGGGATTGGCTCCAGGCCCTCGTCGAAACGCGTGATGCCGGTGTGGGGGTTGCGGTGCAGGTCGGTACCGGCCGAACGCATCAGGTAACCGATCGCGCCCGCGCGGATCGCCGCCGACGGCCCGCCACTGCGCACGCGTGAACCCGCACCGTACCCGCTGCCATCCCTTGCCCGGGTCATCTGGTAATCGACGAAGGCGATCTTGCCGGCCAGTGATCCCGGTGCAGCATGCTGCAATGCCTCCAGCGACTCGAAGCGCACGATGTCGCCCTCGATGCGTCCGCCCGGGCTGCCGCCGAGCGCGGTGATGTACAGCGGTTGCGCATGCGTGCCCACCACGCGGGCGGATTCGCTGCGGCGCTCCCACTTCGGGAAGCTCACCGGCTCCGACCACACCTTGTCGTAACCCAAGGCCTTGAACTTCGCCATCGCCCACGCCACCGCGCGCGCATCGGCCTCGCTGCCGGCCAGGCGCGGACCGACTTCCGTGGTCAGCGATTCGACCACCTTCCAGCCGGTATCGTCCTGCAGGGCTTTCTCGCGCAACTGCTCCGCACGAGCAAATGCGGCGTCGCCGATGCGGGTGGCCTGTTGTGCGTGCGAATGCAGCGGCAGCAACAGGGCCACGGCGAAGGCGAGGGCAGTCAGGCGCATGGCGTGGGCTCCAGTACTTCAAAACGACGAAGCCGCGAGCGTAGCAGCCCGCGGCTCCGAAGCATGTGCTGAAAGTGGGTGGCTAGCGCTTCAGCGCGTCGCGGATTTCGCGCAGCAAGATGACCTCTTCGGTTGCCTCGGTGGGCACCTCGGCCGCGGGCTTGCGCATGCGGTTGATCGCCTTGACCACCAGGAAAATCGCGAAAGCGACGATGACGAACTGGATCAGCGCATTGATGAACTCGCCATAGGCCAGCACCACCGCGGGCACTTCCTTGCCCGCTGCATCGACGGTTGCTTCCTTCAGCACGATGCCCAGCTTCGAAAAATCGGCCCCGCCGATCATCAGCCCGATGGGCGGCATCAGCACCTTGTCGACCAGCGTCGTCACGATCTTGCCGAACGAGGCGCCGATCACCACGCCCACCGCAAGGTCGACCACGTTGCCCCTGGCGATGAATTCCCTGAACTCGCTTGCGACGCCCATGCCGTGCTCCCCCGGTGATGGATTCCCCGTGGGGCTAGGCTACATCAGCCGCTGGCGATGCTTCCATCGAGGAACAGCCGGTCGCCCAGCGCCGCGTGGAAGCGGTCGCCGGGCAGCAAGGGGCCGACGCCCGCGGGCGTGCCCATGAACACCAGGTCGCCCGCACGCAACGCGAACAGCTTCGACAACTCGTGCAGGATGTCGGCGACATCCCAGACCAGGTCGCGCAGTTCGCCGTGCTGGCGGCGCTCGCCGTTGATGTCGAGGGTGAGTGCGAGGCTCCCGAGAGAGTCGAATGCCGAGGCCGGCAACAACGCGCTGACCGGCGCCGAATGATCGAACGCCTTGCCGGTATCCCACGGCAGGCCCTTGGCCTTGGCCGCGGCCTGCAGGTCGCGGCGGGTCAGGTCCAGGCCCACGCCGTAACCGAACACCAGCGCCATCGCCGCGTCTGGGGCAAGCACGCCGGGCGCGGCATCCTGGCCGAGCGCCACGACCAGTTCGACTTCGTGGTGCAGTTCGCGAGTGCCGGGTGGGTAAGGCACATCGCCATCGACGACGATGGCATCGGCCGGCTTGCAGAAGAACACCGGCTGCCCGCGTTCGGCCTTCGACGCAGGCACTGCCGCACCCATCTCCCGCGCATGTTCGGCGAAGTTACGGCCCACGCAATAGATCCTGCGCACCGGGAACATGCCCAGCGGGCTGCCATCAGCCGATTGCACCGGGATCCGCGGAACCGGCGCGGCCGCGATCACGTCGCCACCATCAGCGAGCATGTCCACCCTGGACGCGCTCAACGCGGCACGGGCAACTGGCGCTTGGACAGCACGCTGTAATCCGCGTCGATGCTGTCCACGCGCGTCGCGGCGATCGGCTTGCCGCGCTGCTTCCACATCCGCAGCAACATCCCGGCACCGAGCATGGCGATGCCGACGAAGACGCTCACGAACAGCAGGCCCAGCAACAGCGCCACGCCCGCCACGCCCAACACGATGCGCAACGCGCGATGGCGCGGCCTGCGCGGCGCCGCGAACGGGTTGCCGCGGAAAAGAACATGACTACGGAAAACGGACATCGCGGGGATTCCTGCGGCTTGTGGACGCCATGACACAATTGCGACAAGTATCCGGGTGGCGATGATCCGAGTTGTGAGCAGTTCGTTAAATCCAGAGCCAGCTCAAGCATTGGCTACGCTGCTGTTGCGGGTCGATGCGCTGGCGCCCGATGCCCTGCAAGAGACCTCAGCGGTGGTGGACGGCGATGCGGAATCGCTGATCCTGCATCGCGATGGCGGCTCCGGCGTGCGTGCCTGGTTGAACGTGTGCCCGCATGCCGGTCGGCGGCTGGACTGGTCGCCGGGCCAGTTCCTGCGCAGCAAGGACGGGCTGCTGGTGTGCGCGGTGCATGGCGCCAGCTTCGATTTGCATAGTGGCCTGTGCGTGGCCGGTCCCTGTCGCGGCGAATCCCTGCGCGAAGTGGCCGTGCACTGCGTGGATGGCGACGTCTGGCTGGGCCCCGCGCCGCTCAGTACAGCAGGTTGATCATCCCCACGATCACCACGAGGTAGACCAGCGACAGTGGTCCGCCGACGCGCCACAGGTCGCTGCTGGCGTAATTGGCCGGGCCGGTCACCATCGACATCACCGGGTTCGACGCGGTCATCAGGTTGTTGGAGGCCGACAGCGCCACGATCAGCGCGAACGCGGTCGGGTTGCCGCCCGCCGCCAGCGCTATGTTGATGGCGATCGGCACCATCACGATGGTCGCGCCCACGTGGCTGATCACCAGCGAGAACAGGGTGGTGACCAGGCCGATGAGCAGTTGCAGCAACCACAGCGGGAAACCGTCCGGCAGCCGCTCCAGGGTATGGCCAGCCAGCCACGCCGCCGCGCCGCTGGAATCCATCGCCCACCCCAACGGGATCAGGCAGGCCATCAGGAATACCGTCTTCCAGTTGATTGCGGCATACGCTTCATCGATGTGCAGCACGCCCGCCACCAGCATGCCGGCCACGCCGGTCATCAGCGCGATCGGCACCGGGATCTTCGAGCTCAGCGCCAGCAGCATCGACACCGCGAAGATGGCCATTGCCAGCTTGAACTTGTGCGGGCGTTGTTCGTCCTTCGGGTAGTCGGTGACGACCACGAAGTCCTTGCCCTTGGCGGCCTGCGCCAGGTCGGTCCAGATGCTGTGCAGCACCAGCATGTCGCCGGCGCGGATCGCGGTGTTGCGCACGTCGTCGCGCAGCACGGCCTTGTCGCGGTTGATCGCCAGCAGGCTGATGCCGGCGCGCTTGCGCAACTGCAGCTGCGCCTGGGTCTTGCCGATGTAACTCGAGGTCGGAGGCACCACCGCCTCGGAAATGCCGGCGCGGCTTGGATTGAACAGGTCGCCGAAGGTGCGCAGGCGGGTCGACAGGCGCAGGAAGTTGTTCTGGGCGAAATCCGCCACCTGCTGCTTGCTGCCCATCGCCCCGAGCACGCTGCCCACCCAGATCCGTGCATCCGCCGGCGGCGCCAGGCGCGATTCGTTTCCTGTGAGCAGGGCCAGCAGCAAGGGGGCCTGGTGCACGGCTTCGGCTTCGCCCACGCTCATGCCCACCAGCGGGCTGTCGGCGCTGACGGTGAGTTCGTAGACATCGCCTTCGATGCCGTACGCACGGGCGAAATAGCTCTGCGTGCGCGACGGCGTGACCGCCTCGTCTTCCTCCTCGCGCAGCAGCTTGCTGCCGAAGAAATGGAAGTACGCCAGCGATGCCGCCAGCAGGGCCAGGCCGATCGGCATCGGCGCGAACATCTTCAGCGGCTCCAGCGTGGCCGCGCCGGAAGGCATGTTGGCGTTAGCGGAGATCAGCAGGTCGTTGAGCAGGATCAATGGGGAATTGCCGACCATGGTCAGGCCGCCACCCATCACGATAGCCGCCGCCAGCGGCAACAACATCCGCGACAGGGTCAGGCCGGTACGCGAAGACAGGCGCGACGCCACCGGCAGGAACAGCGACATCACCGACGGGTTCTGCATGAACGCACTGGTCAGTCCGGCAACGCCGGTGGTCAGCAGCAACAAGCGTTGTTCGACACCGTGCGCGCGCCGCAACAGCCACGCCGCCAAGCGGTTGAGCGCGCCCGTGCGGTCGAGACCGGCGCCCAGGATCATGGTGGCGATGATGCTGATCACCGCGTTGCCGGCGAAGCCGCCGAACAGGTCCTCGCGCGGCACCAGGCCGGTCAGGCCCAGCACCACCAGCACCACCAGCGCCACCACGTCGGCGCGGATGCGCTCGAACAGGAACATCACCATGGTGAAGAACACCAGCGCGAGCACCAGCTCCATGTCGGTGGTCAGCGTCAGCGTGGTGTCCATTCGGCTCGCTGCGTTCCTATTCCGTCAGGGGCGGTCGTACAACAGGTCCCACACGCCATGGCCGAGCTTCTGGCCGCGAGTCTCGAAATGCGTCTGCGGACGCCACTCCGGACGCGGCACCGCGCCACGGGGGCCTGCGCGATTGGCGATGCCGTCCGTTGCATCCAGCACGTCCCACATCTGCTCGGCATAGTCCTGCCAATCGGTGGCGAGGTGCAAGCGACCCCCTGCGGCCAGCTTGCGCACCAGCAGTGCCGCGAACGCCGGATTCACCAGCCGCCGCTTGTGGTGGCGCTTCTTGTGCCACGGATCGGGGAAGTAGATGCGGACCTCGTCCAGCGACCCATCGGCGATCTCGTGCTCCAGTACTTCCACGGCATCGTGGTGGTAGATGCGCACGTTCCGCGCATCGTCCTGCGCAAGCGCATTGAGCAGGCGGCCAACACCCGGGGCGTGCACCTCGATGCCGATGTGGTCGCGCGCCGGATCAAGCGCGGCGGAGAAGCGCAGTGCTTCGCCGTTGCCGAAGCCGATCTCGAGGATGCGTGGCGCGCTGCGCCCGAACGCACCATCGAAGTCGCGCGGCGCGCCGGCGTATTCGACGCCAAAGCGTGGCCACAGCTCATCGAACGCGCGCTGCTGCGCATCGGTAAACCGGCCCTGGCGCAGGACGAAGCTGCGCACCTTGCGATGGCCTTCGGTAACGGTGAACGGCTTCGGCGGCACCTTGCCGCCGTCGCCCGTAAAGGGATCGGTCATCTCAGCCGAGCAGCCCGTCCACGGGCGACGAGGCGGATGCGTAACGCTTGCGCGGAATGCGGCCTGCCCTGAACGCCGCCCGGCCGGCCTCGACCGCGAGTTTCATCGCATGCGCCATCAGCACCGGGTCGCGTGCGCCGGCGATCGCGGTGTTCATCAGCACGCCGTCGCAGCCGAGCTCCATCGCAATGGCGGCATCCGACGCAGTGCCGACGCCGGCATCGACGATGATGGGTACCTTCGCGTTCTCGATGATTTCCATCAGGTTGTACTTGTTCTGCACTCCAAGTCCGGAGCCGATCGGCGCGGCCAGCGGCATCACCGCGACGCAGCCGATCTCTTCGAGGCGCTTGCACAGAATGGGGTCGTCGCTGGTATAGACCATGACCTCAAAGCCGTCCCGCACCAGCGTTTCCGCCGCGGCGAGGGTTGCCACGACATCGGGATACAGGGTCTTCTGGTCGCCCAGCACCTCCAGCTTGACCAGCGCGTGGCCGTCGAGCAGTTCGCGCGCGAGCCGGCAGGTGCGCACCGCGTCGTCGGCGGTGTAGCAGCCGGCCGTGTTGGGCAGGATGGTGTAGCGGTCCGGCGGCAGCACGTCGAGCAGGTTGGGCTCGCCGGGGTTCTGGCCGATGTTGGTGCGTCGGATCGCGACCGTGACGATCTCGGCGCCAGCCGCTTCCGTGGCATGCAGGGTTTCGTCCAGGTCCTTGAACTTGCCGGTACCGGTGAGCAGGCGCGAGCGATAGGTCTTGCCGGCGATGACCAGCGTGTCGGAGGCTGTGTGCATCGCGGCATTATCGCCGATGGCGTGTGGCAGTGGGCTCGCTGCGCTTCCCAAGCTTCAGCCGCCACCCAGCGCGTGCACCACCTCGACGCGGTCTCCTTCGTGCAGGGCATGCTGGGGGTGGAGGCCACGCGGCACGATCTCGCCATTCACCTCCACCGCCACGCGGCGTTCGGCCAAGCCTTCCCGGACCAGCAGGTCGGTGATGCGGCTTCCCTCTTCGAGGTCGCAAGGGGCACCGTTGAGCAGGATGTGCATGCCCTCATTTTCGCCGTTTTTGCGGGACGCGTGGTGCGGCGATGCAGCTTGTGGGCGTTACATTTCCGTGAAACCATCCGCCTCCATGCGCTGGCGTAGGGCGGCGCGAACCTTCGCCGTGGACCTTGAACAGTCTGCGTGTGCGACGTCGTAGACCCATCCAACCCATAGAACAGAGGCACTGCATGAAATCCTCCTTCAGCCGTACCGTGCTGGCCGTCGCGCTGGCCCTTGCCGCGATGCCCGGCCTGGCGCAGACCAAGACCACCTTCACCAATACCTATTTCTTCGGCGACAGCCTCACCGATGGCGGCTTTTTCCGCCCGCTGCTGCCGCTCAGCGTGCAACCCGTGGCTGGCCAGTTCACCACCAACCCGGGCCAGGTCTGGGCGCAGTACCTGGCCGACTACTACGGCAGCAACGGGGAAAGTGCGTGGTTCGGCACTGGCGCGGGCACCCGTGCCGGCACCGGCAACAATTGGGCGGTGGGCGGTGCGCGGGTGGGCGTGAACAGCGCGGGTGCGCTCGGCTTCACGCCGTCGCTGGCGGCGCAGGTCACCGACTATCTTGCGCGCAACAGTGGCCGCGCCGATCCCGGCGCGCTGTACACCGTGTGGGGCGGCGCCAACGACCTGTTCGCGGTGCAGGCGAACCCGTCGCAGGCCAACGCCATCATTGGCGGCGCCGTGACTGCGCAGGTTGGGCTGGTCGGTAGCCTGACCAGCGCGGGCGCGCAGTACATCCTGGTCCCGACCATCCCCGACCTCGGCCTGACTCCTGCTTCGCGCGCCGGTGGTGCCACCGCAATGGCCCAGGGCACGGCGCTGGCAAACAGCTACAACACCACGTTGTTCGGGGCATTGGCCTCGTCCAACCTGCGGGTGATTCCACTGGATACGTTCCATTTCTTCCAGGAAATCGCAGCCAACCCCTCGGCATTCGGCTTTCTGAACATCACGGGCACCGCCTGCCAGCCGCAGATCACCGCGCAGTCGCTGACCTGCAATCCGACCAGCCTGGTCAATCCCAGCGCGCCGTTCACCTATGCATTCGCCGATGGCGTGCATCCCACCACCGGTGCCCACAAGCTGATCGCCGAGTTCGCCCTGTCGGTGATCGAGGGTCCGCGCCAGATGGCGATCCTCCCGTATTCCGCCGCCACCATCGGCCGCGCCCGTGCCGAAATGCTGGGCACTGGTCTTGCCAATCGTCCGGATGCCGACGGCATGCGCTGGTGGGCGAGCTTCCGCAATGACAACCAGCGCTTCGGCCGCGGCGGCACCGGCGACGGTTTCGATGGAGATGCCCCCAGCCTCAATGCCGGCGTGCAGTGGGCCAGCGGCAACTTCATCCATGGCGTGTTTGGTGCCTATGGCCAGGCCGACATCGACTGGGGCCAGCGCCGCGGCAACTTCGAGCAAACCGACGCCACCCTCGGCGGCTTCGTCGGCTGGTTCGGCGATGGTCCATGGGCGAACGCGCAACTGAGCTACACCTGGCTGGACTTCGACACCCAGCGCGACATCGTGCTGGGCCCGGCCGTGCGCACCCACAACGGCACCGCCAACGGCAACAACCTGACGGCCGCCACCAGCGCCGGCTGGACCTTCACCCACGGCAAGCTCAGCCACGGCCCGGTGCTGGGGCTGGTTGCGCAGAACATTGAAGTGGACGGCTTTGCCGAAACGGATCCGAACCTGTCGACCTCGCTGGCTTATGCCGACCAATCCTATGATTCGATGGTCGGCAGCGCCGGTTGGCAGGCGAGCCTTGCGCTCGGCGAGCACTTGACCCCGTACGCCAAGCTGACCTGGGACCGCGAGTTCGAGACGGCGCCGGAGCAGGTGTTCGCCTCCACGCAATCGATGCCCGGCACCCTCGCGTATGCCGTGCCTGGCCTGCCGCTGGACCGCGAATTCGGCACCGCCCAGTTCGGCGTGCGCACCCAGATGTTTGGCCTGGACGTGCAGACCGGCACCCGCATCACCGTCAACCAGGATGAGGGCAACCACGCCACGTTCTTCGTGACCGTGGGCAGCAAGTTCTGATCCTGCTGGACACTGCGGCGCGCGCTTCGGAGCGCGTTGCATGGCCTGCGGCGCGCGGCTTAGACTGGGTGCCAACGCGGGTGTAGCTCAATGGCAGAGCTGTAGCTTCCCAAGCTACTGACGAGGGTTCGATTCCCTTCACCCGCTCCATGTCCAAGGTCGTCAAACTGAAGCCGGCGGTGTTCCCCTGGGGAACGCCGCCGTTTTTGTTGATGGAAGGGAGCCGATGACGACGATCCGGGTGGGCTGGCGCGAATGGGTGGCATTGCCTGCCTGGGGCATGCCGCGCGTGCGCGCGAAGCTCGACACCGGCGCGCGCAGTTCCTCCCTGCACGTGGAGCGGCAATGGCGCTTCGTGGACGCGGGGGCGCCGTGGGTGGGCTTTGCAGTGCTGCCGCGGATGCGCGGCACGGTTGTCGAAGCGGCTGCACCCATCGCCGACGAACGCATGGTCACCGATTCCGGCGGACACCGGACCCTGCGCGTGTTCGTGCGCACCCGATTGCTGCTGGCCGGGATCGAACACGAGATCGACATCAACCTGGCCGATCGTTGCGGCATGCGGTTCCCGATGCTGCTTGGCCGCACCGCGCTGGCCAGCGCCTTCACGGTCGATCCGGCAGCCTCCTTCCTCCACGGGCGCAAGCCCGCCCGGCTTTCCGCCGATCCATGACGGCCCCAGATGGACAACACCCATGAACTGCATGCGCCCATGAAACTGGCCATCCTGTCCCGCAACAGCAAGTTGTACTCCACCCGGCGGCTCGTCGAGGCCGCGCGCGAACGCGGCCACAGCCTGCGCGTGCTGGACCCGCTGCGCTGCTACATGCGGATCAGCACCGAAGGGTTCGAGATCCACTACAAGGGCGCGCAGGTCGCGGGCTACCACGCGGTGGTGCCGCGCATCGGTGCGTCGGTGACCCGCTATGGCTGCGCGGTGCTGCGGCAGTTCGAACTGATGGGCAGTTTCACCCCCAACAGTGCCGCGGCGATCGCGCGCGCGCGCGACAAGCTGCGCTGCCACCAGCTGCTGGCAGCGCAAGGCATTGGCCTGCCGGTGACCGTGTTTGGCGACAACCCGGATGACACCAGCGACCTGCTGTCGATGCTCGGCCCGCCGCCACACGTGATCAAGCTCAACGAAGGCACCCAAGGCAATGGCGTGATGCTGACCGAGAAACTTTCGGCATCGCGCGGTGCGATCGAAACCCTGCGCGGCCTGTACGCCAATTTCATCGTGCAGGAGTTCATCGGCGAGGCCAAGGGGGCTGACCTTCGCTGCTTCGTGGTCGGCAGCAAGGTGGTTGCGGCGATGCGGCGGCAGGCGCCGAAGGGCGACTTCCGCTCCAACCTGCACCGTGGCGGCAGCGCCCACGCGGTGCGGCTGAGCAAGGCCGAGATCGAGACCGCGGTGCGTGCCGCGCACGTGCTGGGACTGGGCGTTGCCGGCGTGGACCTGATCCGCTCGGAGCGTGGGCCGTTGGTGCTGGAGGTCAATTCCTCACCGGGCCTGGAAGGCATTGAAGCCGCAAGCGGGGTCGATGTCGCGGGCCACATCATCGAACACGTCGCGGCCTCCAGCACGTCTCCCCGAAAACACCAGCGCAACGGGGTCTTGACGGATTCTTAATCGCGGGCTCGTTACGGTGGACGCGTGGACTGGCTTCACCCCTGAAGCAGGCCACACAGGGCAGCAGTGACACGGCCCAGGCGCTCCCCCGCCTGGGCCGTCTTTTTTTGTGCGTGCCTGCGCCCATGGCCCCTGTGCCAGAATCCCGGAACCCGCCGCGGCCCCGCAGGTCAAAGCAGCGGCGGGATCGAACCGCCGTTCCGCTTTGAGGAAACCGCATGCGCATCCTGGTGATCGAAGACAATGCCGATATCGCCGCCAACCTGGGCGATTACCTGGAGGATCGCGGCCACACGGTCGATTTCGCCGCCGATGGCGTGACCGGCCTGCACCTGGCGGTGGTCCACGACTTCGACGCCATCGTGCTCGACCTCAACCTGCCCGGGATGGACGGCCTCGAGGTTTGCCGCAAGCTGCGCACGGAGGCCCGCAAGCAGACCCCGGTCCTGATGCTGACCGCCCGCGATTCGCTGGACAACAAGCTGGCCGGCTTCGACTCCGGGGCCGATGACTACCTGATCAAGCCGTTCGCCCTGCAGGAGGTGGACGTCCGCCTCAACGCGCTCGGCCGCCGTGGACGGGGCCCGCAGGCGCGGATCCTCAACGTCGGCGAGCTCGAGTACAACCTCGACACGTTGGAAGTGCGGCGGGAGGGCAAGTTGCTGCAGCTCAACCCCACCGCCCTGAAGATCCTGCAATCGCTGATGGAGGCATCGCCGGCCGTGGTCACGCGGCAGGAGCTCGAGACCCGGGTGTGGGGAGAGGAGCTGCCGGATTCGGACTCCCTGCGCGTTCACATCCATGGGCTGCGCGCGATGGTGGACAAGCCGTTCCCGACGCCGATGATCCAGACCCGCCACGGGATCGGTTACCGCATCGCTGCGCCCGATGGCGACAGCTGACGGCGTGATTGTGGCGACCCCCGCGCCGCGCCGCGCGCCCCGCGCGCGCAGGCGGCTGCGCACCCGCATCATCCTGTCGTTCGCGCTGCTGGGCCTTAGCCTCACCCTGCTGCTCGCCTTCGCGACGAACTGGGTCCGTGGCGCGGTGGAAGAAGACATGATCACCGATGTCATGGACCGCAATATCAACGCGTATGCGGCTCGCTTCTATGCAAGCGGCGGGCGCGAGATCGGCCTGCCGGTGCAGCAGATGCGCGGGCGGGTGGTGTCGAGGGAGAAGTTCGAGGCGCTCAAGGAAGACCAGCCGGACTGGTACAGCCTCGGCGATGGCATCCACACCGTCACCGGCCGCAACGAGGACGGCACGCCTTTCACCTACCGCCTGGCCGTGCGCAAGACGCCGGAGCAGTGGTTCTTCCTCGCCTACGACATGCAGGAAAGCGTGCGTCGCAGCGAGAAGTTCGTACGCGCGCTGTACATCGTGGTGCCCGCGTTTACCCTGTTCTCCCTGTTGCTGGGATGGTGGTCGGCGTCGCGGGTGATGGCGCCGGTGTCCGAGCTGGCACGCCTGCTGCGGCGCAGCGGCACGAATTCGGATCCGGAAGCGCTGGCGCCGCATTTCGCCGCCGACGAGGTGGGCGAACTGGCCAGGGCGCTGGACGATTATTCGGAGCGCCTGACCGATGTGGTCCAGCGCGACCGCGAGTTCAACGCCGATGTCAGCCACGAATTGCGCACGCCGCTCGCGGTGATCCGGGGCGCAGTGGAACTGCTGCTTTCCAAACCCGACCTCGACGAGCGCACGCGCGCGCGCCTGCAACGCATCCAGCGCGCGGAACTGCAAAGCACCGACCTGATCAGCGCCCTGCTGCTGCTGTCGCGCAACGAGCGGGCGATCGGCCAGTGCGACGTGGCCAAGGTGGCGCAGCAACTCATCGACAGCCACCGCGCCCAGCTTGGTGGCAAGCCGCTGGAACTGCGCCTGGAAGGCGAATCAAAACTGACCATCGACGCGCCGGAATCCGCGGTGGCTGTGGCGCTGGGTAACCTGATCGGCAACGCGGTCAAGTACACGTTGAGCGGCGACGTGGTGGTGCGCCTGCTGCCGGATGCGGTGGAGGTGGTCGATTCCGGCCCCGGGCTCAGCCCCGAGGACGCTGCGCGCCTGTTCGAGCGCGGTTACCGCGGCACCCACGCGGGGCATTCGCAAGGCGGCGGCATAGGGCTGTCGATCGTGCGCCGCCTGTGCGCGCTGTACGGATGGGACGTGCACGTGCGCCCCGGCGCGAACACCGGCGTGGTGGCGACGCTGCGGTTCTCGCCGCTGGCCGCTTGACCCACGGCCTCCCTTTCGCATGGCGAAGGGAGGCGGGCAGGTGCTTACGCGTCAAGTGGTTCCAGCCAGTGGTACTTGTCCGGGGTGGCGCCGCTGAACAGGCCGAAGAACAGGTCCTGGATGCGCTTGGTCAGTGGCCCCGGCTTGCCTGTTCCGACGTCACGGCCATCGACGGAACGGATCGGGGTGATCTCGGCCGCGGTGCCGCACATGAACAGCTCGTCGCACAGGTAGAGGTATTCGCGGGGCATGTCGCGCTCGACCACTTCGATGCCGTGGTCGCGGGCCAACGTCATGATGCTGTTGCGGGTGATGCCGTTGAGCAATGCGGCGCTGACCGGCGTGGTGTGAAGGGCGCCATCGAAGACCAGGAACAGGTTCTCGCCGGCGCCTTCGCTGAGCAGGCCGGTGGAAGCCAGCGCGATGCCTTCGCCGAAGCCGAGACGGCGCGCCTCGCGCGCGATCAGCTGGCCGGACAGGTAATTGCCACCGGCCTTTGCGCCCGCCGGGATGGTGTTCGGCGCGAACCGTTGCCAGCTCGACACACAGGCATCGATGCCCTGGTCAAGCACGCCTTCGCCCAGGTACGGACCCATCTCCCACGCAGCGACGGCAACATCGGTCGGCGTGTCTGCAGACAGGCCGAACCCGCCCAGTCCGCGGTAGGCGACCGGGCGCAGGTACGCCTTGCCGAATCCGTTGCGCTTGACCACCTCGCGAGACGCAGCGTTGATTTCCTCCAGGGTGTACGGAATCGGCATGTCGTAGATGCGCGCCGAGGCATACAGGCGACGGTTGTGGTCGCTGAGGCGGAAGATCGCCGGGCCGCTGGCGGTTTCATAGCAACGGATGCCTTCGAACACCGAGGAGCCGTAATGCAGCGCGTGCGACATCACGTGGGTGGTGGCATCGGCCCAGGGCTTGATGCTGCCGTTGTGCCAGATCCATTGCGGGTACTGCATCGCGGCCACTCCGGTTCGTCGAAACCTCGATTTTGCCTGAAACCACGCGACGCAGCGGGTACATGGGCGGTGCGAAAGCTACAGGCGCACCCACCAGCAGCCCTGGTACTGGCGCAGGCCGAACACCGTGCGCGACGGCGTGCTGCCATTAGCCAGGGTCTGTTCCACCCGCAGTCCGACCAGGCGCGGCTTGCGCGCAGGCGGCGTGATCAGCTCGCCGGTCTCCGCATTGAATTCGACGATGTCCGCATACGGGTCGCTGCCGCCCGAGTACATGGGCTGCACATCCACCAGCGGACGCTTGGCGATCGCGTCCAGCCGGGTCATGAGGCGATAGCCATTGGCGGTGGACATACCGGCCCAGTCGTACACGCCGGCAAGCTGGTTGACGTCGCTGGACTGGATGGCATTGCCCAATTCGTAAACCAGGTCTTGCAGGCTGCGCGCGCAGCCACGGTGCAGGCGGGTGCTGGCCCCCGTCATGGCGCTGGGCCTCGCCAGGCGCTCGCTGGCGCCGATGTCGACGCACTGGCGGTCGGTGTAGACCAGGCCGCCGTCCGTGCCGACACAGGTCCGCACCTGCGCCGCCGCCGGCTGCACGGGCAGGGCGGCGATCGCGAGCAGCACGATCAGCATGGTTGCGGGCGGGCGGGCAGGGCGGCGCATGGGCGCAGGCTACGCGTCGGCTGCCGATTGCGGAAGCGGGCGCGTGGCCGCTATTCAGCGGGCGCCAAGCGTGCCCATCCGACGAGCAACCGTGCGCGACCGCCGCTGGTGCTTCGCGCGCAGTAGCGACCGCGGCGCGACCGGGGGCTGAACCTCAGGCGATCCTAGCAAGCACGTTCATGCTCGGCTTGGCCAGGTTCAAGGTGTAGAAATGCAGCGCCGGCGCGCCACCCGCGATGAGCCGTTCGCACAGGGTGGCCACGAAGTCGGCGGCGAATTCGCGCACGCTGTCCGCATCGTCGGCATAGGCGCGCATGCGCTGGTTGACCCATCGGGGGATCTCGGCGCCGCAGGCTTCGGAGAATCGCTTGAGCTGGCTGAAGTTGGAGATCGGCATGATGCCGGGCACGATCGGGATGTCGATGCCGAGGGCGCGCACGTCGTCGACGAAACGGAAATAGGCATCCGTGTTGTAGAAGTACTGGGTGATGGCGCTGTCCGCGCCGGCCTCGACCTTGGTCTTGAAGTTGCGCAAGTCCACCAGCGCGTCTTCGGCCTGCGGGTGGGTTTCGGGGTAGGCCGCCACCTCGACCTGGAAATGATCCCCGTGTTCCGCGCGGATCAATGCCACCAGCTCGCTGGCGTAGCGCAGGTCCCCGCTGCGCGCCATTCCCGATGGCATGTCGCCGCGCAGCGCGACGACGCGGGTGCAGCCGAGTGCGCGGTAGAGCTTGAGCAGCGAGCGAATTTCCTCGCGGTTGCCGCCGACGCAGGTGATGTGCGGCACGCCCGCCACGCCGTGTTCGCTTTGCAAGTGCCGCACCGTTTCCGACGTGTGGCTGAGCGTGGAGCCGCCGGCCCCGAACGTCACCGACATGAACTCCGGGGCATACGCCTTCAGCCGCTGCACGCTGCGGTCCAACTGCACGCGCTGCTCGTCGGTCTTGGGCGGGTAGAACTCGAAGCTGATCGGCAGCATGATCGGGACGGACGGATTAGAGGCGGAGATAATATCTCTTTATCCGGATGAATTGAGTAAGCTGTCACGAACACCAGCCGCAATCGCGATCGGGACCCGAATAGAATGGCCGCAGGGGTATCCAGCCGCATGCCAGACCGCGACCACCGGGTGACACCCGAGGTGCCAGCGCAGCCACGCCTGTTCCAGGAGCTGTCGGATACGTTGCAGCGCCTGCGGCTGGGCGGGCCGTTCTATGTCCTGCTGTGGCTGCTCGCCGGCACGGCGAGCGGGCTGTGGGAGCGCGCACGCGGACCGTTCCTGCTGATCGCGCTGGCATTCCTGGTGCTGGTGGTCATGCGCTTCCGCATCCACGGCGTGCCGGTCGGCTCCAGCGAAACGGCGGTCCGCCGGCGGCTGGACCGGATCTGGTGGGTACTTCTGATCAATGCGGGCACGTGGGGCGCGGCCAGTGCCTGGCTGTTGATGGTGACGCCGAACGAAGCCGCGCGCACGGTGGCCGCGATCAGCTCGTATGCGTTCGCAACGGCATTCGCCCACAACTTCGCGATGCGGCTCGGGCGCGCTTACACTGCGGTCGCCCTGACCTACCTGCCCACGCTGGGCGCCTTTATCGCCAACGGCTCCCGGGCCGAACTGGTGGCGGTGAGCACGCTGTACCTGCTTTACGTCTCCTTGGCGTTGCGCCGCAGCCATCTCGAGTACCGGCAGCGGCTGGACCTCGAAGACGAGTTGCGCGAACAGCGCGATCTGTTCGAGCAGCAGAGCCGGCGCGATGGCCTCACCGGCCTTGCCAATCGCCGCCGGTTCTCTTCCGTGCTTGCGGAGTGGGTCGCCTTCGCGCAGGCGAGTGGCAAGCCCCTGGCCCTGCTGATCCTGGACCTTGATCATTTCAAGGCGGTCAACGACCGCCATGGCCATGCCGTGGGAGATGCCAGCCTGCGTGCCTTTGCCCGGCAATTGCAGGAGGCGTTCGCTGCGCCAAACGAGCTGGTGGCGCGGCTGGGTGGCGAAGAATTCGGCGTGCTCGTGCGGGACTGCCCGCTGGAGGGCGCCGTAGCGCGCGCCGACGCGTTCCGCCGACAGTTCGCGGCGCGGCCGATGATCGTGGACGACGGGGAGTTGCAACTCAGCGTCAGCATCGGCGTGGCAGTGGTCGATCCACGGCATGACCTTGATGGCGATGCGCTCTACCAGGCCGCCGACACGGCGCTGTACCAGGCCAAGACCGCCGGTCGCAATACCGTGCAGCAGGCTGGCCCCTCCGACTGACACCCGCAGCGGGGTGTGGTGCTTCCAATGAAAACGGGCGCCCTGGGGCGCCCGTTCCAACTCACCGACCGGTATCCCGATCAGTAGCGGTAGTGCTCGGGCTTGTACGGGCCATGGGCGTCCACGCCCAGGTACTCGGCCTGCTCGGTGGTCAGCTCGGTCAGCACGACGCCGATCTTCTCGAGGTGCAGGCGCGCCACTTCCTCGTCCAGCTTCTTGGGCAGGATGTAGACCTTGTTCTCGTAGCTGTCCTTGTTGGTCCACAACTCGATCTGGGCCAGGGTCTGGTTGGCGAACGAGTTCGACATCACGAAGCTCGGGTGGCCGGTGGCGCAGCCCAGGTTGACCAGGCGGCCTTCCGCCAGCAGGTAGATGCAGTTGCCGTTGGCGAAGGTGTACTTGTCGACCTGCGGCTTGATGTTCAGGCGCACCGCGTCGGACTCGTTGAGCTTGTCGACCTGGATCTCGTTGTCGAAGTGGCCGATGTTGCAGACGATGGCCTGGTCCTTCATCTTCGCCATCTGCTCGAGCGTCAGCACGTCCTTGTTGCCGGTGGTGGTGACATAGATGTCGCCACGGCCCAGGGTCGACTCGACGGTGTTGACCTCGAAGCCTTCCATCGACGCCTGCAGTGCGCAGATCGGATCGATTTCGGTGACCACCACGCGGGCGCCGTATGCGCGCAGCGACGCCGCGCTGCCCTTGCCGACGTCGCCATAGCCGCAGACCACCGCAACCTTGCCGGCCAGCATCACGTCCATCGCGCGCTTCAGGCCATCGGCCAGCGACTCGCGGCAGCCATACAGGTTGTCGAACTTGGACTTGGTGACCGAGTCGTTGACGTTGATCGCCGGCA
>JAZKHR010000026.1:0-28798 GCA_040385305.1 Pseudomonadota bacterium
ACAAGCTGCGCGACGACGGCAATACCATCGTGGTGATCGAACACAACCTGGACGTCATCAAGACCGCGGATTGGGTGATCGACCTTGGTCCCGAAGGCGGCCATCGCGGCGGCGAGATCGTAGCCCAGGGCACGCCAGAGGAACTGGTGCTGGAGCCGCGTTCGCACACCGGGCGCTTCCTTGCACCCTTGCTCGACAAGAACGGTGCACGCTCGACCGCCACGCCGAAGCGCAGGAAGGCAGCCGCATGAACGCAACGCCCGCCCCCTCCGTGTTCCGGATGCCGATCCCGCTGCGCTGGGGCGACCTGGACGCGTTCAACCACGTCAACAATGCCTGCTACCTGACCTACATCGAGCAGGCGCGCATCGAGTGGCTGGAGAACATTGGCGAGCCGTGGGTAACCGAAGAATTCGGACCGGTGCTGGCGCAGACGCTGCTGAATTACACGCGGCCAATCGAATACCCGGCCAGTATCTTCGTCGAGCTGTCGGTGACCAAGCTTGGCAACAGTAGCGTGACCCTGGGCCACCGCATCGTGGCCGAAGACGGCACCCTGCATTGCGACGGTCATGCGGTGACGGTGTGGATCGATCGCCGCACCGGCAAGTCGCGGCCGCTGCCGGAGGGCGTGCGCAGGGCCTCGGAGTCATTGCTGGTCAGCTGAACCGTGGCACTGCGGCAGTGGGAAGTGGCGGGTGTTCGCGCATCGGCAATTCGAGCCCGGTAGCGAATGCCCGCTGGTCAGGGAGCGGGTTTCCGCGCCTCGAACTCACCCGGCACGCTGCGTCCGTCATTCAGCTTGAACTCGATCACCACCCGGCTTCCGGGTTCAAGCGTTGCCCGAGGCTGCGCCAGCATCAGGTGCAGGCCACCGGGCTGCAGCACCGCCGCGCCACCGGGGGCGATGCGCAGTTCCGGCACGGCGCGCATGCGGCTGACCCCGCCGACCATCCTGGATTCGTGCAGCTCCACGCTGGCATAGGCGGGACTGCTGGCGGAGACGATGGTGGTGGGCATCGGGCAGCGGTTGTCGATGCGACCGAACCCGGCTTGCATCGGCATGCCGCCAGGCTGCAGCCGGATCCAGCCACCCCTGACCTGCGGCGTGCAATCGCGGGCGCAGGCGGACAGTGGCAGCATCAACAGGACAAGCAGCGGGGCGAGGCGAAAGCGCATGGGCCTATGATACCGGCTGCCCCACAACGGAGTTCCCGCATGTCGCTCGTCGAGACCGTCGTCCATGGACATGTGTCCGAACTGCGCCTGGCGCGCCCGCCGGTCAACGCGCTCAATCCGGAGCTCTGCCATGACCTCAGGCAGGCACTCGATAACGCGCTGGTCAACGGCGCACGCGGCATCGTGCTGGCCGGGGGACCCAAGGTGTTTTCGGCGGGGCTGGACGTTCCCTACCTGCTGTCGCTGGGCAATGACACCACGGCTTTGCTCGACGCCTGGAATGCATTCTTCGACGCGGCGCGCGCGCTGATCGCCTGCCCGGTGCCGGTCGTGGCCGCGATGGCCGGGCACGCGCCCGCCGGCGGCTGCGTGCTGGCCTTGTGCTGCGACTACCGGGTGATGGCGGAGGGGCCGTACCGGATCGGGCTCAACGAAACCCAGGTGGGCCTGGTCGCGCCGGAAGGCATCCAGGCCTTGTTGTCGCGCGTGGTGGGGCCACACCGCAGCGAACGCCTGCTGGTCTCTGGCGCATTGATCGATGCCAAGGAAGCACTGCGGATCGGCCTGGTCGACGAGCTCACCGGCATCGACTCGGTGGCCACCCGCGCCCGGGTGTGGCTGGATGAGTTGCTGCTGCTGCCGCGCGAGCCGATGCTGGAAACCAGACGCATCGCCCGCCGCGATGCCGTCGCCACCCTGCAACCGGACCACATCGACCTGCCCCGCTTTGTCGCCGCCTGGACCCATCCCGATACCCAGTCCGGCCTGCGCGCGATGCTGGAGCGAATCGGCAAGTAGCGCCTAGCGGCCGCCCTCGCTGGCCTGCTGATCCGCTGGCGCTGGGAGGATTTCAAGCACGACCTCGGGTGGCCGGCACAGTCGAACGCCGAGCGGCGAGAACACGAACGGGCGATTGATCAGGCGCGGGGCGGCCACCATCGCATCGAGCAAGGCGTCGTCGTCGAGCGCGGCGTCATCCAGGCCAAGTGCCGCGTAGTCGCGCTCCGTGGACCGGAGCGCCTCGCGCACGCCCAGGCCAGCCGCCGCGATCGCCTCCCGCAGGTGCGCCCTGTCCGGCGGTTCCTGCCGATAGTCGCGGATCACGGGCTCGATGCCGGCCTGGCGGATCAGCTGCAGCACCGCCAGCGATTTGCTGCAGGACGGGTGGTGCCAGAGTTCGACGCGCGGCATAACACTGGCCATCGGGCTCAAGCGCCGCTGGCGACGCGGCGCGTGGGATCGCTGATCCAGGCGCTCCAAGAGCCAGTGAACAATTTCGCTCCCTTCAGGCCCGCACGTTCCATTGCCAACAGGTTGTGGCACGCGGTCACGCCGGAACCGCACATCGCCACCACGTCGTTCGGCAAGTGGCTGCCAAGCAGGGCCCGGTACTCGTCCGCCAACTGCATCGGCGCCTTGAAGCGGCCAGCGACGAGGTTGTCGGCGTAGGGACGATTGACCGCGCCCGGGACGTGGCCGGCCACCCGGTCGAGCGCCTCTTCTTCGCCGCGGAAGCGCGCAGTCGCACGCGCATCGAGCAGCATGCCCCCGGCAGCAAGATGAGCGGCGACGGCATCGGCGTCGTAGAGGCGAGACATGTCAAACACGCCCTGGTAATTCGTGGCCGAAGGGGCCCGCGGCGCCGAGGAAACCGGCAGGCCGAGCGCGGTCCAGCGCGCCCAGCCGCCGTCCAGCACGGCGACCTTTTCGTGCCCCAGCGCGCGCAACAGGAACCACAGGCGGGCGGCGATGGCGCCGTCGCCATCGTCGTAGGCGATGACCTGGTGGTGCGGTTCGATGCCCCAGCGCGAGAGCCTGGCGGTGAACTCGTCCGCAAACGGCCACGGGTGGCGGCCTTCGCCATGCCGCCCCATGTCGGAAAGATCGCGCTCGAGGTGGGCGTAGGCCGCGCCGGGCAGGTGTGATTGCAGGTAGGCGTGCTCGCCTGCATGCGGGTCGAGCAGGGTAAAACGGCAGTCGACGATAATCAGGTCGGCGCGGTTCAGCGCCATCGCCAGCGTTTCCGCCTGCACCAGGGTGGTCCATCCGGCCATCACGTCCTCCCGTCGGGCGCGTTCGCGAGCCGTTCGCGCAGGTTGAACAGGATCGAGGCGGTCACGCCCCAGATCCGTTGCTGGTCATAACGGTATTGGAGCACGTGGCGCGGCCGTCCGCCGAAGGTGATCTCGATCCTTTCCAGCCGCCCGGGGTCCAGCAGCAGGTCCAGCGGCACCTCGAATGCTTCCGCAACCTCGCCCGGATCCGGTACCGGGGTGAATCCAGGATCCAGCAGCGCCAGCACCGGCACCACACGGAACCCGGTGATCGTCAGCAGCGGGTCCAGGTAGCCCAGCAACTGCGCCTGGCCGGGGCGGAGGCTGACCTCCTCGCCGGCCTCCCGCAGGGCCGCAGCGGCTGGGCTGGCGTCGTTTGCTTCGATGCGCCCACCCGGAAAACTGACTTGACCGGCATGGTGGCGCAGGCCTTCGTGGCGGCGGGTCAGCAGCACTCCCGGGCCATCGTGGCGGGTGACGATGCCGACCAGCACGGCGGCAGCCAGCGGCTCTCCGGGTCCGATCAGCCCGTCGAGCTCGTCGAGGTTCCATGGGGCATGCGTCGGTGGTTCCGGCAGGGGGTATGCGGCGCGGCGCAGGCGTGCGCTGAGGGCGGCGTCCATCATCAGGCCTTGTCGCGGGCCTCTGCCCGGCGCGGCAGCACGTCTTCCATCAGGCGCAGGCGCAGGTCGTCATTCATCAGCGGCCAGTGCGCGATCTCGTCACCAGTGCGGTGGCAGCCACCGCACAAACCGTCTTCATCGATGCTGCAGATGCCGATGCAGGGGCTGAGCACGGCGCGATACTGGTACGTCATCCACGTCCTCCAACAACACGACGCCGGCGCGAGGCCGGCGTCGTCGAGCGATAGTGCAACTGGACCACGGCACCCTCAGCTTCGCAGGTGCCGGCTCCGATTCGCGCGCCTGCCGTACCGGCACGCGCGCCAAGGGATCACTTCACGCTGCCCAGCTCGACCTGGATGGCGATGGCCTGCTGCGCGAACTGCTGGTTCTGTGCACCGGCACCCTTGCCCGGGGGCACCACCACTTCCCACACCGCACCCTGCGACATCAGCGGCAGGGTTTCCTTCAACGCCGGGATCGGTGCTGCGGACACCTTGAACTCAGGCGGGGTCTGTACCGCACTCAGCGGCGTGCCCACGGCGGCCAGGAAGCTGCGCAGTGCAATCTGTACCGAGCTGTTGGCGGTGACCTTTGCGCCCGTGCCCTGCTTGGCGATGCGATACATGATGCCGCTCGGCAGGGTGACCACGCCTTGCTGGGCCTTGTAGTCGGTCAGGAACTTGGTGGACTGGGCCTGGTTGTCGGACAGCGCCTTGCGGAACTGCGCCTCCATCTTGGCCTGGACGCGCTGCTGGAAGCCGCCGTAGGCCGCACCCAGCTGCTGCTCGGTGTAGGCCGGCTGCTTCTTGGCGTAGGCGTCCTGCAGGCCGCGCACGACAGTGGCGACGTCCACGGGCTCGCCCGAGTTCAGCAGTTCGGAGCCGAGCGACCAGCCGAAGGCATAGCTGGCATGGGTCTTGTCGACCGTCGCGGAAGCCGCGGGAGCGGCCGGGGCAGCGGCAGGCTTGGTCTGGGCCTGAGCAACGCCGGCCGTCAGGATCAGAGTCGCCATGGTGGCGGTGAGCACGCGCAACTTCATCTACAAACCTCGCATCAGCATCAAAATTAGGGGCGGCAGCGCCGCCCTTGGTGCCACGCCGGCAGGGCCGCCGCGGTGCTTCGTGTACCCGGCGCAGCGGCGCCGAGTGGACACGTTAGGATAACGGCCACGGGCCTTAACCGCCACTGAGGCACCCGTTCCGACCCACCGCCGCGCCGGAAAGTTCCTGATTGCCGGCGCCGCCAACCCCAGAGCACTGCATGTCCGATTCCCTGCTGCTGATCCATGATCAAGAAGGCGTGCGCACCATCGCGGTCAATCGCCCCGAAAAACTGAACGCGTTGAACGCCGCCACCCTGGATGCGCTGGACGCCGCCTTCGCCGAGGCCGCTGCCGATCCCGCCGTACGCGTGATAGTGCTCACCGGAAGCGGCCCCAAGGCCTTCGTGGCCGGCGCCGACATTTCCGAAATGAACACCTTGAGCCCGGTCCAGGGCCGCGATTTCTCCCTGCGCGGCACCCGCATGATGCGGCGGGTCGAGAAACAGGCCAAACCCGTCATCGCGATGGTCAACGGCTTCGCCTTCGGCGGCGGGCTGGAGCTGGCGATGTGCTGCCATTTGCGGATCGCCGCGGACACTGCAAAGGTCGGTCAGCCGGAGATCAACCTGGGCCTGATCCCCGGCTTCGGCGGCACCCAGCGCCTGCTGCGGTTATGCGGGCGAGCGGCCTCCCTGGAACTGTGCCTGACCGGCGCACCCATCACCGCCGAACGCGCGCTGCAACTCGGCATCGTCAACCGCGTGGTTCCGGCCGCCGAGCTGGAAGCAGAGACCATGAAACTCGCCGCGCAGCTGGCATCTGCGGCGCCGCTGGCCCTGCGCGGCATGCTGGACTGCGTCAACGTGGGCGGCGAATGCGGCATCGAGGAAGGCCTCGAATACGAATCGGCGCAGTTCGGCCTGGTGTTCTCCACGAACGACATGCGCGAAGGCACCACGGCTTTTCTCGAGAAGCGCAAGCCCGTCTTCAGCGGCCGCTGATGGCCGCCAGCTGTCCGCACTGCGCCTGCAACCGCTCGGAGGGCGCGGCGGCGCACGCCATGCTGGCGCTGCTGCGGGAGGACGATCTCGACGCGGCGCTGGAGTCCGGACTGATGGCGTCCGCGCCCTGCCCCGGTTGCGATCCGGACTGCAACGCGCGCCTGGCCGCCGCGTGCGACGCGCGGCGCAGCGCATTCCAAGCACGCGAGCGTTATCGAAAGCGTGCGCAGCGACTGGCGCAACGCAAGGCGGCGCGTGATGCCGCCCGCCGCCCTGCCCCCATCGCAATTGCAAACGCCCCTGGCCTGCCAGCCGCTGCCGCCGACGCACTGGCGCGCGCGCTGGCGAAGGCGAGTGGCGCCAAGCCGCGATGACCGCCCCACAAGTCGATCGTCCGGTGCGCGGCAGCAAGCTGACCCGCAGCCAGATCGCCGCGCTGTTCGCGCGCCTGCGCGAGCTCAACCCGCACCCCACCACCGAGCTAGAGCACGCCTCGCCGTTCGAGTTGCTGGTGGCGGTAATCCTGTCCGCGCAGGCCACTGATGTCGGCGTCAACAAGGCCACGCGCAGGCTGTTTCCGGTGGCCAACACGCCACGCTTGATCTTCGACATGGGCGAAGACGCGCTGAAGCGCCATATCGCCACCATCGGCCTGTTCAATGCCAAGGCCGCGAACGTGATCGCGACGTGCCGGCAGTTGCTGGAGCTGCACGGTGGCGAAGTGCCGCGCACGCGCGAGGCATTGGAGGCGTTGCCAGGGGTTGGCCGCAAGACCGCGAACGTCGTCCTCAACACCGCTTTCGGCGAGCCCACCATCGCCGTCGATACGCACATCTTCCGCGTGTCGAATCGGACCGGTCTTGCGCCTGGCAAGACCGTGCGCGTTGTGGAGGACAAGCTGGTGAAGCTGGTGCCGGAAGAATTCCGGCAGGACGCGCACCACTGGCTGATCCTGCACGGGCGCTACACCTGCAAGGCGCGGGTGCCGCTGTGCCCGGCCTGTCCGATCAACGACCTGTGCCGGTGGCCGGGCAAGGCCCCGCCATCAGCCATTCCATGACGCAAACGCCCCGCGCGAGGCGGGGCGTCCGGGGCGCAAGGGTGTCGTTTGTCAGAACGCGAACTGGGTGCGGATCGCGAATTGGCCGGGCTCGTCGCCGGTCCTGTCGTTCTCGCCGCGCAGGTAGTTGAACATCAGGCGCATGTTGGAGTTCAGGTAGTAGTTCAGGCCGAGGATGGTGGACGTGGTCCTTGTGTCGGCCAGGTCGTTGTTCTCCATGCTGTCCCAGCGCGCGGTCAGCTCCCACAGCCCCTTGTCGGCGACCACCGGCGAACCGAATACCCCAGTGGCGCCCTTGTAGACCTTCTTGCCGCCATTGAGCATCCAGCTGCCCTGGACGTAGTAGGCATCCACGTCCTGCGATGAGCCGTTGACCTGGCCGAAACTGGAGCGCGCGTATTCGGACTGCAGGAAGAACGGACCGTTCACGAACGCGCCCTCCAGTCCAAAGGTGTCCACCTGCGAATCGTTCACGCCAGCTGCGGCAGTTGTCGTTGCCACGGTCAGCGCCGGGCCGCGGCGGCCACCATAGTTGGAGACCGCAGAGAAGTTCGGGGCGCCCTTGTTGAGGTTTTCATGGCTGTACGAGCCGCCCACGTGCAAGGTGGTGCTGCCGTTGTCGATGGGTGCCCAGGTGGCGCGACCGGAGAAGCCCACGCCCTCGGTGCGGGCCGTCGGCGCGCTGCGCAGGTTGAACGCGCTCATGCCGACGGTGTAGTTGCTGCCTGCCTTGAGGTAGCCCACGCCTTGCTGGAACTGGCGACCGGAGTAGATGCCGGTGGCCGAGGTGCTGGGGCGCTCCATCATCAGGATCTCGTTGGAGCTGGTCAGCTCCTCCATCGAGCGGTAGGGCTTGAAGTGGCCGATGGTGACCTTGCCGCCCAGCATGGGCTTCGCGATGTACAGGTCGCGGATGCCGTCCAGGTTGCTGCCGGCGGCGAAATCCTGCTCGACCTTGTATTCCCAGCCAAAAGCCTTGCCCGACAGGGTCAGGCGTGCCCGGCGGAATTCAGTGGTATCGGTGGTGGGGACGACATCGTTGTCAAAGGCGTAGGCGTCGAAATGGATGCGGCCACCGAGGGAGGCCTCGAAATTCTTGTCGGCCGAAGTGATCTTCATGCCGCCCTTGGTCTCGACCTTGGTGGTGTTGTTGGCCAGGGTGTCGAGCTGGGTTGCCGTGTCCACGTTGACTTCGGACTGGGCGTCGGTACGCGCTTCGAGCTCCTGCACCTTGCCCGCGAGTTCAGCCAGCTGCTGCTTGAGCGCTGCGATTTCCTGGTCGCGCGTATCTTGGGCGTTCGCCTGGAAACTCGCGGCGGCCAGCGCCAGCGTCACGGCAAGGGCTAGGGTATTGCGTTGCATGGTCGTGCTCCGGAGTAGGGATTGCGTGCGGGATCGGCACCCACCGCTGGGCAGCCGTTAAGGCGAAGTGACGGGCACAGCGTGCGTCCCAATTTTGACAGTCGTGTTGTCCGCAGATGACAGTTTGGTGACCCCGCCGCCCAGGCGCCCGTCGGATGCCCCCGCGGACCGGCTGTCACGACACGGTCATGTCGTGCACATGTTTTTGTCATGCAAGCGCAGTGAAATGCACGGCGAGCGGCTGGCCCGCGCATTCGCCCACCCAGGAGTTTCCCGTGTCCAAGTACGTCAAGCGCTACGCCGCAGCCATCCTGCTGGCCGGCACCTTCACCCTGCATGCTTCGGCCAACGACGTTACTGGCGCCGGCGCCTCCTTCGTGTACCCGGTCATGTCGAAGTGGTCGTCCGACTACGCCAAGGCCACCGGCAAGAAGGTCAACTACCAGTCGATCGGCTCCGGTGGCGGCATCGCCCAGATCAAGGCCGGCACGGTGGACTTCGGCTCGTCCGACGCGCCCCTGAAGCCGGAAGAGCTGAAGAAGTTCGGGCTCGCCCAGTTCCCGTCGGTGATCGGCGGTGTGGTGCCGGTGCTCAAGGTGCCGGGCGTCGCGCCCGGCGCGATGAAGCTGGACGGTGATCTGCTGGCCGACATCTTCCTCGGCAAGGTTACCAAGTGGAACGACCCGCGCATCGTGGCGCTCAATGGCGGGGTCACCCTGCCCGACCTGAAAATCACCGTGGTGCGCCGTTCCGACAGCTCTGGGACCACCTTCAACTTCGTCAACTACCTGTCGAAGGTGAATCCGGAATGGAAGGCCAAGGTAGGCGAGGGCACCACCGTGAAGTGGCCGATCGGCATCGGCGGCAAGGGCAACGAGGGCGTGTCTGCCTACGTCAAGCAGATCAATGGTGCGATCGGCTACGTGGAATTGTCGTATGCACTGCAGCAGAAGCTGACCTACAGCCGCCTCAAGAATGCCGCTGGCAACTATGTCAATCCAAGCGACGACAGCTTCGCCGCTGCCGCTGCCGCTGCCGAATGGGGCAAGGCCAAGGATTTTTACCTGATCATGACCAACGCGCCGGGCGCAAACAGCTGGCCGATCACCGCCACGAATTTCATCCTCATGTACAAGGCGCCGAAGAACAAGGCCGGCGCCAGCAACGCCAAGCAGTTCTTCAAGTGGGTCTACGCGAGCGGCGATGCCCAGGCCAAGGCGCTCGACTATGTGCCGCTGCCCGATGCCCTGGTTCAGCAGATCGATGCGTACTGGACGGCGCAGATGAAGTATTGATCCCCATCCCGACCACTGATCTACCTCCGGCGGGCCTTCGGGCCCGCTTTTTTTGTCGTTCACCCGCATGGCCCGGAAGAAACCGGGGGCACTGTCATCGGCATGTCACAAAAACATCATTTCATGGCCTGATCCGACTCCGGCCCCAGCGAGAGCTCATCCAATGAAGACAACCCTGCCCCGCATCGCCAGCCTCAGCCTGTGCCTGGCCCTTGGCTTGGTCGCGTGCCGCAACGAAGGCCAGCCCGCCGCAGGGGCCGACGGGACCGCGCCGGGCGCCACTGCCGCGGGTGACCAGTCCCCCAATCGGGTTGCCGCTGAAATCACCGGCGCTGGTGCCAGCTTCGTGTATCCGCTGATCTCCAAGTGGTCGGCGGACTACGCCAAAGCCACCGGCAACAAGGTCAATTACCAGTCGATCGGTTCCGGTGGCGGCATCGCGCAGATCAAGGCGGGCACCGTGGACTTCGGTTCGTCCGACAAGCCGCTGGCGCCGGAAGAACTGGCAAAGGACGGCCTGGTGCAGTTCCCGTCGACCATCGGCGGCGTGGTACCGGTGGTGAACGTGCCCGGCATCGAGGCCGGCAAGCTGCGCCTCACCGGCACGCTGCTGGCCGACATCTACCTGGGCAAGGTGGCGATGTGGAACGATCCGGCGATCGTAGCCTTGAACCCGGGCGTGTCCCTGCCGGCCGACAAGATCAGCATCGTGCGCCGCTCCGATGGCTCGGGCACCACCTTCAATTTCACCAACTACCTGTCCAAGGTCAGCCCGGCATGGAAGGCCGGCATCGGAGAAGGCACCACCGTCAACTGGAGCGGCAGCAGCGTTGGCGGCAAGGGCAATGAAGGCGTGGCCTCTTATGTCAAGCAGCTGAAGGGCGCGATCGGCTATGTCGAACTGTCGTTCGCGCTGCAGAACAAGATGGCCCATGCGGCCATGCAGAACGCCGCCGGCCAGTGGGTGCAGCCGAATGCAGCCTCCTTCGCCGCCGCCGCGGCCAGCGCCGACTGGGCCAATGCCAAGGACTTCAACCTGGTGATCACCAACGCACCCGGTGCGGAGTCCTGGCCCATCACCGCCACCAACTTCATCCTGATGCGCAAGCAGCCGCGCGATGCCGCAGACGCAAAGGCGGCGCTGGAGTTCTTCCGCTGGGCCTATGCGAGCGGCACCGAGCAGGCCACGTCGCTGGACTACGTTCCGCTGCCGGCCGCGCTGGTGCAGCAGGTCGAGGCGTACTGGGCCGCGCAGCTCAAGTAATCGCACCACACCGACCACGCAGACGCGAGCCCGACCACGCGCATGAACGCCACTGCCCTTCCCGTGTCGACGAGTGACGACGCCGATGCGCGCAACGACAAGCAGTTCCGGTGGTTGCTGACCGCCACTGCCGTATTCGTGCTGGTGACCCTGGCCGGTGCTGCGCTGTCGATGCTGTGGGGAGGCCGCAGCGTACTGGCCAGTGAAGGGCTGGATTTCTTCTTCTCCAGCGACTGGAACCCGGTGGAGAACAAGTACGGCGCGCTGGTGCCGATCTACGGCACCGTGGTATCGGCGATCATCGCCATGCTGATTGCGGTGCCGGTGAGTTTCGGCATCGCCTTTTTCCTGACCGAGGTCGCGCCGCGCTGGATGCGCACGCCGGTGGGTACCGCGATTGAACTGCTGGCCGGCATCCCGTCGATCATCTACGGGATGTGGGGCTTCTTCGTGCTGATGCCGGTGATGCGCGAGCACATGATTCCGTGGCTCAACGACAACCTGGGCACGTGGCCGCTGATAGGCCCGCTGTTCCAGGGTCCTCCGATTGGCGCGGGCCTGCTGACTTCCGGCATCGTGCTGTCGATCATGGTGATCCCCTTCATCAGCTCGGTGATGCGCGAAGTGTTCCTGACCGTGCCATCGCGGCTCAAGGAATCGGCCTACGCCCTGGGTTCGACGCGCTGGGAAGTGAGCTGGGACATCGTGCTGCCGTACACGCGGTCGGCGGTGATCGGCGGCGTGTTCCTCGGCCTTGGCCGCGCGCTGGGCGAGACCATGGCGGTGGCATTCGTGATCGGCAACAGCGTCAACTTCACCGCGTCCCTGCTGGAGCCGTCGACCACCATCGCCGCACTGATTGCCAATGACTTCGGCGAGGCCACCGAAGAGTATCGATCGGCGCTGCTGCTGCTCGGCTTCGTGCTGTTCATTGTCACCTTCATCGTGCTGGCGCTGGCGCGGCTGATGCTCAACAGCCTGTCGCGCAAGGAAGGCAACCGGTGAGCGCCGTCGCCACCCATTCCATCCCCCGCGGCAATGCCGGGCTCTATCGCCGGCGCAGGCTGGTCAACGGCGTGGCGATCGTGCTGGCCTGCGCCGCCGCGCTGTTCGGCCTGGCCTTCCTTGGCTGGATCCTGTGGACCCTGCTGGCCAAGGGACTGACCAGCTTCAACCTGGCGCTGTTCACCCAGGACCAGCCGCCGCCGCTCGAAGCCGGCGGCCTGCGCAATGCCATCGTCGGCAGCCTGATGATGTGCGGCATGGGACTGGCGATAGGCACCCCGATGGGCATCGCCGCGGGCACCTGGCTTGCCGAATACGGCCACCACCGCAAGCTCGGCACCACCGTGCGATTCGTCAACGACATCCTGCTGTCGGCGCCGTCGATCGTGTTGGGCCTGTTCGTGTATGCGGCTTTCATCATGCAGACCGGCGGCAACTTCTCGGCCTTCGGCGGCGCGCTTGCCCTGGCTTTCATCGTGCTGCCGGTGGTGGTGCGCACGACCGACGAGATGTTGCGGCTGGTGCCCGTGCAGATGCGCGAAGCCGCGCTTTCGCTTGGCGTACCGCAATGGAAGGTGACCATGCAGGTGCTCTACCGCAGCGCCCTGCCCGGCATCGTCACCGGCATCCTGCTTGCGCTTGCACGGATCAGCGGGGAGACCGCACCGCTGCTGTTCACCGCTTTCGGCAACGAGTTTTTCAGCCTCGACCTTGCCGGCGCGATGAGCGCGGTACCGCTGGTGATGTACAAGTTCGCGGGCAGCGGCTACGAGAACTGGGAACACCTGGCCTGGGCGGGTGCCCTGCTGGTGACCCTGTTCGTGCTGACGATCAGCTTGATCGCGCGCACGCTGCTGCTGCGCAACAAGATCGCCAACGACTAACTGACCCGGATCGACCCCATGAACGATGCACGCATGACCCTTGCCCCGCACGCGCGCGACAACGCGCTGCCGCTGGCGTCACCGGTGAAGGTGTCCGCGCGCGGCCTGAACTTCTGGTACGACAAGTTCCTGGCCGTCAAGAACATCGACATGGACATCCCGGAGAAGCGGGTCACCGCGTTGATCGGCCCGTCCGGGTGCGGCAAGTCGACCTTGCTGCGGGTGTTCAACCGCATCTACGCGCTGTACCCGAAACAGGAAGCCAAGGGCGAGGTGCTGCTCGATGGCGAGAACATCCTCGATCCGAAATACCCGATGAACCGCCTGCGCAGCAAGGTCGGCATGGTGTTCCAGAAGCCGGTGCCGTTCCCGATGACCATCTACGAGAACGTGGCGTATGGCATCCGCCACCACGAGCGCTTGTCGAAATCCGAGATGGACGTCCGGGTCGAACAGGCGTTGCGGCAAGCCGCGCTATGGGACGAAGTCAAGGACAAGCTCAAGGACAGTGGCCTGGGCCTGTCGGGCGGCCAGCAGCAGCGTCTGTGCATCGCCCGCGCGGTGGCACTGAAGCCGGACGTGCTGCTGCTGGACGAGCCAACCTCCGCGCTCGACCCGATCTCCACCAGCCGCATCGAGCAACTGGTGGAGGAGCTCAAGCAGACCTTCACCATCATGATCGTGACCCACAACATGCAGCAGGCCGCGCGCGTGTCCGACTTCACCGCCTTCATGTACCTGGGCGACATGATCGAACACGGCGAGACCGCGCAGATCTTCTCCAACCCCTCGAAGCAACAGACCGAGGACTACATCACCGGGAGGTTCGGCTGATGAACGAGCGGCACAACCACATCGTCAAGAGCTACGACGAGGAACAGCGCGGCCTGATGGACGAGCTGATCCGAATGGGCGAGATGTCCGCTGCGCAACTGGAAGCCGCGCTGGACGTGGTCGAACGCCGCGACGACAAGGCCGCGGGACGGGTGATCGGCAACGACGAGGCGATCGACGCGCTGGAGCAGCAGGTCAACCACGACGTCATCCACCTGATCCGCCGCGGCCCGCTGGCCGGCGACCTGCGCATGATCCTGGCCGCCCTGCGAGTGGCCTCCGACATCGAGCGCATCGGCGACTATGCAGCCAACATCGCCAAGCGTTCGATGGCCCTGAACCTGTCGCCGCCGCTTCCGCACACCCGCGGCCTGGATGCACTGGGCCGGATGGCGGTGCGCCAGGTCCGCGACGTGCTGGATGCGTACAGCAACCGCGATGGAGAAGCAGCGCTGCAGGTGCGCGCCCGCGACGCCGAACTGGACACGCTTTACACCGGCCTGTTCCGGGAGCTGCTGACCTACATGATGGAAGACGCCCGCGCCATCACCCCGTGCACCCACCTCTTGTTCATGGCCAAGAACCTGGAGCGGATCGGCGACCACGCCACCAACATCGCCGAAAACGTCTGGTTCCTGGTCCACGGCGAGGAGCTGATGCCACCCCGCGACAAGCGCGACGAAAGCAGCTCGACCGTGGTCTGAGCGCCCCGCCGCCAACCTGAATACCCGGGTTGCGGCGACTGGCTGGGCGCAGGGCGAAGGGGTACGATCCGCGCTCCACCCATGCGCTAGCGCGCCAAGGAGTTCACATGTCGCAGACCAAGAAACCCGTCGCACTGGCGCTCGGCGCCGCGGTCGCCACTGGCACGCTGCTGGCTGGTTCGATGTTTTCCATGCAAGCGATCGCGCACGGTTACATGCAGGATTCCGCCAAGACCACTGCCGCTGAAGGCAAGTGTGGCGAGGGCAAGTGCGGCGAAGGCAAGTGTGGCGGCGACAAGGCCAAGCGCGATGCCGCCAGCGGGATGGCCAGCGGCAAGCGCCAGCACAAGCCGCACAGCATGGCCAGCATGGATACGGACAACGACGGCCGCATGTCCCGCGCCGAGTTCAATGCGGCCCACAAGGGCAGCGAAGAAAAGTTCGCCGGCTATGACGTCGATGGCGACGGGTTCATCACCCAGGCGGAAATGGATGCACACCACGCCAAGATGAAGATCGCCAAGGAAAGCCACGGCAAGATGGGTGCCGAGGGCAAGTGCGGCGAAGGCAAGTGCGGCAGCAAGCCCTGATCGGGGGTGGATGACGCAAGGCTCCTGCGTGGTGCGGGACTCGGCCTGCGCAGGGCACTGCTGGATGAGTTGATCGAGGCGCCTGCGGGCGCCTTCGATTTTCTGGAGTGCGCGCCGGACAACTGGATCGGCGTGGGGGGACCGCTCGCAGAAAAGCTTGCCAGGCTGTCATCGCGCCACCCGCTCAGCTGCCACGGACTCTCGCTCTCGCTGGGCGGCCCGGATCCGCTCGACGTGCACCTCCTCCAGCAGACCCGGCAGTTCCTGGACCGCCATCAGGTCACGCTCTACAGCGAGCACCTGAGCTACTGCAGCGCCGGCGGGCACCTGTACGACTTGTTGCCCATCCCGTTCACCGACGAAGCCGTGACCCATGTGGCCGGCCGCATCCGCCGGGTGCAGGACGCGCTGGGCCGGCGCATCGCCATCGAGAACGTGAGCTATTACGCGGCGCCGTATCAGGCGCTGGCCGAGGCCGACTTCGTCAACGCCGTGCTGAGCCAAGCCGACTGCGACCTGTTGCTCGACGTCAACAACGTGTTCGTCAACGCGATCAACCACGGCTACGAGCCGCGTGCCTTCATCGAGGCGATGCCGTCCGCGCGCATCGCCAGCTACCACGTCGCCGGGCACTTTGATGAAGCCGACGACCTCAAGATCGACACCCACGGCGACGACGTGAAGGACGGCGTGTGGGACTTGCTGGCACATGCGTACGGCGTGCACGGCGTGCGCCCTACCCTGCTCGAACGCGATTTCAACTTTCCTCCGCTCCCGGTGCTGCTGGGTGAACTGGAACGCATCCGCACACTGCAGGCCGGGGCCTCATGAGCGGGCTGCAGGAACAACTCGGGGCGCTGGCGCGCCACGTGCGCGAACCGGCAGCGCATCCCGGTCCGCCGGGGATCGAAGCGCGCCGGCTCAAGGTCTACAGCGACCTCGTCTACAACAACCTGGACGGGCTGCTGGCAGGCAACTTCCCGGTGATCCGCAAAACCCTGGGCGATGAAGACTGGAAGGCGCTGCTGAGCCGCTTCCTTGCCACGCACACGAGCCGCACCCCGCTGTTCACCGAACTCGGGCGCGAGCTGATCGATTTCCTCGCATCGGATGCTGGCGTTGACCCGCAACGCCCTTGGCTGGCGGAACTCGCGCACTACGAATGGGCTGAACTCGGCCTGCAATTGAGCGATGCTGCGTTGCCGGCGCACGACCCAAGCGGCGACCTGCTCGAGGGAGTCCCTGTGTTGTCACCGCTGGCGTGGCCGCTGGCCTATCGCTGGCCCGTCCCGGGCATCGGTCCGCATCACCAGCCGGAGTTCGCGCCGGAAATACCCACCCTCCTGCTGCTGCGTCGCGAAGCAGATGGGCACGTGCATTTCTCGGCGCTGTCGCCACTGCTGTTCCGACTGCTGGAACTGGTCGGCGCAAATGTCGATGCGAGTGGCCACGACCTGGTGGGGCAACTCGCGAAGGAAGCGGGCCAAGCCGATGGCGCTGCGTTCACCGCGGAAGCACGCCCGATGCTCGACAGGCTGCATGCCGAAGGCGTATTGCTCGGCACCCGCATCGATTAACCTGTCGCGATGACAGACATCCGCGACACACCGGCCTTCAAGCCGATGGCCGAACGCTTCCGCGGCTACCTGCCGGTGGTGGTGGACGTGGAAACCGGCGGCTTCGACTGGAACCGGCATGCGCTGCTGGAAATAGCTGCGGTGCCGATCGAGATCGACGCGGAGGGCCGCTTCTTTCCCGGCGAGGTTGCGAGCGCGCACATCGAACCTGCGCCCGGCACCCTGATCGACCCGAAGTCGCTGGAAATCACCGGGATCAAGGTCGACCACCCGCTGCGTGGCGCACTGCCCGAGCGCGAGGGACTGGACAAGGTATTCGCGCCGGTGCGGGCCGCGGCCAAGCGCCACGGCTGCCAGCGCGCGATCCTGGTCGGCCACAACGCCCACTTCGATCTCAACTTCCTGAACGCCGCGGTCAACCGGGTGCAGCACAAGCGCAACCCGTTCCATCCCTTCAGCGTGTTCGACACCGTGACCATGGCCGGCATGGCCTATGGCCAGACCGTACTGGCGCGCGCCATCCACGCCGCTGGCCTGGAATGGGACCCGCGCGAGGCGCATTCCGCCATCTACGACGCCGAACGTACTGCGCAGCTGTTCTGCATCATCGCCAATGCGTGGCCGCGGCACGAAGCTGGGGCGTCGAGTGTGCTGCCCGTATCGAGCGCAGGGACAATCGGCGCCATGGATGGCGCCGATTAGCCTACATGGACGTACTTGCGGCGTGTCCCAAGCCGATGCGGGCAGCGCGACGGCCGGCGGGCATGGTCACTCGCTGACGGCGCGCTTGGCCCTGAACGATCGCATGATCCCGTATCCGCTTACCGCGACCCAGGCCACTTCCAGCACGAACACCGACAGGTTGAACGTGCCCAGCAGCGACACCAGGATACCCAGCGCGCCGAACAGGTTGAGCAGCTGGTACACGATGCCGGTGCCGGACACACGCCCGGCCTGCAGCAAGGCGAATCCCAGCAGGATCATGGCGGTGCCCAGCAGGCCAACCCAGTCGTACCACGCAAGTTCAAGCGCCATCGAGGTGTTGCTCCAGTAGGGGCGGCGTCAGAGCCGCTGGCGCACGGCTTCGAACAGGGCAACGCCCGTCGCAACCGAAACATTCAAACTCTCGAACTCGCCCGGCATCGGGATCTTCACCAGCTGGTCGCAGTTCTCGCGGGTCAACCGGCGCAGGCCATCGCCCTCGCCGCCCATCACCAGCGCCACGTTGCCCTTGAGGTCCAGCGCGTAGAGCGATGCCTCCGCCTCGCCAGCGAAGCCATAGATCCACACCCCGGCTTTCTGCAGGTCGCGCAGGGTACGCGACAGGTTGGTCACGCTGAACACCGGCAGCGTGTCGGCCGCGCCGGCCGAGGTCTTGCGCACGGTCGCATTGACCTGCACCGCCTTGTCCTTGGGAAACACCACTGCAGTCGCGCCCGCCGCCGCCGCACTACGCAGGCAGGCACCCAGGTTGTGCGGGTCCTGCACGCCGTCCAGCACCAGGACCAGGGCCTTGCCCGCGGCGGCCTCGACCAATCCTTCCAGCTCGTGCTCGTCCCAGGTCTTGACCGCGGCGTAGCGGGCCGCAGCGCCCTGGTGGCGCACGCCTCCGGCCACGCCATCCAACGCCTGCTGGTTGACCCGTCGCACGTCGATGCCAACGCGCCGCGCCTGGGTTTCGATCTCGCCGATGCGCGGGTTCTTCGCACCCGCTTCCAGCAACACTTCGCGGACATTGTCGGCGTCGTGCTCGACCGCGGCCGCGACCGCGTTGAGGCCGACGATCCATTGGGAGGCTTTGCTCATCGGGGGATCAGTACTTCCGCTTCTGGCGCTTCGCCGGCTGGCCGCGCGGCGGCAATGGTTTGGGGGCAGCAACGCCTTCCTCGACCAGGCGGAAGTCGATCTTGCGGTCTTCCACGCTGGCCTTCAGCACCACCACCCGAACGCGATCGCCAAGGCGGTATTCGCGGCCGCGGCGCTCGCCGGTGAGGGTCTTGCGGATCGCATCGAAGTGGTAGAAATCATTCGCGAGCTGGGTCACGTGGACCAGGCCGTTGACCTTGGAATCGTCCAGCTCGACGAACAGGCCGAAGCTGGTAACGCCACTGATGGTGCCCTCGAACTCCTTGCCGACGTGGTCTTCCATCCACGCCGCGCGGTAACGCTCGTCCACTTCGCGCTGGGCCTCGTCGGCGCGGCGCGAGCGCTCCGAACACTGCAGCGACAGGCTGGCCATCCGGTGCGGCGAATACTCGTAGGTATCCGGCTTGCCGCCGGCCAAGGCGTGCTTGATGGCGCGGTGCACCAGCAAATCCGGGTAACGTCGAATCGGCGAGGTGAAGTGCGCGTACGCCTCCAGTGCAAGGCCGAAGTGACCGATGTTGTCCGGCGCGTACACCGCCAGCGACTGGCTGCGCAGGATGACCGATTCCAGCAGAGTCGCGTCGGGGCGCTCCCGGATCTTCTCCAGCAGCGCCCGGAAATCCCTGGGCCGCAGCTTGGCCCACGGCGGCAGGCGCAGCGCGAACTCCTTCATGAACTCGCCGAGGTCCGCGTACTTGGACTCCGGTGGCTTGTCGTGGTTGCGGTACGGTGCCGGCGTGCCCGCACCCATCAGGTACAGCGCCGCCTGCACGTTGGCCGCGATCATGCATTCCTCGATCAGCTTGTGCGCATCGTTGCGCTGGATCATGCCGGCCTGGCTGACCGCGCCCTTGGCATCAAGCACGAAGCGCACCTCGCTGCTTTCGAACTCGATGGCGCCGCGCTTGGCCCGCGCCTTGTCGAGGATCTTGTACAACTGGTGCAAGCGCTGGATCTGCGGCAGCAGGCCGCCGATCCTTGCCAGGGCGGCGTCGCGGTCATCGTCGGGGATGCCTTCGCCCACGGCGTTCCATACATCGGTGTAGGTCAGGCGCGCGTGCGAATGCATCACCGCCTCGTAGAACTCGCTGGCGGTGACGACGCCATCGCGCCCTACCTGCATGTCGCAGACGAAGCACAGCCGGTCGGTCTTCGGCACCAGCGAACAGATACCGTTGCTCAGGGTCTCCGGCAGCATCGGCACCACGAAGCCGGGGAAGTACACGGAGGTCGCGCGCAGCTGCGCTTCCTCGTCCAGCGGCGTGCCGGGCCGCACGTAATGCGAGACATCGGCGATGGCGACGATCAGGCGGAAGCCATCGCGGTTGGGTTCGCACCAGACCGCGTCGTCGAAATCCTTGGCATCCTCGCCATCGATGGTGACCAGCGGCGTGTTGCGCAGGTCTACGCGACGAGATGCCGTAGCTGCATCCACCTCAAGCGGCACCGCGGTTGCTTCGGCCAGGACCGCCGGCGGGAACTCGTGCGGAATCTCGTGTGCGTGGATGGCGGCTTCCACCGCCAGCGACGCGGTCAGCTTGTCGCCCAGCACCGCCAGGATCTTGCCGATCGGCGGGCGGTTGGTATCCACCGCCTTGGTGATTTCCACGACCACCAACTGGCCATGCCTGGCCTCGTTGCGGGCGTCCTGCGGGATCATCACGTTGCGCTGGATGCGCTTGTCGTCCGGCACCACGAAGGCGATGCCGTCTTCCTCGGTGTAGCGCCCGAGCAACCGGTTGAGCCGGCGCTCCAGCACTTCGACGATGGCGCCTTCCTTGCGACCGCTGCGGTCCACGCCGGTGACGCTGGCCAGCACGCGGTCGCCGTGCATGGCCTTGCGCATCTCGAACGGGGGCAGGAACAGGTCGTCGCCACCGCCGGCATCCGGGCGCAGGAAACCGAAGCCATTGGGATTGGCAATGACCACGCCCGGCACCAGGTCCATGCGCGCCGCAGGGGCGTAACCACCGCGGCGGTTCTGCAGCAGTTGGCCTTCGCGGACCATGGCACCGAGGCGCTTGGCCAAGGCATCGAAGCGATCAGGGTCGGTCAGCGCCAGCTTGGTCGCAAGCGCGTCTGCGTCCATCGGGCCGTCGTTGTCGGCCAACACCTGCAGGATCATCTCGCGGCTGGCGATGGGTTGCTCGTAGCGCTGCGCTTCGCGGGCGGCATGCGGATCGCGCACGCGGCCGGGCCGGGTGGACATGGCGGGCCCGGATGTCGCGGGTGGTTCGCGGCGGGTCGGGGCCGTGGTTGCAGCAGGTGGCGCAGTCCGCCCCGCGCCGGCACCGCCGAAGGCGCGCATCAGCCCGGCATCGGGCAGCCAGCCGGGCAACTTGCCTGCGGTTTTCTTCGCCGCCTTCGGTCCCTGGGACGCGCCCTGGCTGCGTGAGGGGCCGGCCTTGCCGGGCGTCTTGTCGCCACGGCCAGTGCCGCGCTTGCTGGGGGGTTTCGTCATGCGTGAATGGTACAACGCGCCCGTGCAGGCCTCGTCTGCTGGACAAATCCGCGTTGACATCAATCGAATCGCACTGCACCATACGCCCCCTGCACCCTGCCCGGGTGGCGGAATTGGTAGACGCACTAGCTTCAGGTGCTAGCGGGGGCAACTTCGTGGAGGTTCGAGTCCTCTCCCGGGCACCAGGTACAACAAAGAACCCTCGCTGACGCGGGGGTTTTTCGTTTCTGGCGCGCAATGAAGGCCGGCCGGATACCCGCGCTCCTGACAGTTCTACATCCGTTGAGCCTGGACCCTCGCTTTGCCGCGGGTTGTCGGTGCCCGTCGCACGCGCGCGCCCCGACTGGAACCTGAAGGATTCAGGTTGTCGACGGCGGTCGTCCCGCGATCCACGTTGCGTACACGCGTGCGCTGGCAGCCTGCGCCTCCCGACATTGAACGTCGGCGATCCTCCAAGGAGCAATGGACATGCAGAACGAAACGAACGACATGAACCGCGACCCGATCACCGGCGCGCCCGGTTCCCATCCGGTGGGCGTGGGCGTCGGTGGTACCGGCGGCGCAGTGGCAGGTGCCGTGGTTGGCTCCGTGCTGGGTCCTATCGGCACCCTGATCGGCGGCGCTATCGGCGCGATCGCAGGCGCTGCGGCCGGCAAGGGCGTGGCCGAGCGCATGGACCCCACCGGCGAAGCCGAGTATTGGCAGACCGAGTACACCAAGCGCCCGTACTTCGACAGCAACTACACCTACGACGATTACGCCCCGGCTTATGCCTATGGCGACACGGTGCGCGCCCAGCATGCTAACCGCCGCTGGGACGACAGCCTTGAAGCCGACGTGCGCCAGGGCTGGGAAGCCACCAAGGCGAAGTCGCGCCTCACCTGGGAACAGGCCAAGGACGCGGTGCGCGATGCGTTTGATCGCACTGACCGCACCTATCGCACCTATGAAGCGACGGACACCTACTACGCCGACAAGTACCAGACCGCGGAAGGCTACAAGGCGGACTACACCTACAACGACGACTACCGCCCGGCCTACCGCTACGGTACCTATGCGCGGACCAAGCATGTCGGACGCGACTGGAACGACGCCCTCGAGTCCGACCTGGAGCAGGGTTGGGAGCAAGCCAAAGGCACCTCGCGGATGGCGTGGACCGATGCCAAGGGTGCAGTGCGCGATGCGTGGCACGGCGTCGAGCGCGTGCTGCCGGGCGACGCAGACAGGGACGGCCGCTGAGTCTGGCGTGAGGGGTCGAGCACCCCTTGCAACAACAGTTGTTACACGGAAGTAACAGGAAGGCCCCGCTTGCGGGGCCTTTTTTTACGACCAGTTGTTTTGTTGATGCAACCGCGGTCGTCCCGGGAATGGTCGCGTGACGCTGCATCCAATCCCCAACCCGTCTGCATCAAGCGACCATGCGCTCGGCTATCGAGCGGGATCCTATCAGCGACGCTGAGGCACGCCGAACACATGCAGTCGAGACCGCACCTGCCATCCCACGTAGCCATGATCCGCGTGCATCACGCAGGTGCTCAGGCGACGGGCCACGCCACTTCCGGCAGGCATTCGAAGCCCGGCTTGGCGAACAGGAACCCCTGGAAAAGGCCGATGCCCATCCCCCGGAGCACGGTCAACTCCGCGGTGGTCTCCACCCCTTCGGCGATCACCTCGATCGACAGCGCCTCGCAAACCCCCAGGATCCCGCGCACGATCGCCTGCCGAACCGGATCGCTGTCGATTGCGCGGACAAGCGCCATGTCCAGCTTGATGATGTCAGGCTGGAATTCCGCCAACAGGTTCAGTCCCGCATAGCCTGCACCGAAGTCGTCGATCGCCGTCTTGAAACCTTGCCGGCGATACTCCCGGATGATGTCCTTCAAGTGCGCCTTGTCGACCAGTTCTTCGTTCTCCGTGATCTCGAAGATGAGGCGCGAGGTCGGGAAACCATGCTGTCGTGCCGCCTCGAGCGTGGCCCGGATGCAGGTGGCGGCCTTGTAAACCGCATTCGGAAGGAAATTGATGCTGACGAAGCAGGGAACCTGCAGCCTCGCCGCCAGTTCCACTGCCGTGCGTCGGCAAGTCTGGTCGAACGCATAGCGGTTGTCGGGATTCACCTGCGCAAGGATGCCTCCCGCGCCCTCCCCGGACTTGCCGCGAACCAGTGCTTCATACGCAAACACCCGACGCGTGCGCAGGTCGAGGATCGGCTGGAACGCCATCGTGATCTCGAAGGGAAGGCCCTGCTCCGGCGTGCAGGCTCGGCAGGGCGGCACTTCACTCGCGTGGTCTGACAATGGCGGCCTCCTCAGGAAGCACGTGATGGCGGTCCGTGGCAGAAAAGACCAGGACGGCGTTGGTTTCTACGATACGCGCGGGCAAGTGGATGCGCGATCAAGACAGGCATCGCCGCCGCCTTGACCATTCCGAGGTTACCCCTGCGACCGCTTGCTCCGCCGCGAGGCCTCGGTACCTGCATCGGCGATCCGCCACAAATAGAAACTTGCATAGGTGCGATACGGCGCCCAGGCCTCGCCGCGTTCCGCCAGCGCCTTGGGCGTTGGCATTTCCTCCAGCTTGTCGACCACCTGCGCGCCCTTGCGGATGCCGAGGTCGTCGACCGGCAGCACGTCAGGGCGACCGAGCCGGAACATCAGCATCATCTCCACCGTCCAGCGGCCGATGCCGCGGATCGGCACCAGGGCGTCGACGATGGCGTCTGGCTCCATCGATGACATCCGGCGCACCTCGGGGATCTCGCCTGCAGCCTCGCGCAGTGCCAGGTCGCGCAGGGCCAACAGCTTGTTGCCGGACACGCCGCAGCCGCGCAGGGTGGCATCGTCGCAGCGGGCCAATGTGTCGCAGTGGAAGCGGCTGCTGCCGATGGCCGCCTCGACACGCCCGACGATGGTCGCCGCCGCCTTGCCGCTCAACTGCTGGTAGAGGATGGCGCGCGCCAGGGCATCGACCGGATCGAACGGCTTGCGCCAGCGCGGATCGGGCTCGATCGGGCCGAGCTTGCGCATCCACGCACCCAGCTTGCGGTCGCGCCTCGCCAGGTGCGCGAAGGCAGCTTCGGTATCGAATCCACGAACATGACGCGGCATGGCGGTATCCCTTCGTTTCAAGAACGCGGATACACGAACGCCGCGACAGGCGCGGCGTTCGTGACCATCATCGGCATCGGATGGATGCGATTACTTCAGCGTCCAGTAGACGTCGAATTCGCCGGTTTCCGTGAACGCATTCGCTACGCCGTTCTTCCACGACTCGTAGGGACGGTCGACGACTTCATAACCGGAGGTCAGCGCCCATGCACGCAGTGCGTTGCGGACGTTGTCCAGTTCCGCCATGTAGCCGGTGTAGGACGCCATTGCGACCTTGGCCGCCGGTGTCTGCACGAACTGCACCGGACCCTGCACGGCCACGTTGCCGACCGGGCTGCCATCCTTCTTGCGCACGGCCTGGGCAACGTCGAAGTTGTAGGTCTCGCGGCCAAGTTCGGTGGTGACGATGCGCAGCGGTCCGACCGCCTCGAGGCCATTCGCGTCCATGGTCCGCTTCAGCCATTCGGTATTGGCGGTAATCGACGCCTGGATCTGCGAGTTGCCGCGCTCAACGTTGCCGGCATTGACGAACAGCACGTCCTCGGCCGGACGGTCGGCCACCTTGAGGCCGGTCATCTTGCTGCCGGTCACCGCGTAGTCCACGTTGGGCACGCTGGCGAGCATGTTGACGATGCGGGTCAGGCCCATCTTCATGTCGTCGCCGACATGGCGCGCGACGTACATGCCGGAGTAGCGGCCCAGGAGGTCCCACCCGTAATCGACAGCATAGGTCTGGGTGATCTCTACGTTGCGGTTGTTGCGGCCGGTCGGTTCGAAAGTGAACGACGTGCGCTTGTTGCTGCCGCGCTCCTCGTTCTCGATCTGGTAGGAAACCTTTTCGCGCGGGACGCTTTCGGTGATCTCCCACGAGCCCTTGCCAAGGCCTTCCGACTGGGACACGTAGTCGAGCCGCGCACCCACGCCCCGCTCAGGGCCGGAATAGCTGAGCTGCATGCCCGGGTCGCGCAGCAGCAGCGGGTTCCAGTCCTTGAACCGGCGCACGCTGTTGAGCGAATCGAACACGATGGTCAACTTGCGGTTGGTTTCGATCTTCTCGACCAGGCTGCGCTTGGATGGCAAGACCAGCGCCACGACCACGTACAGCGCCACGACGATGAGGAGGGAAATCAGGATCTCGAGCAAACGAGTCATTCAGGAATCTCCGGGAGGGCCGCTCGCGGGTGTGCCGCGCAGACCGGCCATCGTACCAAACCGGCCGGGGATTCGGCGAGTGTTGAAGTGCGATGGTTCAGACCAATTGCAGTTCGAATGCCTTCAACACTGCCCGCGTACGGTCGCGGACGCCCAGTTTGCTGAGGATGTTGGACACGTGGTTCTTGATCGTGCCCTCTGCCACGCCGAGCGAGTTGGCGATCTCCTTGTTGGAAAAGCCGGACGCCATCAGCCGCAGGATTTCGGTCTCGCGGTCGGTCAGCGGGTCCGGCCGTTCCAGGCTGACGAACTCGTTGCGCATGTGTTCAAGCCCGGACAGCAGCCGCTGGGTCACCGCTGGCTGCACCAGCGAGCCGCCCGCGGCAACGGCCTGGATGGCGCTGACCAGCTGCTCCAGCGACACGTCCTTGAGCAGGTAGCCCTTGGCGCCTGCCTTGATCCCGGCCAGCACCAGCTGGTCGTCATCGAAGGTGGTGAGGATGATGGTCGGCGGCAGTGCGCCAAGCCGGCCCAGCGCCTGCAAGGCTTCCAGTCCCGACATGGCCGGCATGCGCATGTCCATGAGGACCACGTCCGGCTTGACCTGTGGGATCAGTTCCACCGCCTGGCGGCCGTCGTTGGCCTCGGCCACCACCTCGATACCTTCTGCCAGCGCCAGCAGCGAGCGTATGCCCTGGCGCACGAGGGTTTGGTCATCGACCAGGAACACGCTGATCGGGGTGGTTCGGGTCATGCTGCAACTCCTTGGGGAATGCCGGGCTCCACGCTGGGCGCGAGCGGCAGGATCATGTCGAGCTGGAAGCCACCGCCGCGGCGGGTGCTGACCTGGAGGTCGCCGCCATGCTGGCGCAGGCGCTCGCGCAGGCCGCGCAGGCCATTGCCGGGGGTGACGGTGTCGCATCCCGTGCCGTCATCGCGCACCTGCAGCAGGACGCGGTCGCCGTTGCTGCTCGCCACCAGCCACAGATTGCGAGCGCCGGCGTGGCGAACCGCGTTGGTGATGGCCTCCTGGGCGCAGCGCAGCAACACGTGCGCGCGCTCCGGATCGTCCACCGTCAGGGGCTGCTGGATGTCCATGTGGATGGACAGCTTGGGGACGTTCTCGGCCAGCGGGCGCAGGGCAGCGCCAAGGTCGATGGCCCCGCTTTCGCGCAGCTGGCTGACCGCCTCGCGGACGTCGGTGAGCAGCAGCTTGGCGAGCGTGTGGGCCTGCTGCACATGGTCCTTGACCCGTCCTTCGGAGAGGTGCCCGGCCACCTCCAGGTTCAGGCTGAGCGCGGTCAGGTGATGCCCGAGCAGATCGTGCAGCTCGCGGGAAATGCGGGTCCGCTCGTTCACCCGTGCGCTTTCTGCCAGCAGCACGCGGGTGGCGCGCAGTTCCGCGTTGAGCCGGCGCTGGTCCTCGCGAGCCTCGGTCTGCTGCAGCGCCACCAGGCTGGTAATGAACACGAAGCCGGAAAAGCCCGCATACAGCATGGATTGCATCAGCGCCTCTACCGCCGGGAAGCCCAGCCAGCGGATGAACACCGGTGCTACCGCCAATTGGCTGGCCACCAGCCAGGCGATGCCGAGCGGCAGGGGCAGCAACCATGGCAGCACGCATGCAGCCACCATCAACAGAACGCTGCCCAGCCCGGAGCCGTTGAAGTAGCTCACCCCCAGCGCGGCCAGGGTCACCACGATCAGCAGCAGGAAATCCGGCGCGGTGCGGCGGCGGCCGAGGCCCTTGGTCAGCCACGCGTACCCCATGCCGAATGCAAGGTAAGACACCCAGCCCTGCCAGGGCATCGGCTGCAGGGCCACGCTGTCGTCGGGCGCGCGGTTCAGCCACGGCCCCAGCCACGAATACAGCAGCGGCAGCCCCACCATCGCCCAGGTGAACAGGCCGGCGTAGCGCAGGAGTCTGGTGTGGGAAAGGCGCGCGAGCATCACGCCTTATAACCCCTCCGCCACTCCGGCGCGCCCACCGAAGGTCATGGCCGGCCGTCGCGGCCCATGCGATAATCCGCCCCGGCCGCTCGCCGGTCCGCACTGCCCCGCCGCAAGCCAGACGGAGTGACAAGGAATGCCGATCGCCATCCGCGACGTGCGCGAGCACGAGCTGGATTCCGTCCTCGCACTCAACAACGCCGCGGGACCCGCGATCCTCCCCCTCGACGCCACGAAGCTGCGCCAGCTGTTCGCCACCGCCGAGTATTTCCGGGTCGCCGAGCGCGACGGCAACCTTGCAGGATTCCTGATCGGTTTTGGCGCAGGTGGCCGCCACGACAGCAGCAACTTCGCCTGGTTCGTGCAGCACCACCCCGATTTCTTCTACATCGACCGCGTGGCAGTGGCCAGCCGCCGGCGCGGCGGCGGCGTTGGCCGTGCCCTGTATGCCGATGTGCAGAGTTATGCGGAGCTGCGTTTCCCGCAGCTGGCCTGCGAGGTGTTCCTGCAGCCGGGCACCGACCACGCCCTGCTCTTCCACGGCAGTTTCGGCTTCCGCGAAGTCGGCCAGCACGTGATGGAGGAGCAGGGGCTGCGCGCCGCCATGTTGATGAAGCCGCTGTGCAGCTATGCCTGGGTGCGCGACACCTACGGCGATGCGCTGCCGGAGGCGTCTTGGCTGCTGCGCCCTCGCACCCCGCAACTGGCGTCGCGCGCGACCGGTACCGGCGCATGAGCGCGGTGGTGGACTACGCCCAGGCCGGTGAATTGAAGATCGGCCAAGTCGGCATCGCCAACCTGCGGGTGCGTACGCTGGATGTCGCCCAGCTCGCCGCAGAGATGCGCGAACGCGTGCAGCGCGCGCCGAACCTGTTCGCCCGCGCCGCGGTGGTGCTGGACTTCGGCGGACTAAGCACCACGCCTTCGCTGGGCGAAGCCCGCACCCTCGTCGATGGCCTGCGCGAGGCCGGCGTGCTGCCGGTCGCCCTGGCCTATGGCACCAAGGAGATCGAGGCGCTTTCACAGCAACTCGGGCTGCCCCTCTTGGCCAAGTTCCGCGCCCAGTACGAATCCGCCAGCATGCAGCCCGAGCCCGCCGAGCCCGCCGCTGTCCCCGCGCGCGCGCCGGCAAAGGCAGCGCCGGCCACCGGGTCGGTCAAGACGGCGGCGCCCGCCGGCCCGGGCCTGATGCAGGTCACGCCGGTGCGCTCGGGCCAGCAGGTCTATGCCGACAACCGCGACATGACGGTGCTGAGTACGGTGGGGGCCGGAGCTGAAGTCATCGCCGATGGCTCCATCCACATCTACGGGCCCTTGCGTGGCCGCGCCCTGGCCGGCGCCCAGGGCAACGAGGACGCGCGGATCTTCTGCCGCGAGTTCCACGCGGAGCTGGTCGCGGTGGCGGGGCATTACAAGGTGCTGGAAGACATTCCCGCGGAATTGCGCGGCAAGGCCGTGCAGGTCTGGCTGGAAAAAGGTCAACTGAAACTCGCCGCGCTCGATTGAGCGTCGCGCGCTACGATCCACGCAGGCCGGGACGCCCCGCCCGACCACCACAACTGCTGCATGACCGCCTTGGCGGCGCGGCGCACACGGAGAAAGTCCACTTGGCCGAGATCATCGTAGTTACTTCTGGCAAGGGCGGCGTGGGCAAGACCACGACCAGCGCCAGCATCGCCACCGGCCTTGCGCGCCGCGGCAAGAAAGTCGCGGTCATCGACTTCGACGTCGGCCTGCGCAACCTCGACCTGATCATGGGCTGCGAGCGGCGCGTGGTGTACGACT
>JAZKHR010000027.1:0-21537 GCA_040385305.1 Pseudomonadota bacterium
ATGCCGCCGGTCTTCATCAGCTTGATGTTGACGATGTCGGCCGCGCGCATGCGGATCAGCTCGATCACTTCCATCGGCCCGAACACGCTTTCATCGGCCATCACCGGCGTATGCACGCGCTCGGTCACGTAGCGCATGCCGGCTAGGTCATGCGCCTTGACCGGCTGCTCCACCAGTTCCAGCCGGACCCCCGCGTTTTCCAGCGTCTGCAGGGCATAGACCGCCTGCTTGGCGGTCCAGCCCTGGTTGGCATCGAGGCGGAGCAGGGCGCGGCCCTCGACCGCGGCATGGATGGCCTTGGTGCGCTCGATGTCGACGCCAATGTCCTTGCCGACCTTGATCTTCAGCGACTCGAAGCCGCGCTCCACAGCTGCCAGCGAATCGGCCACCATCTTGTCGATGTAGTCCACGCTGATGGTGATGTCGGTGGTGATGGCCGGGTCGCCGCCGCCCAGCAACTGGTACAGCGGCGCGCCGTACAACTGGCCCCACAGGTCGTGCAACGCGATCTCCACCGCCGCCTTGGCGCTGGTGTTTTTCTCCAGCGCAGCCTGGACCAGGCCGGTCACGTGGTTGAGGTTGGCGATCTCCTGGCCGACCAGGCGCGGCGCGATGTAGTGCTGGATGGCGTGCACGATCGAGCCGTGGGTGTCGCCGGTGATCACCGCGGTGGCCGGGGCGCTGCCATAGCCGACATGGCCGGTGTCGGTGTCCACCATGACCACGATGTCCTCCACCTGCTGCACCGTGCGCAGCGCGGTCTTGAACGGGGTCTTCAGCGGGACCCGCAACATCCCGAAACGGATTGCGGTGATTTTCATGCAGGGTTCTTCATGGGCTGGGATTCATGCGGGCCGGCTCGGTGGCGTGCCTGGTCACTGCGCCTTGGCGACGCGGACAATGTTGGTGATGCGGTCCACGTAATCCTGTTCCCTGTTCATGCGCAGCGGCAGCAGCGGGGTCAGGGAGACGCCATTGAGCTTGAGCGAACGCACCTCGCCGTCGGCGCCGAGCATGCTGCCGCCGTTGGTGTCGTGGATCACGTAGGGCCTGCCGTCGATGCGGCCGACGAACATCATCACGTGGCCGGGAATGTAGACCAGGTCGCCAACGTCCAGCGCGTCGACCGCGGCCATGCGCTTGGCGCGCGTATCGCCGGGCTCGAAGCGGGTGCGCGCGAACACCGGGCTGACCGCCTGGTCGCTGGTGTTGCGCGGCATCTCCACGCCCATGCTGCGGTAGACCTCCGCTACGAAGCCGCTGCAGTCGCGGCCGTTGTAGGCATGGCCCCAGCCGTAGCGTTCGCCCAAGAACTTGAACGCCTGGCCGATGATGTTGGCGCGGGTCAGCGGCAGGTAATCGGCGACGCTTTGTTCGATGCGGGGCAGCAGCGCGGGTGCGAACGCGAGGCGGCCATCGCCATTGCGCACCGGCAGGTCGATGATCCACGAGGCATACGGATGCTGGCCGTTGACCGGTTTGTGGACCGCCACGCTGGCCAGCGGCACGCGCACGCCCATGTCCAGCTGCAGCTCGGACAGTCGCGGTTCTTCGCGGGTGAACACGGTGCGCGGCTTGGCACCGGTCACCACCCGAAACGGCGCTCGCGCGCCGTAACCCAGGACCGCAGCCTTGTCGCCCTCGGCGATGGCCCGTGCCTCCACCCACGCCGCGTAGCGTGGGCTGACCACGAACAGCCATTGGCCATCGATGCTGGCATGCACGATGGCGACCGGGTCGCCGGGGAACAGCGCGCTTTCCTGAAAGCGGTCGATGTCGGTTTCGCCCTGGCTGCTGAACACCCGCAACGCCGTGGGAAACGTGCGCAGCGCCGCGCGTTTCACTGCCATGCCGTAACGAGTGGCCTGGACATCGGGAACGCGTGCCAGCGCGCGGTTGCCGACGATGCCATCGAGCGCGGCCTTCCCCACTGGCGTGCCGGCCTCGTCCCACAACGGCCGCGACGGGGGCGAGGCCAGGTCTTCGATCCAGCCCGTGATCTGCGCGCGCTCCAGACGTGCCGGCAGCGCGGCCAGGTCATGCATCGAATCGTCCTGCTGGATCAGCTGCCGGTTGCGCGCCGCGATGTCGGCAGGCGACAGCAGCACGTCCTCGGCGGACGGAAGGCGGGCGACCCAGAACTGCGGTGACAAGTGCGCTTCTTCGATCCCGGGCACGCCCGTCGGCTGCGAAATCGGCGGAGCGGGGGAACGGTCTCGCGCAGCCAGCGCGGGCGTCGCGGCCAGCAGCAGGGCAAGGACCAGCAGCCGCAGGCGGGGCAGGGCGAAGGGTGCGGACGCGTTGCCTGGCATCGGATCTCCTGATCGCCGCGCCACCAGGCCAATGGTGCGCTGCGAAATACGTAATTCGCTGAGCTTATATGAAAAGAATAAATTATTGACCGTGTTTCTGCTGCGTGTTACACAGGCGTGAACGATACCGACTGCAGGGGCGCGCCGGATTCACGCGGCTGCCATACCGCCCCCGACCGGATCCGCCCCGCACGCACACCTTGAGTTTCCACCGGAGAGCACGATGAGCAACCGCCGCCTGCGCAAGTCCGTCCTCGGCATCGCAATGGGACTATGCCTCTCTTCGCTGGCCGCACCGGTCATGGCGCAAAGCGCCACGGGCGCGGTGGCCGGGCAGGCAAGCTCCGGGGACCAGGTTACGGTGACCAACAGCGCCACTGGCCTCACCCGGTCCGTGACGGTGGGCGCGGACGGCGTGTATCGCCTCAGCCAGCTACCCCCGGGGGATTACGCCCTGCAGGTCCGCCGTGGCGAGCAGGCCGTTGGCCAGCCGGTACCGGTCAGCGTTTCGCTGGGCGGGACGACCACGGTCAATCTGGCGAACGATGGCGGCGTGGCCAACCTGGACGCCGTGCAGGTGGTCGGCTCGCGGGTGGTGAACCGCGTGGACGTGCGTTCCACCGAGACCGCGACGAACATCACCCGGGAGGAAATCAGTCGTCTGCCGGTGGCGCAGTCCCTGGGCGGCGTCGCGTTGCTCGCGCCGGGGGTGATCGGCGGGAATTCGTCGTTCGGCGGCATCTCGTTCGGTGGCTCTTCGGTGGCGGAGAACTCGGTCTTCATCAACGGCCTGAATGTCACCGACTTCTACCGCCGCCAGAGTTTTTCCACCGCGCCATTCGCGTTCTTCCAGGAATTCCAGGTCAAGACCGGCGGCTATTCGGTCGAGTTCGGCCGCAGCACCGGCGGCGTGATCAATGCCGTCACCCGCTCCGGTGGCAACGAGTTCAAGGCGGGACTTGAGTTCACCTTCGAACCGGCGGCGTTCCGGGCCGAGGCCGACGACCACTTCTATACCGACCCGGTCCGGGGCGACGTCTACACGCGCGCGAGCCGCGATGTGCAGAGCTTCGCCAAGTTCAACGGATGGGCGTCGGGCCCCGTCATCAAGGACCGCCTGTTCCTGTTCGCCATGTACGAGCTGCGCGACAACGATTCCCGATTCACCAATGGCGTGGGCAGCACCCTGACCAGGTCCGAGTCCAGCAACGGCTTCTGGGGCACCAAGCTGGACTGGCGCCTGAGCGACGACCACCTGGTGGAACTGCTGGCGTTCTCGGACGAGGGCGATACCAGCAGCAACACCTACACCTACGACTTCGCCAACGCGCTGGTCAGAGGGCGCGAGGGCGACAACTTCTCCGAGGGCGGCGGCAAGAACGGCTCGCTCACCTACACCGGCTTCTTTGGCGAGAACTTCGTGGTCAAGGCCATGTATGGCCTCAACCGCACCGCTTCGCGGGCCAGTTCGACGGCGGACGCACTGTGCGACCGGGTGACCTTCAACACTGCCTCGTACAATTCGGCCTACAACGCCCTCGGCCGGCCGGCGCTGGGCTGCCACCCCGGCGGTTCCGTCATCAACCACGAAGATGAGCGCGAGGCAGGGCGGCTCGATTTCGAGTGGACCCTCGGCGACCACCTGTTGCGCTTTGGCCTCGACCACGAGGTGATGACCACCGACCGCAACACCCGTTACCCCGGCCCGACCCAGACCATCTACACCATCTTCGGCCGTACCAGCCCGACCCAGGTCCTGGACAACGGCGCCGCGCTCCCGGCGGGCGTCAATGCCTACCTGTTCGGCCGGCGACGCGCGGATGGGGGCGTCTTCGAGACCGAAGCCAGCGCCATGTACCTGGAAGACGTCTGGAGCGCCACGCGCAACCTCGTATTGAACCTGGGTGTCCGCGTCGACAACTTCGACAACAAGACCGCGATCGGCACCAGCTTCATCAAGATGGACAACCTGGTCTCGCCGCGCTTCGGTTTCTCCTGGGACATGAAGGGCGATGGCAGCACCAAGCTGTTCGGTAACCTGGGCAGGTATTACCTGCCGGTGGCGAACACGGTGAACTACACCTTTGCCGGCGGCCTGACCGACGAACGTTCGTTCTTCGTGCTCAACGGTTACACCCCGTCCATCAACCCGGTCACCGGCTCGCCCTACCTGGCGCCGAACATCGGTGCTCAGATCGGTCCGGTGGATACCCAGTTCAACGTGTCGGTGGCGGACCTGCGCAAGAGCGTGGACCGCGACATCGACGCGGTGTACCAGGACGAGGCGATCCTCGGCTTCCAGAGCGTGATCAACCAGGCATGGTCGTGGGGGGTGAATGCCACTTACCGCACCATGACCAATGCGCTCGACGACATCCGCATCAACCAGACGCCCTGCGGTCCCACCGCGTTGTTCCCGATCGGCAATCCCGGCAAGCCGCTGACCATCTGGGGCGATGCCAGCATCGGCTGCGCCACGCCGGGCTGGATCACCATCGATACGGCCACCGCGGGCTACATCAAGCAGGGCAGCAATGAAGTGGTGGGCTACTCCGAGCCGAAGCGCACTTACAAGTCGGTCGAGTTCCAGGTCGATCGTGCCTGGGATGGCAAGTGGGCCTTCAACGCGTCGTACCTGTGGTCGAAGTCCGAGGGCAACCACGAGGGACCCGTCAACTCGGACACCAACTACAACGATACGGGCATCGTCCAGCACTGGGACCATCCGGCGAACAACGATCGCTACGGCCCGCTGTTCAACGATCGCACGCACCAGGTCAAGCTCCGCGGCAGTTACGAGCTCAATGAGATGTGGTCGTTTGGTGGGACGGTCACCGCGCAGTCGGGCGGCCCGATCACCGCATACGGCGTGACCTGGCCGAACGACGCCAGGGCGGCGGCGAGCTTCACCACCATCGGCTCCGGCGGCGGGTCGAGTTACCTGTGCGTGGCGAACTGCTCCGCGGCCTACAACCTGCGCGTCTACGAATTCACGCCGCGGGGCGGGTTTGGCCGCCTGCCGTGGACCTACAACGTGGGCGCCAATGTCACCTTTACCTTGCCGGTCGAGGGCGTGGACCTGAAGGCGCGGCTATCGGTGTTCAACCTGCTGAACGAGCAGGAAGTCATCAACGTCGTCCAGCGCTACGAATCGAACCCGGGCGTGCGTCGTCCCGAGTTCGGTACGGGCACCCGCTGGCAGTCGCCGCGCTACGCGCAACTCGTGGTCACCTACAACTTCTGATGCCATCGCGTGGCGCCCCTGCCACGCGGTCGGCCTGAGTTTCCCTCCGGCGGTCCCTGCAAAGGGCCGCCGTTTTTTTTGCGCGACGATGGGCCAGGCGGTGAGATGATCGCGGCCATCCCATGCCCACGAACCGGATGACATGATGACCGCTGCATGCATGCGCCTGCTCCCCCTGCTGGCATTGGCGTTGCTTGCCGGTTGCGCCGCAGCGACCACCCGCGAACCTCCGCGCCCGCTCACGCTCGACACCCACGTCGACATCCCCTTGGACTACATGCGCGAGCCGCGCTTCGATGCCGGGGGCGCCAGCGTGCTGCAGGTCGATCTCGCCAAGATGCGCAAGGGCGGGCTGGATGCCGCGTTCTTCGTGATCTACGTCGGACAGGGGCCACTCACGCCGGAAGGCTATGCCAATGCGGTGGCGCAGGCGGAACGCAAGTATTCGGCGATCGAGCTGATGCTCCAGCGCAACCCGGACCGCATCCGGGCTGCGCTCACACCGGATGACGTTCGCGCCAATCATGCGCGGGGACTGCTGTCGGCAGCGATCGGGATCGAGAACGGCTACTCGCTGGGCCATGACCTGGCACGGCTGGATGCCGCATACGCGCGCGGCGCGCGTTACCTCGGCCTGGTCCATGCCGGCAACAACGACCTGTGCACAAGCTCCGCGCCGAACGTGGAGAAGGGCGAGCCGGCCTGGGGCAGCGCGGGCGACACCGGCATGAGCGAGTTCGGCCGTGCCGCGGTGGCGCGCGCGAATGCACTGGGGATGATGGTCGATGTCTCGCATGCGTCGGACAACTGCGTGCGCGACGTGCTGGAGGCATCGACCGCGCCGATCATCGCCTCGCATTCCTCGGCGCGCGCGCTGGTGGATCACAAGCGCAACATCCCCGACGACCTGCTGCGCGCCATCGCCGCGAAGGGCGGGGTGGTGCAGGCTGTTGCCTACAAGGAGTTCGTGAAACACGACCCGGCCCGCGCCGCCGCCGAAAAGGCCTTGCAGACTGAAGTGGCGAGGCTCGCGGGCGATGACGAATACGACGGTGACAAGCACGACCGCCTGCCGGCGATGGTCGAGGGCATGGCCCGCATCCAGCAGCGCTACCCGCTTGCCAGCCTGGCCGAATACATCGCGCACATCCGGCATATCGCCGAGGTCGCCGGCATCGACCACGTCGGCATTGCCGCCGATTTCGATGGCGGCGGCGGCATCACCGGCTGGATGGACGCCTCGCAGACCGCGAACGTCACTGCCGCACTGCGCACAAGCGGCTTCAGCGAAGCAGACATCGCCCGGATCTGGGGCGGCAACCTGCTGCGGGTGTGGCAGGCGGCCATCGAAAGGGCATCGCCGTGAGCCAGCGCCGTCGCCTTCCGGCTACGCTGCTCGCGCTTGCGCTGCTGGCGCCCACGCTACACGCCGCAGCGCAGGCGCCGCCTTCGCGCGCAGGTGCCGTCGATGCGGCGGTGCGCGACACGGTCGAGCGCTACACGTTGCCCGGCATCGCGGTGGGCGTGATCGAGGACGGCAAGATCATCTATGCGCGTGGCCATGGCGAGACCGTCGCCGGCTCCGGTGATCCGGTCACCAGCAAGACACTGTTCAAGATCGCCTCCAACAGCAAGGCCATGACCGCCGCGGTGCTGGCGCGGCTGGTGCAACAGGGCAAGCTGCGCTGGGACGACCCGGTGGTAAAACACCTGCCTGCATTCGCCATGCACGATCCGTGGGTCACCACGCACATGACCGTGAGCGACCTGCTCATCCACAACAGCGGCCTGCCCGAGGGTGGCGGCGACCTGATGCTGTGGCCGGAGCCGAACCTGTTCACGCGCGACGACATCGTGCGCGGCCTGCGCCACATCAAGCCGGCCTACGGCTTCCGCTCCGGCTATGCCTACGACAACCTGCTGTACGTGGTGGCCGGGCAGGTCGCGGCGGCGGCGGGCGGCGCGTCGTACGAGGAGCTGGTGCGGCGCGAACTGTTCGAGCCGCTCCGGCTTGCGGGATGCAAGGTCGGCGAATTCGACCTTGCCGCTGCCGGCAGCGTGGCCCAGCCGCACACCGGCAGCGCCGAAGGCACCGTCCCTATGCGCCGCGACCCGCCCATAGTGCCGGTCATCGCCTCCGCACCCGCTGGCGGCATCCGCTGCACGCTGGACGACATGCTGCTGTGGGCCAGCAACTGGCTGCAGCCCACGCCCGCGCAATTGGAGTGGCTAGGCCCGGCGCAGCGCGAGGCCATGTGGACGCCGCGCACGCCCATGCCTGTCTCCGCGCTGCGCAAGCGCTGGGACAATACGCATTACTACGCATACGCCTACGGCTTCCGCGTGGCTGACGTTGACGGCCAGTGGACGGTCTCGCACACCGGCACCCTGGGCGGCATGTATTCGATGATGCTGCTGCTACCGGACCGGCGCTCCGGCTTCGTGCTGATGATCAATGGCGAAGGCAGCACCGCCCGCACCGTGCTGGGAGAGGTATTGCTCAAGCAGTTCACCGCGCCGTCGGACACGCGCGGCGTGGCTGGCTATGCCGCAGACCTGGCGCAGCCAGCGCAAGCCGCCGCATCCAGGCCCGCACCGAAACCGCCCTTGCCCGACATCGCCAACCGCACGCCGGTGTCCCCAGCGCGGTTGCGTGACTGGCTAGGCACCTGGCGCGACCCGTGGTTCGGCGAGGTCCGCATCTGCGCGGTGGGCGAAGGCGTGGAGTGGCGCTCGGCCAAGTCGCCGAACATGCACGGCAAGGTCAGCGACCTCGGCGGCCGCTACCTGCTGCATTGGGATGACATCAGCGTGGACATCGACGCCTGGCTGGATTTTGCCCGCAGCGGAAACGCCCGCACCCTGCGCATGGCCAAGCTCGACCCGGAAGGCGATTTCAGTTCCGACTACGAAGACCTCGCCTTCGTCCGGGTGGGTGGCTGTGAGTAGCCGGATGCCGCCTCTGGCCGCATTGCTGCTCGCATGCACCGGGTGCGCAAGCACGCCTGCGCCTGCCACGGTCGCGCTGTCGCCTGCCGCCACCATGGAAGACGCGGGCATGGTCGATATCCGCAGCGTGGTTCCGGACATGGGCCAGGACATCCGCTATTTCGGCAGCGAGAATTTCGTCGGCCGCCAGGTCGATGGCTACGGCGCGCCGGACTGCTGGCTCAAGCGCGAAGCCGCCGAAGCGCTTGCGCGAGTGGAAACGACGCTGCGCGAGAGCAACCAGCGCCTGCGCGTGTTCGACTGCTACCGCCCAGCGCGCGCCGTGGCCCACTTCATGCGCTGGGTCGAAGACCCGAATGACTTGGCCACCAAGCCCCGTCATTACCCGGACCTCGACAAGTCTGCATTGCCCGGCGTCTACATCGGCCGTGTCTCCGGCCACAGTCGGGGCGCCACCGTGGACCTGACCCTGCTGCAATGCGATGCGACGGGAAACAACTGCACCCCACTCGACATGGGCACCGAGTTCGATTTCTTCGGAGCCCGCGCCAATACCGATTCCCCTGAAGCCACCCCCGCCCAACACCGCAATCGCTACCTCCTGCGCGACGCCATGGCCGCGCAGGGCTTCCGCAACTACCCGATGGAGTGGTGGCACTACACCTTCCAGCCCGAACCCACCCCGGGCCTGATCTACGACGTGCCGATCCAGTGAGCGAGGCTGGATCAAGCAGGCTGCGAGGTGCATCCATGCAGGGATGCGGCGAACCGGCAACGCGGAGCGACGCATGAGCAGTGCCGCCGCCATCGCAGTCCCGTTGCCGCAAGCCTTCTTCGAGCGCATGCCCTCGGAGGTTGCGCCGGACCTGCTGGGCAAGCTCCTGCACCGTGACGACGGACGCCTGGCCCGGCTGGTGGAGGTCGAAGCCTACGCGCCGGACGACCCAGCGGCGCACACGTTCGGCGGCAAGACCGCGCGCAACCAGTCGATGTTCGGACCGCCGGGGCGCTTGTACGTGTACCTGAGCTACGGCATCCACTGGTGCGCGAATCTGGTCTGCGGGCCGGAGGGCTATGGCGCCGGGGTGCTGTTGCGGGCGGCGGAGCCGCTGGATGGGGTTGCGCGGATGCGCGCAGCGCGTGGGCGCGAGCCGCTGCACGAACTCTGCAGCGGGCCGGGGCGGCTGGCGCAGGCATTCGGCATCGACCGCGGCCTGGATGGCGCCGATGTCACCGGCGGCGGCGTCATCACCATGCTCGACGACGGCATGCGCGCGATCGGCATCGTCGCCTGCCCCCGCATTGGCGTGAGCAAGAACGCCGCTGCGCCACTGCGCTTCCTGATGGCCGGTAGCCGGCACCTTTCGAAGCCGCCACCCGCCGCACGCAGCTGAAGTCGCCCGTCTTGATCGAGGCGTCAGGCGCCACTGCAATGGACGCTGGCGGGCGAGCTGATCAAGCTTGCAGGAACGGGTGCCGGGTTGGCGGGGCCGGGCGACAATAGCCCTGCGTTCCATGGAACGGGCACCTTGGATCATGCGACCCAGGCAGCCGCGGGTTTGGCAACACCCGCTCCACGGTTGAACTCCAGCGAGGAAGATGCAAATGGTCGAGACGTTCCCCCCGGGTCACTTCTACTCGCCGGTTCCTGACCTCCCCGCACTCGACCCCCGTGCGTTTCCTGGGGCATTCGCGCGCTCGTTGCGCTTCGACGATGCCCATGTCGTGGACTTCGCGGCGACGGTGTTTGCCCATGCCATGGAATTCAGCCACCTGGTCAACCATCGCCACACGCCGTTCGACTGGGACAACAGCCAGTTCCCGCCAGCCGACGCGCTGGCCTATTACGGAATCCTGCGACATCTCAAGCCCAGCCGCATCGTGGAGATCGGATCCGGGTTCTCCAGCCTCGTCGCGATGGCCGCCGTGCGCGCGAACGGGTGCGGGGCCATCACCTGCATCGAGCCGTTCCCGCGCGAATTCCTGAAGAATGACGACGGCATCACGCTGATACCGCACGCCGTGCAGGCGGTGCCGGATGCGGTCTTCAGCAGCCTGCAGGCGGGTGACGTGCTGTTCATCGACTCGAGTCACCAGGCGAAGTGCCAGAGCGACGTGGTCGACATTTTCTTTCGCGTGCTCGACCTCGTGCCAAAGGGTGTGTTCGTCCACTTCCACGACATTTTCCTGCCCGACGACTACCCCTATTTCTGGCTCGCCGAGAACGGGATCTTCTTCAACGAGCAGTACTTCCTTTGCGCCTACCTCAAGGGCAACGCGAGCTTCGAGTGCCGGCTGCCGAATGCCTACCTCGTGCGGTACCTGCGGGAACAGTACGAAGCGATGGTCGCGGACATCCACCAGGCCGACAGCGGCCACTTCGTGAATGACAAGCACGGCTTCATCAAGGCGGGCTCGTTCTGGCTGGAGAAGGTGGCCTAGTCCGCGCATTGGCTCTGATTGACCTGAAGCCTTCCTCCCGAGCCAATGGGATTGGCGCCACGACGGTTCTACACGCAGCGGCGTGGCGCCCTACGCGGCTTCCCGGTGCTCATAAAACGGATGCTGCTTGTCATCGAACAGCGCATACAGCGCCGTTAGGTCCCGCGCATCGGGGTTGAGCCAGGCGTCCAGGTGTTCGGGCTTGAGATTGATGATGGTGCGGTCGTGGCCGGCGGCGGCCACTTCGGGTTCCGGGTCGTCGGTGATGGCTGCGAACGAGAGCAGGTCCGGTTCGATGCCGGACGGATCGGTCCAGCGTGACCACAGGCAGGCCACGTACATCGGACCGCCATCGCGCGGGGTGAACTGCAGCACGCGGTTGCGGCCATCCGGGCCTTCCACGTTCTCGTAAAAGGTGTCCATCACCATCACCGCGTGGTGGTGGCCGAACAGGCCTTTCCAGTAGCTTTCCAGGCTGTCGCGGCGGGCGTTGTAGGTGCCGGGGTACTTGCTGTCGTACTGCGCGGGCTTGCCCTGCGGCCGGCACAGGTAGCGCATGGGCATGACCACGCGTTGGCCTGCCTCGGCCACCATCGCGCAGCTGTAATTGCCGGGGAAGATGCGTGAATCACGGGGCAGGGGCTCGCTGCGGCGCAGGTCCTTCAAGCGCAGGCTGGCCTTGCTGATCTTGTCGGTGGCAATGCGCAGGTCGTTCTGCGCCTTCTTGGTCACCTTGGTTTGCAGGGTGCGCTCGGCGCCGACCAGCCGGGTCTTCTGCGCGAACAGGTCCTGCTCGAGCGCAGTGGCCTGCTCGGCTTTCCAGTCTTCGATCCACTGCAGGATGCGCAGGTCCGGGCAGGTGGCGGGGTCGCTGAAGGCATCCAGCATCGCCTTCGGCAGCTTGTAGGGCGTGACATGCTCCCGCCAGTTCCAGAACAGCTTGATGAAGGCGTCCAACCCCAAACTCGCGCCATGCACGCGCATGTACTTGCGGTAGTCCTGCCAGGCTTGGGCGGAGTAGCACATGGGGCACCGGGGGTGTCTGCTTGATTCAAGATACCCGTATTCCCAGCACCGCCGGTGCAGCCTTGCGGTGGCTGTCGCAGGCGTTCCTCTGCCTGCGCTCCGTCATCGGAGACGGGCACGGCGGCGGGCCGTCACAGCGGCTGCAAACGCCCGACGAAGTGCGCGAATCCAGACACCGTGCCGACGAGGCCATGCGTCTCCTGGAAGCGGCGACGCCCGCGATGTGCGCTGGGGCGTCGCCTGTGACTTGTGGCCTATTGGCATCGTTGTTCGATATGTCCATTATCGATTTTCAATGTCACGGCTGGAAACCCCATGAACCACATGTCCACCCGCGCACTCTCCGTCGCCCGCCCGGTCATCCGCGGCCTGACTGTCGTCAACCTGTTGTATGCGTTCTGCCTCGGCTTGCTGCTGGCCTGGAGTTTCCTGATGCCAGGGTGGCCGGAACGCGCGCTGGGCTTCGACATCGTGTCGGAATACCCGCGGGTGCCGCTCGGGCTGCGACTGATCGTGCTGATCGGCCTGGCAGGCGCGGCGATCACGCACACGATCCTGCGACGGCTGCTGGCCATTGTCGATACCGTCCGCGACGGCGACCCGTTCATCCTGCCCAACGCGCGACGCCTCGATGCCATTGCGTGGAGCGTCGTGGCGCTGGAGGTGCTGCGACTGATGGTCATGGCGGTCGCGGCGGCGGTGTGGGAGCCGGGGCGCCTTGGCGGCTTCTCGATTGCGCCGTGGCTGGCGGTGCTGATGCTGTTCGTGCTGTCTGGCGTGTTCGCGCATGGCGCGCGCATGCGGGCCGACCTGGAAGGCACGGTGTGACCGGGGCTTGCTGACATGTCCATCGTGGTACGCCTCGACGAAATCCTGCACGCACGCCGCATGACGCTGACCGAACTCGCAGCGCGCGTGGACATCACCATCGCCAACCTGTCGATCCTGAAAACCGGCAAGGCCAAGGCGATCCGTTTTTCCACGCTCGAAGCGATCTGCGCAGCGCTGGAGTGCCAGCCGGGCGACCTGCTCGCCTTCGACGCGGACCTGTCGCCCGATGCCACCGAACCCGACACGACTGCCGAGGAATGACCATGGACTTCGCCCGCGCCCTGCGATCCGATCCGCTGCGCCATGAAGGCGTGCGCCCCTTCAACATCTGGGGACTGCGGCTCTTTTACCTGCTGATGCTGGTGTTCGTCGCGCCCAGCGCGTGGCGCGTGCTGCTGGCAGGCGAAGGCCCGTGGGAGCCGGTGCGAGCGGTCGCGTTCGCGGTGTGGGCCACCTATCCCGCGCTCGCGTTCTTCGGACTCCTCCAGCCCCTGCGCTGGTTGCCGTTGATGTTCTTCACGATTGGCTACAAGGCGGTCTGGCTGGCCTGCATCGCCTATCCGCTGTGGCAGGCCGGCGCGCTGTGGGGTACGCCCACAGGCGAGGTCGCCAGCTCCTTCCTTGCGTTGCCGCTGCTGGCGGCAGTGGTTCCGTGGGGGTATGCATGGCGGACGTATTTCGCGTGGCCCGGGCGCGCCTCGGCGTCGCCTGGACATCCGGCCTAGGTGGCTGGCATCTCGAACAGATTGCCTCGGCGTCCCAGCTCCTGTTCCGGCAGGCACGCTGAAAAGGCAGGCGTGCGTTAGCTGGTGCAAACTGGATACCGATCCGTCGCCGGAGTCGCCATGGCCAGCCCCCTGATGCCCGCCGCGTTCCTGGGCCACGGCAGCCCGATGAACACGCTGGAGCGCAACCGTTACACGGAGGCCTGGCGCTCGTTCGGCGCCGCGGTGCCAAGGCCACGCGCGATCCTGGCGGTCTCCGCGCACTGGTACGTCAACGCCACCGCGGTGACGGCGATGGCGCGGCCGAAAACCATCCATGATTTCTTCGGCTTCCCGCAGGCGCTCTTTGACGTTGAGTACCCCGCGCCCGGCCTGCCCGAGCTGGCCGAGGAAGTGGCGGACGTGGTGCAACCCGAATACGTGGGCGCGGACCACGACAGCTGGGGCCTGGACCACGGCACCTGGTCGGTGCTGGTACATGCGTTTCCCGAGGCTGACATCCCGGTGGTGCAACTGTCGATCAATGCGCTCAAGCCCGCCGAATGGCACGTGGAAATGGGAGTGAAGCTTGCGGCGCTACGCGCACGAGGCGTGCTGGTGGTAGGCAGCGGCAACGTGGTCCACAACCTCGGCCTGATCGACTGGCAGCAGCCCGATGGCAGTTTCAAATGGGCGCAGCGGTTCAATGAAGACGCACGCCGGCTGATGACCGAGCAACCGGGCGACATGGCCGGGTTGCTGGAGCACCCCGACTACGCCACCGCGGTGCCCACGCCAGAGCATTTCCTGCCCGTGCTGTACCTCGCAGGCATGGCGGCCGCGGCCGACAAGCCTGCCCACGTGCTGGTCGATGGCTATGCCTACGGGTCGCTGTCGATGACCTCCTACACGATTGGATGTGCGCCCATCGAGCGGCAGGTAACCCTTGCAGGCGCCGCTGCCCTCGATACCAGCGCGCCGCCGGAAAGTGCGAACGTGTGAGCCCGCGCGCATGGTTCCATGCCGGCAGCGCATGTCGCGCCACCGGGCCGGTCAGGCGCCCCTTCCGGCACTGCCCGTGGAATCCTGCGCGCATGACCGATTGGCCGTTTGCATTGTCGTGGTGCGTTACTGGTGATGCCTGCTTGATCCGCGAGCGCCGCGGTTGAAGCATTGAGCCCCCCCCCAGCACCAGGAGAACCGTGATGACCCAGTTCCTGATCGAGCGTGAAATCGAGGGCGCCGGCGCGATGACGGCCGACGCACTGCGGGACGCGTCAAAACACTCCAATGCCGTGCTGGCAGGGATGAGTCCGGGCATCGAGTGGGTCCACAGCTATGTGGCAGGAGACAAGATCTATTGCGTCTACAACGCCCCCACCGAGGCGCTGATCCGCGAGCACGCCGAGAAATCCGGATTCCCCGCCAACAGGATCACGCCGGTCAGCGCCGTCATCGACCCATCCACGGCAGATGGATAGCGCCTGACGCGCGCGATCGCTCCCGGATGCTTCCGTCACGCATCCGGCACGCACCTGATGGGCCGCTAGGCGGCCCTCGATACGCAATGTGGCTTAGGGACTCGCGCCGAAAATGCTGGGCGTGTAGGGGATGCCTCCACACCGCGCGAGCATGGCGCGCTCGATCAGCCAGAATGCTTTTTGACCCAGGCCAGGTACGCATCCAGCCAGCCCTTGAGGAAGTCCTTGCTGGCTGCGCCGATGTTGCCGTCGGCGTCGAACAGCCCGTCCTTGGCGTGGATGAAGGCTTCCGGCTGGCCCAGCGTGGGCATGTCCAGGTAGGCCAGGATGTTGCGCAGGTGCTGCTGCGCCATCGCCGTGCCGATGGCGCCGACGGAAACGCCGATCACTCCCGCAGGCTTGCCCGCCCACGCACTCTTGCCATAAGGCCGCGAGGCATGGTCGATGGCGTTCTTGAGCACACCCGGAATCGAGCGGTTGTATTCCGGGGTGACGAACAGCAGGCCGCTCGCTTCGCTGATGGCTTTCTTCAGCCGGGTGACCGTGGCGTGCGGTGAGGCGTCATCGTCCTGGTTGTAGAGCGGCAGGTCTCCGATCTCGAGCTGGGTGAATTCGGTGCCCTCGGGCGCCAGCCTGGCCAGGCCATCGGCAAGCTTGCGGTTGAACGAATCCTTTCGCAGGCTGCCGACGAGGACGGCGATCTTGTGGTGGCTCATGGCAATGTTCCTTGCGGTGGGGGCGGATGCGGCAATGCTGGCCGTGATCATCCAGCGTGCATGGTCGCAGCAGCGCGAAGGAGGCGGGACCTGGCCCAGTGACGTCCCCGTCTTGGTGCAGGGCCATGCAACGCCTCAGGCCCGCTCGCTCCGTTTCTGCAGGACGAAACCGATCACCGCGGTCAGCAGGATCAGGCTGTTGGTCACGATGAAGACCCAGTTGCCCAGCAGCACGCTGTAGGTGATGAAGCCGACGGAGGCGAGCGACTGGCCCACGAACAGCCAGTGCGAGACCCCGCCGCCACCGTCGCGGTGTTGTTTGACGATCTGGCGGATCAAGGTGGCCAGCAGAATGGCGGAGGAGGTCCAGCCAATGACGTCGGCAAAAGCATCCATGACGCTTCCTTGGGAACAGGGCATGGGAGCATGTCGGGATGCATGTGGAGCAGGCGTCAGCGCCGTCCCTCGTCTGCGCAGGACGGGTTCGCGTCCTGCTGGCAGAACGGGACATTGGTGCGGTCCATCGGCCGCGAACTGGCGTTGCGCTACGCCGTCCTGTAGCCAATGGCGCCAATCAGCAGGAGCGCAAGCGGCAGTGCGCCCGGCTCGCCTTCCGTCGTGATCATCATGACCAGCAAGGCGAGCCCTGCCGCCGCAATGGCCACTGACACGCGTTTTCGCATGCTCCACTTCATTCGGGTCTCCATCGGGTCAAGACACTGTGCCATCGGGATGTGTCCTGGGCATGTTGTCGGGATGGGCATTTGTGGCAGCAGGACCATTCCCCGCGGTGACCATGGCGGCGCGCAGGTGTCCGGCGCACTCCGTTGACAGGCTGCTCCGGATGGGCAGACGCTGCACCTTGCGAAGGGTCGGGACAGGCGTTCGATGTCCGGCTCTGGTGCTGGCCTGCAATGACTTACCCAACCAACGAGGCGATCCATGCAACGAGTCACCGGAATCGGCGGCATCTTCTTCAAGGCGAAGGACCCGGCTGCGTTGGCTGCCTGGTACCGCGACCACCTGGGCCTGGACGTGACCGACTGGGGCGGCGCCATCTTCAAGTGGGGCGGGCCGGACAGTACGCCCGGCGTGACCATCTGGAGCGCCTTCAAGAGCGACACCACCTATCTTGATCCCGGCACTGCCACCTTCATGATCAATTTCCGGGTGGCGGACCTGGATGCATTGCTGGCGGCCCTGAAATCCGAAGGCTGCAATGTTGAAGACCGCACGGAAGAATCGGAGCAGGGCACGTTCGGCTGGGTCATCGATCCGGAGGGCAACAAGGTCGAGCTGTGGCAGCCGCCGGCAGGCCAGTAGGGTGCGTCGCGGAAACAGCGTGTCGAAGCCAGCTTCGAAAGGGGCCCGCAAGCCCGGCGTCATTCGCTGGCCGCTCGATGGCGTCAGCTAGCGACACGGCTCCGAGCCGCCTGCAACTGCCACCCGGCGCGTGGCAGACCTTGCTCGATGGCCTGTGTGCCCGCTTCCCGCGGGTTCCACGTGAGGTGTGGCGGGAACGCTTCGCGCGCGGCCGCGTGCTGGACGCGGATGGGCACGCGCTCGGGGCGGATGCGCCGTACCTCGTTGGTTTGGAAGTGCGCTATTTCCGCGAGGTGGAGGACGAGCCGCGCATCCCGTTCGAGGCGCAGGTGCTGTTTGCCGACGCAGACCTCGTGGTGGCCGACAAACCGCATTTCCTGCCGGTGATGCCGGCCGGGCGATTTGTGGCGGAGACGTTGCTGACGCGGCTGCAGGTCCAGTTGGACAACCCCATGCTGGTGCCGTTGCACCGCATCGACCGGGAAACTGCGGGGCTGGTGATGTTCTCGGCGAATCCGGACACGCGCGCCGCATACCAGTCACTGTTCCTGCACCGCGCCATCGACAAAACCTACGAAGCGATCGCGCCTCCCTTGACGGCGTTGCAGATGCCGCATGTGCGCCGTTCGCGAATGCAGGCCGGCGATCCATTCTTCCGCATGTGTGAAGTGGATGGCACGCCGAACTGCGAAACCAGCATCGAGGTGATCGAGCGCGGCGCGCGCACCTGGCGCTATCGCCTGCAGCCCGTCACTGGCCGCAAGCATCAGCTGCGCGTGCACATGGCCGCGTTGGGCGCATCCATCGTCAACGACCGCTTGTATCCAGCGCTGCTAGAGCAGGCAGGTTCGGATTTCAGCCAGCCTCTACAGCTGCTGGCGCAAGGATTGCGCTTCATGGATCCGCTGGACGGCACGCCGCGTTGCCATGAGAGCAGGATCGCACTGTCGCTGGTGGAGTGAAACCGCGAGCCGCGGCATGTGCCCGGGTGCATCACGCAATGACCGTGCCGTGCACTGCGCATGCATGCGATGATCGCGCGCCTTTTCAGCGTTGCAGCACCAAGCCTGCAGCGCGGGCGTCGCTGGCGGCAACGACCCTGCAGGCAACGCCTGCAACCCGCAATCCGTCTTGGAGACACCATGCACCGTCGCGCTACGCGTTACCGCCCACTCGCGATCAACCTGTTCCTGGTGGGTATCGCCGCCTTCCTGATCCACGAGAGCTTCCACTGGCTGGCAGGCACCTTGCTTGGCTATCCGATGCAGATGTCGCTCAATCGCGCCTGGTCATCGACGCCCTTCGCGCTTGCCCACTCCATCGTCATCTCCGGCGCGGGACCGCTGGTGACGTATGTGCAGGCCGCGATCGGGTATCTGCTGGTGCGGTCGCGGGCATCGCTGGTGGGTTTTGCGATGGTGTACATCGCCTTCTTCATGCGCCTGGTGGCAATGGCCGTGAGCGTGTTCAACTTGAACGACGAAGCTCGCATCAGTCGCGACCTGGGCATCGGCACATGGACCTTGCCGGCCATCGTTGTGGGCGCGCTGTTGATGCTGACTGTCTGGGCAAGCCGCCGCCTGAAACTGACATGGCGCGAGCAGGTGGTCTGTTACATCGTGGCGTCGATCGTGGTCAGCCTGTTCGTGGGTGCGGACATGATGTTTTTCCCGATAGAAGCATGAGATTCCATCCTGGCGTTGACGCGCCTTCGAGCTGAGCCAGCTACCGGAAGGGTGACGTCGCCACAACGACGCAAGGCGCGTCATACGCGCCTTGCGCCATGCGATCCGACGCTCAGGACTCAGCGGTGGCTGCTGGAGTCGTCCTGTCGGCCGGGTGCCCTCTTGGCTTGTTCCTGCTCTTGCTTGCCAACCAATGGGTCACCGCGTTGCCCCCTGTCGTCCTGCTGGGCGCGTTGGGCGGTGTTGGTCTGGTTGTTGGTCGTCTGGTCGTCGCGATTCTTCTGATTCTGGTTGTTGGCCATGGTGACGCTCCCTCTCATCATTGGAATGCGGTCTTGCAACCGCACGAGAAGATTGCGCCACCTGCGGTTGCCAAAGCGGAAAAATCCCGTGTGGAAGCCGTTAACGTTGTTCACTCGCCTCAAACTCACGGACTCACTGGCAACGACGGAATATGCCGGCAAGGGATTCCCGGCTAGGACAACGGCACGGAAGCACCGTCACGGGTCCCGCTCTCCCGGTCAGAGCCGTCTTCTGGCAGGCGGATCTTCGAAAGTCGCAGGGCATTGCCCACGACCGAGACGGAACTCAGGCTCATCGCCAGCGCGGCGATCATCGGGCTGAGCAGCAGGCCGAACACCGGGTACAGCACGCCGGCGGCGATCGGCACGCCGATCGCGTTGTAGAGGAAGGCAAACCCGAGGTTCTGGCGCATGTTGCGCACGGTGGCGTGCGACAGCGCCCGCGCGCGCAGGATGCCGCGCAGGTCGCCTTTGACCAGGGTGACCTGCGCGCTGGACATGGCGACGTCGGTGCCGGTGCCCATGGCGATGCCCACATCCGCGCTGGCCAGCGCGGGTGCATCGTTGATGCCGTCGCCCGCCATCGCCACCCTGCGGCCCTGTGCCTGCAGCGACTTGACCAGCGCTGCCTTGTCCTCGGGCCGCACTTCGCCGTGGAATTCCTGGATGCCGAGCGTGCGTGCCACGGCCTGCGCTGTGGTGGTGCCGTCGCCGGTCGCCATGACCACGCGCAGCCCACCGGCCTGCAGTGCGGCGATGGTGGGTTTGGCGGAGGCTTTGATCGGATCGGCGACCGCCAGGATGCCCAGCAACAGCCCGTCACCAGCGAGGAACATCACGCTGGCGCCATCGGCCCGCAGGCCTTCGGCCTCCTTGACCAGCGAGGCCACATCAACGGTGTTGCCATCCATCAGTGCGCGATTGCCCAGCAGCAGGACGCGGCCATCGACGGTGCCACGCACGCCGGAGCCGGTAACCGAATCGAAGTCCTGCGGGTTGGAGAGCATCAGGTTGCGCTGGCGTGCTTCGCTGACAATGGTCTCTGCCAGTGGATGTTCGCTGCCCTGGTCGAGGCTGGCCGCCAGGCGCAGGACTTCGGTGGAATCGATGCCGGCCGCGGCGAGCACCGAGCGGAACGCCGGCTTGCCTTCGGTCAGGGTGCCGGTCTTGTCCACCACCAGGGTGTCGAGGGTGCGGAAGCGTTCGATCGCCTCGGCATCGCGGAACAGCACGCCGGCCTGCGCGGCGCGGCCGGTGGCGACCATGATCGACATCGGCGTGGCCAGGCCCAGCGCGCAGGGGCAGGCGATGATCAGTACCGAAACCGCGTTGAGTACCGCCCACGTCCATGACGGTTGCGGTCCCCACAGGCCCCAGGCAACAAAGGTCGCGACGGCAATCGACAGCACTGCCAGCACGAACCAGTACGCCACCTTGTCCGCCATGCGCTGCATCGGCGCGCGCGATCGCTGCGCTTGCGCGACCAGTTGCACGATCCGCGCCAGCACGGTGGCGGAACCCACCTGCTCGGCACGGATCAGCAGGGCGCCGGTGCCGTTCTGGGTGGCGCCGATGACGGCATCCCCAACACCCTTGCCGACGGGCATCGCCTCGCCCGTGAGCATGGATTCATCGACGCTGGAACGACCTTCGACCACGTTGCCATCGACTGGCACTTTCTCGCCGGGGCGCACGCGCAGGAGATGGCCCACGTGGACGTGGTCGAGTGGGATGTCCTCCTCGCTGCCGTCCTCGAGGACCCGGCGGGCGGTCTTCGGCGCCAGGCCCAGCAGGGCCTTGATCGCAGCGCTGGTCCTGGAGCGGGCGCGCAGTTCCAGCAGCTGGCCGAGCAGGGTGAGCGAGACAATGACCGCCGCCGCCTCGAAATACACGCCGACGCGGCCGTGTTCGCGGAAGGATTCCGGAAACAGCCCGGGGGCGACCGTGGCCACCACGCTGTAGCCATAAGCTGCCGCCACGCCGATGCCGATCAGCGTCCACATGTTCGGGCTGCGGTTGCGCACGGACTGCACGCAACGCACGAAGAACGGCCAACCCGCCCACAACACGACTGGCGTGGTCAGTAGCAATTCGATCCAGGTGCGGGTGGCGGTGGTCAACGCCGGCAGGGAATGGCCGAACATCGCGAGCAGCAACACCGACACGCTCAATGGCAGCGTCCACCAGAAGCGGCGGCTGAAGTCGCGCAACTCCGGGTTGTCCTCCTCGTCCAGGGAAGGCATTTCGGGCTCCAGCGCCATGCCGCAGAGCGGGCAGGTGCCCGGGCCCTGCTGACGGATCTGCGGGTGCATGGGGCAGGTGTACATGGCCCTGGACGACGCCGCGTCCGCCACCAAGTGCGATGGCGGAGCGGAAGCGGCGGCAGGTACGCGGTCGAGGTACTGCTGCGGGCTGGCGACGAACTTGTGGTGACAGCCCGCGCTGCAGAAGTGATAAGTGGTGCCTTCATGGGCTGCCGAGCCACCCTTGGCAGCGGCTGGATCGACGGTCATGCCGCAGAC
>JAZKHR010000028.1:0-44451 GCA_040385305.1 Pseudomonadota bacterium
CCAGGTTCCAGTCCGACGAATGCTTGATCACCGCGCCCATCGCCACTTCGCCGAGTTGCTGGCCGTGCAGGCCGAACGTCTCGACCAGCGCGCCCAGGGTGCGCACCGACATGCCGAGGTTGCCGACATCGGCATAGGCCGTGTTCTGCCGGCAAAACGGAATGCGGACGCCGCCGAGGATGGCGACAGGACGGCCGTGCAGCATGCGGACACCTCAAGGCTGGCCCGCGCTCGCGGGCATAATGAGGTCAGTGTAGCGCCGCTGCCTGGAGCCGGGACTCGACATGCTGACTGAGCACGCCCCCACATCGCTGTTCCGCGGCGTGATCGCGCTCGAGCTCAGCGAGGGCGAGCCGCCGCGAGCCGCCGCGCTGGATGCAACGCGCGCGGGCGACCTGGTCGAGCGCCTGGGCCGCGACCTGGCGATCCTGTCCGATGACGTGCGCGCGCTGGATATCGTCCTGCTCGCGGCGCACTTCGATCCCGCGGAAGTGTTGCGGCCGGGATGGCCGTTGCATCGACGTGCGCTCGAGCTGCTGCAACGCGCGCCCGGGCAGGGGCACGGCGCGCGCATGATCGGGCTCGGCGCGGACATGCACGGCGACGTGCCGCAACCCCTGCGCTGCGATCCCGACCTGCTCGGCGGCGGTCTGCGGGTGTTGCCGTTCCTGTTGCAGGGAGCGGGCGCCGATGCAGTGGGCGCGCAACTCGAAGCGCTTTTGCTCGACCGCGGCATGGCAGCCGCCGACACTGCCCTGGCCTTGCAGGAAGGGCTTGGCGCGCGCATCGAGCACGTGCGCTACCTCAGCCTGCACGATCTCGCTGCGATGATCGCCATGCAATACGCCAACGTCGGCCTGCAGCCGCTGTGGACCCTGCTGGAGGCAGCGCTACTGGAACCCGATGCCGAAGCCTGGCTGGATGCGCCGCCCGAGCCGCTGGCGCGCTATGCCGAAGGGGAGGTAAGCATCGCCCTGTTCGACCCCACCGCATGGCGCGCGCGTTACGCACCCGCGGATAACGACAGCCTGCGCCTGGAACGTGGCTTCGAAATGTTCCAGGCACGGCAGCGACAGTTCGCCGCCGTGCTCGATGCGCATGCCGTGCCGGTGCAGTTCGTGCACTGCGCGGACGGCAACGACGACGCCTGCCTGCGCTGACCTAGCGCACCACGCTGATCACGCCGCACGCTACCCGCGCGCCGGCATTGCCGGCCGGCTGGCTGCGGTAGTCGTCGGCCACCGCGTGCACCACCACCGCGCGGCCTGCGATGTCGTTGGCCGCACCACCGCCCAAGGACACGCCGCGCAGGTGCACGTTTACCTTGGCCACGCCGCTCGCGTTTGCCATCAGGTTGTCCGCGTCGCCGGCATGGTGCGCGCCCTGGCCGGCGCGACCGTGTGGCTGCGCGGCCGGGTTGAAGTGGCCGCCCGCGCTGGCTGCATCGGCCGCGCTGCAATCGCCCTTCTCGTGGACGTGGAATCCGTGGCTGCTGCCGGGCGACAGGCCGCCGATGTCGCCCATCAGGTGGACGCCATCGCCCATCGGCATGAGCGCGAGGCGCCCGCTGACCCGGCTGCCGGAGGCGCTGGCGAGGTTGGCAGTCGCTGCCTTGGCCATGCTCTTGGTGGCTGCCGGCGCGGACGTGGACGCGGGACCCGGCATGCTGCTGGCGCAGGCCGACAATCCGACCACGAGGGAAACAGCCAGCAGGCTGGCGCGATGACGATGTCGATGCATGGCATTACTCCGGTTGCGTGTCGTCCCGAGTCTGCTACGCACGCGGTTGCTGGGCGATGAAGGCCTGTTTATTTGCGCTTGCGCGAGCTGCCAAGCTTGCGGGTCATGGTGTTGCGGCCCAGACCGAGCGCCTGGGCAGCCTCGCCGCGATGGCCATCGCTGTGGGCCAGCGCGGCCTGCAACAGGATGCGGTCGAATTCCTGCCTTGCCCCCGCATGCAGGCCCTGCGTGCCGGCCTGCAGTCGCGCGCGCGCCCATGACGCCAGTTCGCGCTGCCAGGCCTCGTCGCCTGCCTGCATCACCTGTGCGGCGGGCATTGCGCTGGCCAGGTCGGCCAGGCCGATGCTGGCCCCGGGCGCCAGCGCGGCCAACCGCCAGCACAGGTTTTCCAGTTCACGCACGTTGCCGGGCCAGTGGTGCGCGCGCAGGCGCTCCAGCGCTGCGCTGGACAACGACTTGACCGGCAACTGCAGGCGTTGGCCGGCATCGGCGAGGAAACGCGCCGCCAGCTGGGCGATGTCCTCGCGGCGTTCGCGCAGCGGCGGCAACGGCAGGCGCACCACGTCGAGCCGGTGCAACAGGTCGGCGCGGAAGCGGCCCTGTTCGACCAGGGCTTCCAGCGGCTGGTGGGTGGCCGCGATCACCCGCACGTCGACCCGGATCAGCTCGCGGCCGCCGACCCGGAAGAATTCGCCCTCTGCCAGCACCCGCAATAGACGGGTCTGCAGCGCAGCCGGCATGTCCCCGATCTCGTCGAGGAACAGGGTGCCGCCATCGGCCTGCTCGAAGCGGCCCACATGGCGTTTTTGGGCGCCGGTGAACGCACCGGCCTCGTGGCCGAACAGTTCGGATTCCAGCAGCTCCGACGGGATCGCCGCGGTGTTGAGGGCCACGAATGGCTTGTGCGCGCGCGGCGATTCACGATGCAGGGCGCGCGCCACCAGCTCCTTGCCGGTGCCGGTTTCACCGGTGATCAGCACCGATAGCGGTGCCTGCGCCAAACGGCCGATGGCGCGGAACAGGGCGCGCATGGCCGGTGCGTCGCCGACCAGTTCGCTGGAGGCCGTAGCCAACGGTGGCGCTGGCGCCACGCTGGCCGCGCGTGGGGGCAGGGCGCGGTGCACCAGTGCCACCGCCTCGTCCAGGTCGAAGGGCTTGGACAGGAATTCGTGGGCGCCGCCGCGGAACGCGCCCGCGGTACTGGTGACATCGGTATAGGCCGACATCACGATCACCGGGAGCGCCGGATGCGCGGCCTTGAGCCTGTCGAGCAGGACCAGGCCGCCCTCGCCCGGCATACGCACGTCGGTGATCACCAGGTCCGGCGGACCCAATCGTTGCAATGCGTCCAGCGCTTCGCCACCTGCGGCGAACGCAGACACAGCGAATCCGGCCTCGCGCAAGGCCGCGGCAAGCACGAAGCGCACTGCTCGGTCATCGTCCACGACCCACACTGCAACGGCCTCAGCCATCGGTCGTCGACTCCTGTTCCGGGGTCGACGGCAGCGGCAACAGCAGGGTGAATACCGTATGCCCCGGCCGCGAGCGATACGCCAGCGAACCGCCGTGTTCGCGCGCCACCTGCTGGGCCAGGGCCAAGCCCAGGCCGCTGCCTTCGGCGCGGCCGCTGACCAGCGGCAGGAACACCTGTTCGGCGAGTTCCGCCGGCACGCCGCGGCCGTCGTCGACGATCTCGAGCCGCAGGGCCAGGCCGTGGGTCGCATCGAAGATGCGCACGCCGTGCTCGGCGCGGGTGCGCAGCTGCACGCTGGCGGCACCGGCCTCCAGCGCATTGCGCACCAGGTTCCACAGGGCCTGGGTCAGGCGGTCGGCATCACCCTGCAATTCCGGGAGCGAGGGGTCGTAGTCGCGCTGCAGGCGCACCGCCCAGCCGGCATCGGATTCCGACAGGCGCAGCACGCGTTCCAGCACCGCGTGGATGTTGACCGGCTCGAACGGGCGCGGCGCGGCCGGCGTCAGCAGGCGGTCGACCAAGGCGGCCAGGCGGCCCACTTCGGTCTCGATCAGCCCGGTCAGCTCGCGCGCTTCGGCGTCGCCGCGCCGGGCCAGCAACTGCGCCGCGCCCTTGATGCCGGCCAGCGGATTGCGCAACTCGTGGGCCAGGCCGCGCAACGAGGCCGACATCGCCGAGGGCAGCAGCAGCGCGGGGTCGGGGCCCGGGAACTCATCGACCGGATGCACTTCCAGCCAGTGGCCGCCGTCGCTTGCCGGCGCCAGCCAGAGGTCGGCGAAGCGCACGCCCTCGCTGCCCGGGAAGGCCAGGATCACCCGGCGCAGCCGCAGCGGTGCCTCGCCCGCCAGCGCCAAGGCCTCGGCCAGCTGCGCGCCGTCCCGCTCCAGCGCGGTCGCCGGCACCCCAAGCAGGCGTCGACGGCCCACCCCCATCCAGTGGGCGAAGGCCGCGTTGCAACCCGCCACCACGCCGTTCCCGTCCAGCGATGCCACGGGCGTGGACAGCGACTCGAGCGGCAGTTCGGGGGCGGTATCGACGGGCATTGCACTAATTTAGTGCAAATCCCCGCTGAGGGTCCGGATGCTCGAGGCCAAGGCTTCACGCGGCGGCGAAGCGAGGCACCGCACAGTCTGGTGCTGACTCCAGAAGGTTCCGTCCATGCCGACCTGCAAACTGCTTCCGCTCACCTTCGCCATCGCCCTTGGCCTTGGTGCCTGCACGGCGAGCGACTCCCCCGCACCCGCCGCCGCCACGCCCGCCGTCGATGCCGCGGCCGTGCCTGCGACGCCCCCGCCAGCCGCCGTCGACCCCGCGCTACCCAGCGACCCGGTGCTTGGCCCGCCGGCGGTGAGCGCGCTTGGCACCGGTCCGGATGGCAGCCCGCTGCTGCCGATGGACGAGGCCAACGCCCCGCAGCCGGCCCCGGACCGCCCCGCCAACGACGCTGCCACCACCACCGGCAAGGACGGCATCCTGCGTGCCCAGGTCCTGCTGCTGCGCGCCCATTTCTCCGCCGGCGAAATCGACGGCGCCGCCGGCATGAACCTGGCCAAGGCTGCGCGCGCCTACCAGGCCAGCCAGGGCCTGCCGGAGACCGGCAAGCTGGACGCCGCCACATGGCAGGCGCTGAACGCAGACACCGCGCCCGCGCTGGTGCAGGTCACCCTGACCCAGGCCGACATCGACGGTCCCTACCTGCCCACGCCGGAGCGCGCGGAAGACAAGGCCAAGATGAAGCGCATCGTCTACCAGGACATTCGCGAGATGCTGGGCGAGCGCTACAACACCAAGCCCGCGCTGATCGAGGCGCTCAACCCCGGGGCGGATTTCGCCACCGCCGGCGCGACGCTGGTGGTGCCCTACACCCGCCCAGCGCAGCAGATTCCGAAAGCCAGCCGGATCGTGGTCGACAAGTCGGACGCATCCCTGAAGTTGCTGGATGCCGATGGCAAGGTCATTGCCCATTTCCCGGCGTCGAGCGGTTCCTCGCGCTTCCCGCTGCCCATCGGCGAATGGAAGCTCACCTCGGTGGTGCAGGACCCGGATTACCGCTACAACCCGGACATCCTGGTCAACCAGCCCAAGGACGCCAAGCCGGCCACGCTGCCTCCGGGGCCCAACGGTCCGGTCGGCATCGTCTGGATGGGCATCAACAAGGAGCATTACGGCATCCATGGCACGCCCGAGCCGGGCCAGATCAGCCGCAGCCAGTCCAGCGGCTGCGTGCGCCTGACCAACTTCGCAGCGCAGGCGGTGGCCACCGCGGTGGAAGTCGGCACACCCGTGACGTTCCGCGAATAGAGCATGCGTGATGGCTGGGGCTTCACGTGTCAGCCAGTGAAGCTCGGGCAATGTGAATGCGTCTTCCGTCGAGCCCTGCCAATGCGCGCATTGCCGCAAGTGTTCCTGCTGGGCCTGATCCTGGTCGCGCCGCTCTCGGCGCTGGCCCAGGATCTGCCTGCCACCGTGACTCCGGCCATTCCGAATACGCCGGTCGCGGCGCCGGACCCCGCACCCTACGACGACATTTCGCCCGCTTTGCGTGCACAGATCCTGCTGGAGCGCGCCTGGTTCTCGCCCGGCGAGATCGATGGCGAATGGGGCAGCAACAGCCGCAAGGCGCTCGCCGCGTTCCAGCTGGCGCGCGGGTTGCCCGCCAGCGGTGAACTGGATGCCGCCACCGATGCCGAACTGGGCCAGGACAGCGCGCCGTTGCTGGTCACCCATGTGATTGGAGAGGCCGACGTGGCCGGGCCGTTCCTGCCCACGCCGGCCGGCATGATGGCCAAGGCGCAGATGAAGTCGATCCCGTACCAGTCGGCGGGGGAAGCGCTGGGCGAACGCTTCCACGCGAGCCCCGCACTGCTCGCGGCCCTCAATCCTGGCGTCGCGCTGGACGTGGCTGGCGGCACCTTGCGCGTGCCGAACGTGGTCGACGTGGCCCCGCTCCCCGCTGCCGCGCGCATCGTGGTCGACAAGTCCGATGCCGCGCTGCGCCTGGAAGATGCCGATGGCCGGACCTACGCACAGTTCCCGATCACCAGCGGCACCGCGAAGTTCCCGCTTCCAATCGGTGAATGGACGATCAAGTCGATCGCCGCGAACCCCTGGTACAACTACGATCCCAAGCTGATCGTCAACGCCCGCCGCGGCGACCGCAAGGCGGTGCTGCCGCCGGGTCCGAACGGGCCGGTCGGCAGCATGTGGATGGGCCTGTCGAAGCCGCATTACGGCATCCACGGCACCCCGGAGCCGGGCCTGATCGGCCGCACCCAGTCCAGCGGTTGCGTGCGCCTGACCAACTGGAGCGCGCATGCGGTGGCTGGCGCGGTGCGTGTTGGCCTGACCGTGAGCATGCAGGAGTAACCGATGCGCCGAGAACGCAAGCCGTCGCGCACGCGCGCGCTGTTGTGGTTCCTGCTGGGCGCGCTGGTCGGCGCCAATGCCATGTATTACGCGATGACCCGCGACCTGGGCCGTCCCTTCGGGCTGCGTCCCGCGCCTGCGAGCGACCGCGTGGAGACGCCGATTCCGATTGGCGACGGCGGGGTGCCGCAGTCCGATACGTCGCCCCCTTCCGGGACCACGTCCACCGAACCCGTGCTTGCGCCCCCGGTGGTGCGCGCAGCCGGCGATCCGTCTGCCTCCGCCGGCGCCGCCTTGCTGCCTGCGGGCCAACTGCTGGTGCCGGTACAGGGCGTCACGCCGGCGCAGCTGGTGGATACGTTCACCGACTCCCGCAGCGAAGGCCGCTCGCACGATGCGATCGACATCATGGCGCCGCACGGCACGCCGGTACTCGCGGTGGCCGATGGACGGGTCGAGAAACTGTTCACCAGCAGGCTGGGTGGACTCACCGTGTACCAGTTCAACCGCGAACGAACCCACGCGTACTACTACGCGCACCTGCAGGGCTATGCGCCTGGCCTGGTCGAACAGCGCGAACTCAAGCGCGGCGAGGTGCTGGGCTATGTCGGCGTGACCGGCAATTCGAATCCGGATGGGCCGCACCTGCACTTCGCGATCTTCGAGCTCGGGCCGGAGAAGCAGTGGTGGAAGGGCACCGCGATCAATCCGTTCGGCCCGCTGGGCGGCGTCGCCCGCCCGCGCTGACTCAGCGCGCCGGCGCCGCCGGCATGGCAAGCGCGTGCAGGATGCGCAGATCCTCAGCATCGAACGTGGCCTGCGGATCCTCGCCGTCGTCGCGTCCCCGGTAATGCCGGTGGAAGGCGCGCACCGCGGCGGCGCGGTCCTTGAGCGGATAGCCGATCGCCGCCATCGCAAGCCACGGATCGAAGCCCGCGGGTGGGTCGACCAGGTCACCTTGTGGCCAGCGCCCGAACCCGGCCTCGGCCAGGCGCTGCCAGGGAAACAGCGAGCCGGGATCTCGCTTGCGGGTGGGCGCCAGGTCGGAGTGGCCGATCACCTGCGACTTCGGGATGTCGAGCCGCTCGCTCAGGTCACCCAGCAGGCGCAGCAGCGCGGCAATCTGCTTCTCGCTGTAGGGCTCGCCGATGTCGTTATCTAGCTCGATCCCGATCGACACCGAATTGAGGTCGGTGATGGTGCCCCACGACCCGGCGCCCGCATGCCAGGCACGCTGGTCGTCGGCCACCAGCTGGTAGATGCGGCCATCATCGCCGATGAGGTAATGCGCGCTGACCTTGCCGCCGCTGTTGGCGCTGCGCAGGGTGTCCAGGCTCCGCTGCGCGGATGCCTGCTCGGTCGCATGGATCACGATGATCACCGGCCGCCGCGCTTCGAAGTTGGGTGAGGGCACCCATTCGGCGATGGGGTTGCGAACAGGTTCCGGCGTCGCGTGGACGCATCCGGCGAGGGCGAGGATGGCGAGAACCGCCAGGCTGTGGAAGATGCGCATGATCGTATTGCACCGGTTGCAGGCACGCTTGGCAATCCGCTTCGCGTCGCTTGCGCAATCATCGCGATGCAGGGCCAGCCACATGGCGCTCACGGGGGTGCGCCCGCCCCTTGTTCGAGCAGGGCGTCCAGCGCCTGATGCAGCAGGGCCTGGTCGTAGGGCTTTTGCAGCATCGGCGAATGTCGGTATTCGGGCGGGAGCCCATTGGATCCGTAGCCCGAGGTAAACAGGAACGGGATGCCGCGCTCGCGCAGCGCGTGGGCTGCCGGGAACACTTCGGTCCCGCCAAGGTTGATGTCGAGCATCGCTGCATCGATCTCGCCGGACTCCGCCAGCGCCACCGCCGCAGGCAGGCGCGCTGCCTTGAGCACCCGGTAGCCGGCATCCTCGAGCAGGTCCTGCAACAGCATCGCCAGGCACATCTCGTCCTCGACGATCAGCACGCAGCGCTGGCGGGTGGCGTCGTTCATGGCGTGGCCTCGATCTCGGACATGGGCACGTCCACGCGGCAGGACACTCCGCCCGGTTTGAATTCCAGCGAGACCGAGCCGTCCAGCTCGAACGCAAGACCATCGCTGATCAGTCGCGTGCCGAAGCCCTGGCGCGTCGGCACCGCCACCGGCGGCCCGCCACTTTCCGTCCATTGCAACCGCAGCCATGGCAGACCCTCCACCTCGCGCGTCCTCCAGGTGACGTCGACCCGGCCGTGCGGCACCGACAGCGCGCCGTACTTGCCGGCATTGGTGGCCAATTCGTGCAGCGCCATGCTCAATGCAAGCGCGGCCTTGGGGGTCAGCACCAGGGTTTCGCCATCCAGCGACACCCGGGTGTTGCTGTCGCGCTCGTACGGCGCCAGCTCGCCATGCACGATCTCGCGCAGGCCCACCCCGTTCCATGCATCGGCGGCCAGCAGGTTGTGGGTCTTGGACAGCGCAAGCAGGCGCGCCAGGAACGCCCCGCGGAATTCGTCCAGGCTCGACGCGTGGGTGATCGTCTGCAGGGCGATGGCCTGCACGCTGGCCAACGTGTTCTTGACCCGATGGTTGAGCTCGCGGAGCATCAACTGCACATGCTCGGCCGCGACTTTGCGCTCGCTGCTGTCGCGCGCAATCAGGGACCCCGCAATGATCCTGCCTTCGCTGTCGACCACCGGCGAACAGGTCACCGCCACCGGCACCTGGCGACCGTCCATGCACTTCCACGGCATTTCCAGTTCCTGCGCGGCGCGCGGCCGGCCCTGCTCATGGGCGCACGCATGCAACAGCTCAGGGGCCCGCGAACCCTGGCCGGCCGGCAGGAGCAGCGTCAGCGACTTGCCCATCACCTTGTCCGCCGGGTAGCCAAGCACGCGCTCGGCGCTGGCGTTCCAGCTGGTGATGGTGCCGTCCAGCGTGTGGCCGATGATCATGTCCTGGGAAGACTCGACGATCGCCGCCAGGCGCGCGCACTCGAAGGCCTGTTGCTGGCGTTCGGTGATGTCGACGAAGGTCAGCACCACGCCGTCGATCACGTTGTCGATGGTGCGGTAGGGGCGCATGCGCAGCATGAACACCACGCCGCGGTCGTTCGCGTTCAACTGCCGCTCCACCACCGCCAGCGTGCGCAGGACCTGCTTCACGTCGGCCTGCAGCTCGGGATAGTCGACGCGTGCGGCGATCTCGTGGATCGGCCGCTGGCGGTCGCTGTCGCGCAGGTGGAACACCTCGGTCACGGTCGGGGTGAAATTGCTCACCCGCAATTGCGAGTCCAGGAACAGGGTGGCGATCTGGGTGCTGTCGAGCAGGTTCTGCAAGTCGCTGTTGAGGTGCGCGAGCGCCGCGTTGGTGCTCTGCAGCTCGGCGTTGACGACCTGCAATTCCTCGTTGATCGACTGCATCTCCTCCTTGGAGGTTTCCAGCTCCTCGTTGGCGGACTGCAGTTCCTCGTTGACGGACTGGAACTCCTCGTTGGAAGACTTCAGTTCCTCGGTGGCCGCCTCCTGTTCCTCGATCGCGGCGTGCAGCTGCAGGCGGGTGCTGGCCAGCTCGCGTTCCAGGACCTCGTTGGCGGCGCTGCCATCCTTGTCTTCGCTGCCGGCTGCGGCGGCGCCATCGGGCCGGGCGGCGATCACTTCGAGATCATCGAAGGCGAGCACGCACAGGCGCTTGCCGGAATCAGTGTCGGGAAGCGGCGCGGCGATCAGCCGCAGGCGCTGGCGCTGGCGGCCGAAGGTGACGCTCAGCCCCTCCTGCACCACCGGCATGGCGCTGCCCAACGCCTGCTTGACCGCTGCCCGCGCCGCCACCCGCAGCCCGCGATGCAGCAACGCAAACAGGTTCATGCTGGCCGCACCCGACGACGGCCCCAGGTAGCGCCCGGTGTCGCCCGCGAAGCGCACGATGTCATGGTTGCCGTCGATCACCACGTAAGCCGGCGAGTACGGTTCCAGCACTTGGCGCACGTCCAGCTCGACCTGGTCCTGCGCCTCCGCGGTCGTCGGCGCGGCGGCAGGCGTGCCACGCGCGGCTGGTTGCGGGCGCGTGTGCTGCACTGCGGGCATGGCGGGCGAGCCGATGCCGCTGTCCTTGCTGCGCATGTACAGGCGCTGGCTCTTGTTGACCACGGAAAACAGGTCCGCATTGCGGCCCAGGCTTTCCGACGGCCCCAGCAGCAGGTAGCCCTCGGGCCGCAGCGCATAGTGGTACGTGCGGATCAGCCGTTCCTGCAGGTCGGGATTCAGGTAGATCAGCAGGTTGCGGCAGGAGATCAGGTCCATGCGCGAGAACGGCGGGTCCTTGATGGCGCTGTGCGGCGAGAACACGCACATCTCGCGGATCGACTTCACCACCTTCCAGCTGTCGCCTTCCTCCGTGAACCAGCGCTCCTGGCGCTCCGGCGAGACCCCGGTCAGCGGTGCCTTGTAGCAGCCTGCACGCGCCGCACTGATCGCGAAATCATCGATGTCGGTGGCGAAGATCTGCACCTTCGGCGCCCCGCGGTTGCGCGCCATCGCCTCCTTCAACGCGATGGCGATCGAATACGCCTCCTCGCCGGTGGCGCAGCCGGGCACCCACACGCGCAACGTGTCGGCCGCTCCCTTGGCGGCCAGCATGCGGGGGATCGCGGTCTCCTGCAGCGCCTGGAACGCCTTGGCGTCGCGGAAGAACTCGGTGACGCCGATCAGCACCTCGCGGAACAGTTGCTGGTGCTCGTCCGGATGGCTGCGCAGGTGCTCGATGTAGTCGGGAACGGTCTCCGCCTGGACCACGTGCATGCGCCGCTGGATGCGCCGGGTCAGGGTCTTCTCCTTGTACTGGCTGAAGTCGTGGCCGACTTCGGCGCGCAGCAGCTGGCAGATCGTGCGCAGGTGGCTGGACAGGTCCTGGCGCGCGCCGTCCGGCCCCTTCCGGCTGTCGGTGACCTGCACGTGATGGCGATGCGCGAGCAGCCGCGCCGGCATGTCCTCCACCGGCAGGATGTGGTCGACCAGCCCGGTTGCCGCGGCGCTGGCCGGCATCCCGGTCATTGCCGCGTGATCGAAGCCGGACTGGGCCAGGGTCAGTCCACCATGTTCCTTGATTGCCCGCAGCCCCCGCGCGCCATCGCTGCCGGTGCCCGAGAGCACGATGCACACCGCGCAGTCGCCATGCTCCTCCGCCAGCGAGGTGAAGAAAGTGTTGATGGGCCAGCGGTGTTCGCGTGGTGGCGCCGGCTTGCTGACCTGCAGCACGCCATCGGCAATGGTCAGGGTGGCATCCGGCGGAATCACATAGACGTGGTCGGCCTGCACGGGGTCTCCGTCGGCCGCCTCGCTGACCGGCATCGAAGTACTGCGCCCGATCAGTTCGGTGAGCATGCTGACGTGCTTGGGCGCCAGGTGCTGGACCAGGACGAAGGCCATGCGGCTGTCGGCCGGCATGCCAGCGAAAAACCCCCTGAACGCCTCCAGCCCGCCCGCCGAGGCGCCAATGCCCACGATCATGAGCCGCTCGTGGACTGATCGGACAGTTTCAACGGCGTCTGCAATCTTCGCTCGGCGAGTCCCCTCCACTGTCTTGCCAGGGGTTGGTTTGCGTTTGGGCACTGCGGTTCGCTAGCGCGGCATGGCGCTGAGCGGCTCCGTGAAGAATTTCTTCACTATGCGCACACTTCAACGAGGGGTCGCGTGAAAGCCAAGTGAGGGAACGAGAAGACACACGTCCGAGGCGAGTGGCTGCGCGCACAACGATCCAGCGCGGTGGCAAGGGCCCCCACCCACTATGCGATTCAAAGTTCGTACGCAGTTTCGCCATGGCTGCTGATATCGAGGCCTTCGCGTTCGGCGTCGTGGTGCACGCGCAAGCCGAACACCGCCCTGGCCACCACGAACGCGACCAGTGCCGCCACGCCAGACCACGCCAGCGTCACCACCACGCCCAGCACCTGCACACCGAGCTGCGGCAACATCGCGTAGCCGGCCGCGCCCATGCCGCCGAGTGCAGGCGCGCTGAATACGCCGGTGAGCACCGCGCCGACGATGCCGCACACGCCATGGATGCCGAACACGTCCAGCGAATCGTCCGCGCGCAAGCGGTGCTTCAGCGCATTCACGCCCCAGAACCCGGCGATGCCGCCCAGTGCGCCGATCGCCAAAGCGCCGCCCACGCCGACGGTGCCGCAGGCCGGGGTGATCGCCACCAGCCCCGACACCGCGCCAGAGGCGGCACCCAGCATTGACGCGCGTGCGCGGAACAGGGCTTCCACCGCGCTCCAGGCCAACACGCCCGCCGACGCGGCCACCAGTGTATTGACGAACGCAAGCGCCGCCACGCCGTTGGCCTCCAGCGCCGAGCCCGCATTGAAGCCGAACCAGCCCACCCAAAGCAGTGCGGCACCGGTGAAGGTCAGCGGCATGTTGTGCGGCGACAGGCGTTCGCGGCCGAAGCCGATCCGCGGCCCGAGCATGTACGCACCCACCAGGCCGGCCACGCCGGCATTGATGTGGACCACGGTGCCGCCGGCGAAATCCAGCGCGCCATGGCCGAACAGCCAGCCGTTCGGCGCCCACACCATGTGCGCCAGCGGCAGGTAGGCCAGGGTGAACCAGATCGCGGTGAACAGCAGCACCGCCGCGAAGCGCGCGCGCTCCGCGATCGCCCCCACCACCAACGCGCAGCTGATCGCCGCGAACGCGCCCTGGAACGAGATGTAGACGAATTCCGGGATGGCCACCCCGGCGCTGAAGGTGGGCGCTCTCGAGCCCACGTCCACGCCGCGCAACATCACCTTGCCGAGCCCGCCGAGCACCGCATTGCCGCCATCGAACGCCAGCGAATAGCCGTAGGCCACCCACAGCACCAGCGCCAGCGACGCCACCACCAGCACCTGCATCAGCACCGACAGGATGTTCTTGGCGCGCACCAGCCCGCCGTAGAACAGGGCCAGCCCGGGCACGATCATCAGCATCACCAGCAACGTGGCCACCAGCATCCACGCGGTATCGCCCTTGTCCACGGTTGCCGCCAGCGCGTTGGTCATTTCGCCTCCAGTGGTTGCTGGCAACAGCCCGCGCCGATCCAGCGGCCGCACTTGAACGCGGCGAGCGCTGCGGCACCCGCGGGTTTCCATGGGCTCCGCAATGGACGAACCCCGCCGTGGCGGGGTTCGGGGTGGTGCGTCAGAGCGTGTAGTACATCTGGTATTCCAGCGGATGCGTCGCCGCGCGGAACCGCGTGACCTCCTGCATCTTCAGCGCGATGTAGCCGTCGATGAAGTCGTCGGTGAACACGCCACCGGCCTTGAGGAACTCGCGGTCGTTGTCCAGCGCCTCGAGCGCCTGGTCCAGGCTGTGGCAGACGGTCGGGATGTTCTTCTCTTCTTCCGGCGGCAGGTCGTACAGGTCCTTGTCGCTGGGCGCGCCCGGGTCGATCTGGTTCTTGATGCCGTCCAGGCCCGCCATCATCAGCGCGGCGAAGATCAGGTAACCGGAGTTCATCGGGTCCGGGAAGCGCACTTCGATGCGGCGCGCCTTCGGGTTGGACACGTACGGGATGCGGCAGCTCGCCGAGCGGTTGCGCGCCGAGTACGCCAGCATCACCGGCGCCTCGTAACCCGGCACGAGGCGCTTGTAGCTGTTGGTGGTCGAGTTGGCGAACGCGTTGATCGCACGCGCGTGCTTGAAGATGCCGCCGATGTACCACAACGCCATCTGCGACAGGCCGCCGTAGCCGTCGCCGGAAAACAGGTTGACCCCGCCCTTGGCCAGCGACATGTGCACGTGCATGCCGCTGCCGTTGTCGCCGACGATGGGCTTGGGCATGAAGGTCGCGGTCTTGCCGTTGCGGTGGGCCACGTTCTTGATGATGTACTTCATCGTCAGCAGTTCATCGGCCTTCTGCACCAGGGTGTTGAACTTGGTGCCGATCTCGCACTGGCCGGCGTTGGCCACTTCGTGGTGGTGCACTTCGACCTCGATGCCCACGGCTTCCAGCGTCTTGCACATCTCGGCACGGATGTCGTGCAACGAGTCCAGCGGCGCCACCGGGAAGTAGCCGCCCTTGACCATCGGCCGGTAGCCGGTGTTGCCGCCTTCGTATTCGCGGCCGGAGTTCCATGCGGCTTCTTCCGAATCGACATGGAAGAAGGTGTGGCCCATGTCATTGGCGAAGCGCACGCTGTCGAAGATGAAGAACTCCGGCTCCGGGCCGAAGAACGCGGTGTCGGCGATGCCGCTGGCCTTGAGGTAGGCCTCGGCGCGCTTGGCCACGCCGCGCGGGTCGCGCGAGTAGGCCTGCATGGTCGCCGGGTCGAGGATGTCGCAGGACAGGATCAGGGTGGGGTCCGCGGTGAACGGATCGATGAAGGCGGTGCCCGGGTCCGGCAGCAGCACCATGTCGGATTCGTTGATGCCCTTCCAGCCGCTGATCGAGCTGCCGTCGAACATCTTGCCGTCCTCGAACAGGCTGGCGTCGACGATCGACTTCGGGAAGGTGACGTGGTGCTGCACACCGCGCAGGTCGGTGAAGCGCAGGTCGACGAATTCGACCTTGTGGTCCTTGATCAGTTTTTCGACGTGTTCGAGCGACATGGGAACTCCGGGGGCTGGTAGCGGATATCCCTTGTAATGCAAGTTGTGTGCCAGACCGGACCAAAGCACAAGTCATTGTATTTGATGGGATTATTTTTTACCCATACAGCCCAGTGCACCACCAGAGTGCATTATCCGCACCGGTTTACCCATTCTGGTGCGTCGCAAGAGCGGAGCGGTCCCCGAAGGAGCGGTGGATCTTGGCGTGCTCCATCGCCCGTGCATACAGCCATCCTTGCATCCGCCGGACCCCCATCGCCTGCAGTGCCTGCTGCTGGTGCACGTGCTCGACGCCTTCGGCGATCACGTCGATACCCAGCGCCGTCGCCAGCCCGACCACGGCACGCACGATGGCGGTGTCGACTGGCGATGCTGGGATGCCCCTGACGAAGCTTCGATCGATCTTGAGCATGTCGACCGGCAGGCGCTTGAGGTAAACGAGCGAGGCGTAGCCGGTTCCGAAGTCGTCGATCGCCACCGACACCCCCGCCGAACGCAACTTGACGAGCACCTCCAGCGCCCGCTCCAGGTCGCGCATCAGCGTGGTCTCGGTCAACTCCAGGCACAGGCGCGCGGGCGCGAGGCCGGAAGCCTGCAGCGCTTCCATCACGTCGCCGACCAGGTCGGTTTCGTCGAATTGCCGGCTCGACACGTTCACGCGCACCGCGGGCAGGCTACCGTCGACCAGTGGCGACCACTGCGTCGCATCCTGGCAGGCCCGGTGCAGCACCCACTTGCCGACCGCCAGGATCAGGCCGGACGACTCGATCACGCCGATGATGTCGCACGCAGGCACCACGCGCTCTCCGTCGCGCCAGCGCAGCAGCGCCTCGGCCGCGACCCACTCGTCTCGCGTCGGGTCGTACTCGGGTTGGTAGAACATCTCGAACTGCCCGGCGACGAACGCCGCGCGCAGCACGCGCTCGAACTGCAGGGCCTCCACCAGCGCGGCGTGGTGGTCAGGATCGAAGACGTGGTATGCGAACTTGTCGAGCTCGCGGGCGCGTCCGCAGGCCTCCTCCGCCTGCCGGAGCAGAACGCGCGCGTCGACCGGATGTGCGGCTTCGGCAAAGGCCACGCCGACCGCGGCGCCCGGGCTGATTTCCTCATGTTGCCAGTGCATCGAGCTGATGGCGGCCAGGCAACGCTCGGCCAGGCTGATCGCACCGCGACCGGAAGCCCGGCGCGCGACCACGAGCGCGAAGGCATCGGTGCGAACGCGGGCCAGGTCGATGTCGGCATCAGTGAAGGACCACAAGCACTGCCCAACCCGCGCCATGACTTCTTCCGCCGTAGGCGCGGTGGCCGACAGCGCGACCCCGCTGGAAGGATCGATATGCACGTGCAGGACCGCCAGCGTTTCCCGCCCGGACGCCTGCGCCGCCAGGCGCTGCGACACCATCTCCACCATGTAATCCCGGTTGGGAAGCCCGGTGGTGGCGTCATGCAGCCTCAGGTGGCGCACTTCCTCCTCGGCCTCGCGGCGGCGGGAGATCTGGTACGCCATTGCAACGTAGTCGCCCATGCTGGCGGCGAACGTGACTTCTTCCTGCGTCCATTCGCGCGCCCGATCCACGCTTTCCAGGCAAATGACGCCCAGCATTTCGCCGTCCACGCAGGCCGGGGCGTCGAGCCGGGCATGGATGCGGAACTTGTGCAGGTAATCCCGCAACTGGACCAGGCCGGAGGAGTCCGCCGCGCCGATCTCAACGTCCGACACATCCAGCGCGCGTACGTACTTCAACGCCTCGATGTAGTCGTCGCCCTCCAGGGTGAGCGTGTCGAGGTCTTCGCTCAGCGTGCCGGCACCGCGTGACGAGGAATGGGCCTGGAGGCATCGCAGGAGTTTGGCGCGTGGCTGGTATTCCCAGACGCTGACGCGCTCGACCTGCATGGCGCTTGCGGCAACCTCGCAGATGGCGCCGATGGCGGTCTCGAACGTACAGTCGGCATGCCAGACGGTGCGCGTCAGCGCGACCAGCGCATTGGTGAAGCGCTCGCTTGCCGAATAGCTTGCCGTCTCGGCGCGCTCGTAGAGCTTCAGCGTGTACGTGGACGGCATGGCCAGGCTCCACCGCGGCTGCGACTCCAGCCTATCCCGCTGATCCTAGTCCTCCCATGACTGGTCCGCAACGAGGGGGCTCTGCGACAATGAGGCACCCGCAATCCCCGGTTTCGCATGAACGATCTGTTGGCTGCCTTGCTGCTCGGCATCATCGAGGGCATCACCGAGTTCCTGCCGATTTCCAGCACCGGCCACCTGCTGATCGCCGAGCGCTGGCTGGGCCATCGCAGCGACCTGTTCAACGTGGCCATCCAGGCCGGCGCGATCCTCGCCGTGGTGCTGATCTACCGGCGCCGCCTGCTGGGCCTGGCGGCGGCTTTCGCCGGCCGCGACATGAGTGCGCCTTACGACCCTTTGGGCGTGGACATCCGTCCGGCGCAGGCGCGCGAGTACGGCTTCAAGCTGCTGGTCGCATTCGGGGTGACGGCGGTGGGCGGCCTGCTGGTCAAGGCACTGGGCTGGGAACTGCCCGATACCGTGCAGCCCATCGCCTGGGCGCTGATCATCGGCGCGGCGTGGATGGTGATTGCCGAACAACTGGCGGCCAAGCGGGCCGCGCGCGAGGGCGAACGCACCGCGATCTCCTGGACCACGGCCGTGCTGGTTGGCGTGGCGCAGGTGGTGGCGGGCGTGTTCCCTGGCACATCGCGCAGCGCGGCGACGATCTTCGTGGCCTTGCTGGCCGGCACCACCAGCCGCGCCGCGGCGACCGAATTCGCATTCCTGGTCGGCATCCCCACCATGTTTGCCGCCACCGGTTATGAAGTGCTGTCGATGCTGCGCGATGGCGGCCTGGGCGACGAGGACTGGACCGCGCTCGGCATCGCCTTCGTCGCATCCGCCATCACCGCGTTCGTTGCGGTGAAGTGGCTGCTGCGCTACATCGAGACCCACCGCTTCACCGCGTTCGCGGTGTACCGGCTCGCGCTGGGCATCGCGTTGTTGCTGTGGCTGCCGGCCGGAGCTTGAGCCAGCGGGCTGTCGCGTCGCATTCGCGCGGTTTCGGCTTGCCGTGTTCGAAGCTGCCGCGGTGGATCCTATGCGGAGACCCCGTCGGACGCGGGTAGCCCTTGCACCGCGTCGGTTTGCAGCGCCGCGGCCAGTCGCCGCGCCACCCAGCCTTCCGCGTAACCATGCAGGCGCGTGTCCAGCAGGAAGGCGCAATGGCCGCCGTGGTCGGCGATTTCCACGCGGGCATGCGCGGGCAGTTGCCAGGCGTGGAAATCATCGACCGGGATCACCGGGTCATCCGCCGAGGTGAGGATGTCGGCGGGAACCTGCAAGCCGGCCATGCGGTCGCCGCTGATGCGGTAGCCGTCGAAGTAGGCGGCCACGTCCTCGAATTCGGTATGCCGCGCCACCAGCCAGGCGGTGAGCTCGCGCAGGCGACGACTGCGCAGCTGCGACTCGCCGATGGCGTGCTGCTCCGGGAACAGCGCCTGCTTGCGTCGCAGCGACCGCGTCCACTTGCGCAGGAAGTAGCGCTCGTAGAACGACAGGCCCTGCTCCATCGCGGTGGTGGTGCGGTCGGGATCCAGCGCCGGGCACACCGCCGCCACGCGCGCCAGGGTGAGGCCCACCCGCGGCGCGTGCAGCGCAACGCGCAGCGCGAAGTTGCCGCCCAGCGAATAGCCGGCAACCACCATCGGTAGCCTCGGCCACATGCGCGACACCGACAGCGCGGCCTCCAGCACCTCGTCGAGCCGGTTGGAGTGGAACAGATCCGTGTTGAGGTGGTGAGTGGCACCGTGGTCGCGGAAGTTCAGGCGGAACACGTCGAAACCCTGCTCCAGCAGGCGCGCGCAGGTCAGGCGCATGTAGCCGGATTCGGCGCTGCCTTCCCAGCCGTGCAGCAGCAACGCCAGCCCGCGCGCGGGACGCGAGGGCAGGCGGCTGTGGACCCCGTGCAGGCGGATGCCGGTGCCGGCATCGACCAGATGCTCCTCATGGATGGCGCCGAGCGTGTCCAGTTCGCGGGCGCCGCGGCGCACCCGCGCGGGGCTGCTGCCGAGCAGCGTCTGCACATGCGGATTGCGCAGCCAGCGTGGCGGGCGGTAGGCGCTGGGTTCGATCACGCCCATGCGCCCATCGCGGCGTGCACGCGTGCACGGGCCAGCAGGGCCATGCCACGGCGGCCGTCGTGGTCGGCGTGCAGGATTGGCTCGAGGAAGCACACCCGCGCGGGGCGGGGCGCCTCGCCCAGCAGTCGGAAGAAATTGGCGACAAAATTTTCCCCTGGCGCGAACGCGACGACCGGCTGCGCTTCGCAGCGTTCGCCGTAGCACAGCGCCACCGGCTGTACCGGCGCGTCGGCTTCGACCGCGGCGGTGAAGATTCGTGCGTGGAACGGGCCGAGTTCGATGCCATCGCGCGTACCGCCTTCGGGGAACACTGCGACTGCGCGACCCTGGCGCAGGCGCGCCGCCATTTCGCCCATCACCCCGCCCAACGAATGGGTGTTGCCGCGCTCAAGGAACACGGTTTCCGCATGCGTGGTCAGCCAGCCCACCACCGGCCAGCCGCGGATTTCCGATTTGGCGATGAAGCCCATCATGTGCTGCGAGTGCAGGGCAACGATGTCCACCCAACTGACGTGGTTGGCCACGAACATCACCCCGCCCGCCAGTGGCGTGCCTTCGCGGCGCACGCGCAGGCCGAAGATCCACAGCAGGCCGCGCGCCCAGCCGCGGATCGCGGCGTGATCCAGGCGGCGGCCGGCCACCTCGCCCAGCGCGATCAGGGCCAGGGTGATCGGCAGGTGCACCAGCAGGTGCCAAACCAGCATGGGCAGCCGCCACACGTAGCGCAGCGCGCGCAATAAGGGTTCGACGGCGGGGGACGTCGCGTTCATGGCCAGACCTTAGCGGGACGCGCTAGAGCGATTCGCCTAACGCTCAGGCAGTTGCGCTGGCGGTTGCGGCAGCACGGCGAGTGTGATCCTGCTGACGCAGACAGCGCGCGCGCGTTCGTCCTCGATGTGGATCTCCCACACGTGCGTACTGCGACCGATGTGCAGCGGGCGCGCAGTGCCGGTGACCAGGCCATCGCGCACGGCGCGCAGGTGGTTCGCATTGATCTCCAGCCCGACCACCGCATTGCCGCCGGCCATCAACATGCCCGCGGTGCTTCCAAGCGTTTCCGCCAGTGCCACCGATGCTCCGCCGTGCAACAGGCCATAGGGTTGGTGGGTGCGCGCATCCACCGGCATGGTCGCGCGCAGGTACCCGTCGCCGAGTTCGGTGAACTCGATGCCGATCGCCTGCATCAGGGTGCCCGCCGAGCGGGCGTTCAGCGTCTCGACGCTGACGCCTTCCGGCCAGGCGAACGCGGCAATGCTCAAGCCTCGTTCAACCGAACTTGAACACGCCCGGACGCCAGCCGCGAACGTACGACGCACGCCCGCTTGCATAGCCGCTGCTGGCGCCGTACCCGGTGCCGAAATCACGCTCGCGGCGCTGGTGCATGCGATCGATGAGCTCCTCGCGGCGGCCTTCCAGCCACTCGGGGCGGCCCAGCGACGCCGGATCCACGCCGCGACGCTCGGACTCATGCGCGCGGTAATCGCAGAAGTCGTCATACGCATCCAGCTCGTGCTTGAGCTCGCGCACCGACAGCTCGATCATCACCGCATCGTCGAGGAAGCCCAGCACTTCGACCTGGTCCGGGATCACGTCGGCCGGGTCGCAGAAATACATCAATGCACCCAGTACCCGTTGCAGATCCGCCTCGGGCAGTGCCCAGGCCTCGTCGCGGACCATCGCGATCATGTCGTCCAGGCGCACCAGGCGCGCCTTGATGAAGTCGGGGATGTGGATCTGCTGCGCATCGTCAAGCAACGCCACCGCGCAGTTGACGATTTCTTCGTTGCTCTTGCCGGCGGCGGCCACCTTGGAGCGCTCCATCGCCATCTCGAAATGGGCGAGGTCGCGGTCGTTGAGTTCGAAGTTCAGGGTGATCGACATGGCTGCAGCGTCCTGGCACGCGTAAGGAGACCGGAAGCCTAGGCCTCGCGCCGGTGCGCGTCAATGCGACGCAAGCCATGCACGGAAGCGGCCAGCGGTCCTGCGGCCCGACCGGTCCACGCTCGATTCCATCCCCGCAACCGGCGCGCGCTTACAGGATCGGCGCCAACCCCGAGCCGAAGGCGGTGAACAGGCGCACGCCCAGCCACTTCAGGCCAAGGTCCACTTCCGGGAAGTCGCCGACCGGTTCATGGCAGGCGCGAAAGTCGGGATGGAACGGCGAAGGCTGCGTGGGGCAGTCCGGGCCGGGCACGAATTCGTAACTGGTCGCGTACTTGATGGGCCACAAGTCGAACAGCGGCAAATGTTCGGAGACCTTTGCCAGCGAATATTCAATGCCGGGCAGGATCGGCGATGGATCCCGGCGCCCGATGGACCACGCGTTGCCCGGCGCCATGTCGCGGCGGATGCTGGCGGCCAGCTGTTGGGCGAAGGCAGGGTCGGCGATCACCACCGCGCTTTCGGTGTTGTAGTTGTCCCCGCGCGGGTCGAAGTTGTGGGTGCCCACCACGCCCACGCGCGCGTCCACCACCAGCGACTTGGCGTGCAAGCCCATGCGGATGCCGGCGCGCTTGAGCCGCACCGGCAGGCTGCTGCCGAAACGGAAGCGGCGGCTGACGCTTTCGCTGCCGGGTCTGGTGCGCAGCCCGCGTTGGGCCAGGCGACGCTCGCGCAGGGTGGCGCGTCGCGTCTCTGCTGCAGGCACGGCGGCCACTTCGGTGGGCGCGGGCGCGTCGAGGAGATCGGCGCCGGTGGCGCCCAGCTCGAACGGCGCATCGGCCGGGAACGGCTTGAACTCGTGGATCTCGAAACCGAAGTCGCGCAGGTAGCGGCGCTTGTACTTGTGGGAGATCGCATAGGCGATGAAAGCGTCGGTGGAAGCAAGGCTGTTGGTGGACACCCGCACCCGCGGCGGCGCGTCCTGGTCCTGCAGCCGCCGGAACAGGTCCTGGGCTGGCTTCGACAGCACGAGGTAGGGCGTCTGCAGCAGCACTTCCTCGCGCGCGGAGGCGATCAGCTGCTGCAGCACTTCGGTCGCAGGCGCCGCGTCCACAGGCACGCTGCGCCGGTGCTTGGCCGGCAGGTCGCCGATGAACTGGACCTCGCCCACCGCCAGGGCCGGAGCCACCAGCCGTTCGCGCACGTGCGCGTGGTCGGTCACCTCGGCCAGCAGCGCCTGCACCCGCTCCGGCTTGCGATAGGCTTGGTGCGGTGGCGACGGTACGCCCTGGTTGCGCAACAAGCGTGCGACATCGCCCAGTCGCTCAGCCGGCACGCTGCGCGGGGAGGTCCAGAATGCGTCGAAGTTGGCCGCCATCGCGCCGGCCGCAGGCCCTGCCACCAGCAGGTCGCGGTCGCGGAAGTTGTAGGCGTCGTTCCAGTCGTAATAGTCGTCCTGGTAGTTGCGCCCGCCGGTCAGGCCGGTCTGGCCATCGACCAGCAACAGCTTGTTGTGCATGCGCCGGTTGAGCTGGCGCCAGCAACAGGCCGCGGCAACGGCGTACATGGGCAGCGACAGGCGCGCGCGGTCCAGCACCGGGTTGTACACGCGCAGTTCGAAGTTCTCGTGCAAGCCGGACAAGGCGGCCAGGCTCGACACCCGCTCCAGCGCGGACAGCTGGTCCAGCAGCAGGCGCACCTTCACCCCGCGGAAGGCGGCCGCCTGCAGCTCGTCCAGAACCAGCTGGGCGGAGTCGTCCTCATCGAAGATGTAGGTCTGCAGGTCGATGCTGCGGCGCGCCCCACGGATCATCGCAATCCGCGCCAGCAGTGCCTCCGGCCCCTGGTCGATGATCAGCGCGTAATGGCGAGGCACCGACGCGGTGGATTCGGCGAAGGCGCGGCCAGCCAACTCGCGCAGCGGGGTGTCCAGCGCGCAGGCATCGGCCGAGGTGCAGTCCACCAGCGTGCTGCGCGCCGCATGGGCGATGCGGGCCCCATCCTCGCGCTGGGCGCCGGACAGGCTGGCACATCCGCCGAGCAGCAATGCGGCCAGCGCCAGCAGGACGCGGCCATGCCGTGCCCTCATCGGTTCACGGCCACCAGAACTGGGTCAGGGTGCCGATCCCGGGCTCGATCGACGCGTCCACCGGAAGCTTCAGCACCGCGATCCCGCCCGGCGGCATGCCGCGGTAATCACCGCTCTGGCCGCTGTGCATCAGCGCGGCCAGTTGTTCCAGGCCGGGATTGTGGCCGACCAGCAGCAGCCGCTCCGCATCCCGGTTGGCATCGGCCAGGGCGGCCAAGGTACCGGGACTGGCTTCGTAGATGCAGGCCTCGTGGCGCACTTCGCCTGAGCCGATATTGCCCAATGCTTCCAGGGTTTCCAACGCACGCACGGCGCTGGAACACAGGATCCGGTCGGGCATCAGGCCGTGCGTGCGCAGCCACTCGCCGGCGGCCTCGGCCTCGGCGCGGCCGGTCTCGGCTAGCCCGCGGTCGTGGTCGGCCTGACCCGTAATGGCCGGTTCGGCATGGGCATGGCGCAGCAGGACGAGTTCTCTCATGTGGATTCCTTCATTGGATGGCATCGTCCCGGGGCGGTTGCATGCAGCTTACGCCGCCCGCGCATGCAGCCGGCGTCAAGCCTTGCGCAACCAATGCAGCAGCGGTTGCCAGTCGGCCTGGTGCTCGCGCACCTGGGCTCCGTTGTAATCGAACAGGGATTTGCCGAGCCCGGTCAGGACCACATAGGCCTGGCTGTCGCGCAGCTGCGCAACCAGCGGGAATGGCCAGCCGTGCAGGATCTCGATCGCCTGCTGCGACGCGTTGGTATGTGGCTTGAGCCGGTTGCCCACCAGTCCCACCCGCAGCTTGCCCTTGCGTACCCGCGGATGCCGGCCAAGCGATTCCACGAAGCGCACGCTGGCTTCGATGTCGAGGGCGGACGGCTGGATCGGTACCACCACCGCGTCAGCGGCATCCAGGAAGTGTTCGAGCTGGTCGGCCATCGCCCCGGCCGGGCTGTCGATGACCACCCGCTGGGTATCGCCGGGCAGGTGCTTGGCCCATGACTTGCGGGTGCCGTCGACCGGCAGCACGGCATGCGCCATGCCAGCGCGGCGCTCGCACCAGCGGGTCGAAGAACCCTGCGGATCGGCGTCCACCAGCGCCGTATGCAGGCCGGACAGCGCCGCTTCGGCAGCGAGGTGGGTGGCGACGGTGGTCTTGCCCACGCCGCCCTTGGAACAGGCCACCAGCCAGGTCTTCATCGCCGCACTCCGATGGGGAACCCCTGCAGCCTACACGCGGCCGATTCTGCATGCATGCCCGCCGCGCAGCCTGGATAACACACCGTCAGTTCCCGACGCACTGGCTCTTCGGCGCTGACGGCATCGATCAGTGGGTCATGCGGCCGCACGACGGGCCCTTGCTAAAATGCCGAGTCTTTGCTCAAACGCCGCGCCCGCGGCGTTTCGCCTTCCCGGACCCTTGCCATGACCAGCACCGCCGAACTCACTTCCCCGGCTTCGGCCAACACCGCGTTGACCAAGGGGGCGGTCGATGTCGACTACACGCTGGAGGACAAGTTCACCCGCACCAATGGCCGCATCTACCTGAGCGGGGTGCAGGCGCTGGTGCGCTTGCCGCTGATGCAGAAGCTGCGCGATGAGCGCGCCGGCCTGAATACCGCGGGTTTCGTGTCGGGCTATCGCGGGTCACCGCTGGGCGGATTCGACCTCGAGTTGTGGCGGGCAAAGAAGCACCTTGCGGAGGCCAAGGTGAAGTTCACCCCCGGCCTCAACGAAGACCTCGGCGCGACCATGGTCTGGGGCACCCAGCAGACCAACCTGTTCTCGGGCGCGATCGTCGATGGCGTGTTCGGCATGTGGTACGGCAAGGGCCCGGGCGTGGACCGCTGCGGGGACGTGTTCAAGCACGCCAACGCTGCAGGCACTTCGAAGATTGGCGGCGTGCTGGCGCTGGCCGCGGACGACCACAACTGCCGCAGCTCGACCCTGCCACACGGTAGCGAGCATGAGTTCGTCAGCGCCTTGATGCCGGTGCTGAACCCGGCCGGTGTGCAGGACATCCTCGACATGGGACTGCTCGGCTGGGCCATGTCGCGCTTCACCGGCCGCTGGGTGGGATTCAAGACCATCGCGGAGACGGTGGAATCATCGGCCTCGGTCGACGTGGATCCGTTCGCGCTGCAGATCGTCCTGCCCGGCGAGGACGAATTCGAGATGCCGCCGGGCGGCCTCAACATCCGCTGGCCGGACCCGCCGCTGGATCAGGAGATGCGCCTGCACCGCTACGCGGTCAAGGCCGCGCAGGCGTTCGCGCGGGCCAACGGCATCGACCGCATGGTCATCGATTCGCCGAATGCGCGGCTGGGCATCGTCACCACCGGCAAGTCCTATCTCGATGTGTTGCAGGCGCTGGAATACCTGGGGCTGGATGACGGCGCCTGCCGCGACCTCGGCATCCGCGTGTACAAGGTCGGCATGACCTGGCCTCTGGAACCGCAGGGCATCCGTGCATTCGCGCGCGGCCTGCAGGACATCCTGGTGGTCGAGGAAAAACTGTCCTTCATCGAAAGCCAGATGAAGGAACTGTTCTACAACTTCGAGGCCAGCGCGGGCAGCGCGCGGCCAAGCATCGTCGGCAAGTACGACGAGGCCGGCGAGTGGATCCTGCCGTCCACCGGCGAACTGACTCCGGCGCGCATCGCCGGGGTCATCGCGCGGCGCATCCAGCGCTTCCATGATTCCGAGCAGATCCGCGGCGTGCTGCAGTGGATGGAAGCCAAGGAAGGTGAACTCGCCCTGCCGCGCGCCAACTTCCCGCGGGTACCGCACTACTGCAGCGGTTGCCCGCACAACACTTCAACGAAAGTCCCGGAAGGCTCGCGCGCGCTGGCCGGGATCGGTTGCCACTACATGGTGACCTGGATGGAGCGCAATACCGACACCTTCACCCACATGGGCGGCGAAGGCGTGACCTGGGCCGGCCAAGCGTCGTTCACCGACACCCCGCACGTATTCCAGAACCTGGGCGATGGCACCTATTTCCACAGCGGTTCGCTGGCCATCCGCCAGGCGATCGCCGCCGGCGTCAACATCACCTACAAGATCCTCTACAACGACGCCGTGGCGATGACCGGCGGGCAGCCGGTGGACGGCACCCTGAGCGTGCCGCAGATCGCGCACCAGATGCGCGCCGAAGGCGTGCAGGTGATCGCGGTGGTGTCCGACGACATCGACAAGTGGATCGATCATTCGATCTTCCCCGGCGGCGTGACCTTCCACGACCGCCGCGAACTCGACGATGTGCAAAAGCGCCTGCGCGAGGTGACGGGCACCAGCATCCTGATCTTCGACCAGACCTGCGCCACGGAAAAGCGCCGTCGCCGCAAGCGCGGCAAGATCGTTGATCCGCAAAAACGCGTGGTGGTGAACTCGCTGGTCTGCGAAGGCTGCGGTGATTGCGGGCAGAAAAGCTTCTGTGTCAGCGTGCTGCCGAAGGACACCGAGTTTGGCCGCAAGCGCGAGATCGACCAGAGCAATTGCAACAAGGACTACAGCTGCGTCGAGGGCTTCTGCCCGAGCTTCGTCACCGTGCATGGCGGCAAGCCGCGCAAGGGTCGGCCGGCGGGCAAGCAAGACAATGTGGCGGACCGCCTCAAGTCATTGCCGGCGCCACGCGTGCTGGGCGACCTCTCGCGGCCGTGGAACATCCTGATCACCGGCGTCGGCGGCACCGGCGTGGTCACCATCGGTGCGTTGCTGGGCATGGCGGGGCATCTGGAAGGCAAGGGTTCGAGCGTTCTCGATCAAACCGGCCTGGCCCAGAAGGGCGGCGCGGTTACCACCCATATCCGCATCGCGAAATCGCCGGCCGAGATCCACGCCGTGCGCATCGCCGCCGGCGAGGCCGACCTGGTGCTGGGCTGCGACATGGTGGTGGTCAACGACTACTGGGCGTTGTCCAAGATCCGCGCGGGCCGCACGCAGGTGGTGCTCAACACCTACGAGGCGATGCCGGGCACGTTCACCACGCGACCCGACATGCAGTTTCCCGCCGCAGACATCATCAAGGCGGTGAGCACCGCGCTGGATGGCGAGCAGCCATTGCAGATCGACGCCACCCGCATCGCCAGCGCGCTGATGGGCGACGCCATCGCCGCCAACCTGTTCATGCTCGGCTACGCATGGCAGCAGGGCCTGGTGCCGATTTCCTTCGATGCGCTGATGCGCGCAGTGGAGCTCAACGGCGCCGCGGTGGAGATGAACAAGACCGCGTTCGCCTGGGGGCGCCTCGCGGTAGTCGACCTGCCTGCGGTCATCGAGGCGGCTGGCATCGTGCGCAATGCGCCGACCGTGGCGGAAGCCACCGCGCACGCGTTGCCGCTGCTGGGCGCCACCGCCAACGAAGCGCACGAGTCCGGCCTCTCGCCACTCGCCGCAGACCTGCGCAGCGAGGACGAGCTGCGCCATGTGCCGGCCAGTGCGGGCGCCGATGTCGCGTTCCTGCCGCTGGACGATGCGCGGCTGTCGCGCTCGCTGGACGAAGTGATCGCTCGACGCATCAAGTTCCTCGCCGACTACCAGAACGCGCGGTACGCGAAGCGCTATTCGGACTTCGTGGCCAAGGTGCGCGACGCGGAGGCCGCGAAGGCGCCGGGCTCCACCGATCTGTCGGAAGCGGTGGCCCGCTATTTCTTCAAGCTGATGGCCTACAAGGACGAGTACGAAGTGGCCCGCCTGTACACCAGCGGCGACTTCAAGCGCCGCCTGCAGCAGCAGTTCGAGGGCGACTACACACTGCATTTCCACCTCGCGCCGCCGCTGCTCGCAAAGAAGAATGCGCAGGGCCAGTTGATCAAGCAGGAATTCGGCAGCTGGGTGTTCACCGCGTTCCGCGTGCTGGCGAAGTTGCGCGGCCTGCGCGGCACGCCACTGGATGTATTCGGCTACACCGCGGAGCGTCGCGGCGAGCGGGCCCTGATCGACGACTACGAACGGACGGTCGCGGGCTTGCTGCACACACTGGACTCGGGCAACGTCGACCTGGCCGCGGACATTGCCAGCGTGCCGGAGCACATCCGCGGCTATGGCCACGTCAAGCATGCGCATTGGCTTTCCGCCAAGGCACGCGAGGCCGAATTGCTCCGTGAGTGGGCGAATCCTTTGCGGGTGGTGCAGGCGGCTTGAGGATTTTTGCAGGGCGGTGAGCGGGTTGGTTCGCCGGCTGCCTTACGCCGGGCATCCACCGTGGGACATGCCGTGAATCCGTCCATGGAGGCTCATCGGCGACGTCCTGTCGCCGAAGGTCCCACGGCGGATACCCCGCTACGGCAGCGCTGGAACCTTGTCGCAAGCAAACAAAAAAGCCCCGCGATTGCGGGGCTTTTTCGTGGGGCGCGGTGTCGCTGAGTCAGGGCGCGGATGTGGCCATGGCAAGGCTGCTGCCACCGCTGCGCGGGGCACGCGCCGCCGCCAGGATCTGGCTGGCGCTGCGGCCGTCGCAGGCGAAGCTGCGGCCGCGCTGCAGCCATGCGGCGTCGTTGGCGTAGTGGAAGACCAGCTGTCGCTGCTTGAGGTCGTCGATCACCACGCGCGCCACCTGCTCACGCAGCGCCGGGCATCCCTGGCTGCGGCCAAGGCGGCCCTGGGTGCGGATCAGGTCCGGGTTGGCGTACCAGGCACCGTGCATGACGATGGCGCGCTGGCGGGCGTTGTCGTTGAAACCCGGGTCCAGCCCGTCCATGCGCAGCGAGTAGCCATTGCCGCCCATGTAGGTTTCCGCGGTGCGGTACAGCCCCAGGCTGGTCTGGTAGCTGCCCTCGATGTTGGAAAACTTGCGGGCGAAGTTCTCGCCGCTGCCCTGGCCATGCGACACGTGTTCCCGGTGTAACAGGGACCCGCTGGCCACGTCGAACACCCACAAGCGCTTGTCGGTGGACGGGCGCGAGTAGTCGATGACGGCCATCTTCGCGGATGCATCGACGTCGCCGCGCCGCACAGCGCAGTTGCGGGCCTCCAGGGCGAGTGCGAGGACGCCGGGATCGGCTTCGGGCGCTGTCTGTGCCAGCCGGTTGAGCAACGTGTCTGACGGCATGGCGGCACCCGGCGCGTTCATTGCCGGCGGCGGAGTGGCCGGCGGGGCCACCACCCGTGCAACGGACGGAGATTCGGCGCGTTGGCCGGGGCCCGCGCAACCTGCGAGCAGGCTCACGGCACACATCGTGGCAAAGAGATGAAGGTTGCGCATGGCGCGACCTTAACCTTCATACCCCTTTGATGTCGCTGAATGCGGCCGGGAACCTGAACAACAACAAATACTTAACGCGACTTCGTGACGTAAGACGCTGTCTCTCGGAACGCGCGCTCAGGGCGCTGCCGCGATGCCAATGTTCGCATTCGCCTCGTTCGCACGGAGCGGAAGTCCGCTGTACGCGTCCACCGGCGCCTGGTCACCCGGGTAGAGCACGGCCGTGTCGTGCGATGCCTCGTCCGCGATGACCACAAGCATTCCACGCTCGGTTTCGGCATACAGCTTTTCGGCGAACGCGAGCGGCAGGCGCACGCACCCGTGGGATGCGGGATAGCCGGGGATCTTGCCGGCATGCAGGGCGATCCCATCCCACGTCAGGCGTTGCATGAAAGGCATGGGCGCGTTGTTGTACAGGTTCGAGTAGTTCATCCGCTTCTTCTGCAGGATCTCGAAGGTGCCGGTCGGGGTCGGGTGCGTCGCGGTGCCGGTGCTCACGGTGCTGACACCGATGCGCACGCCATTGCGGTACACGTGCGCGCGCTGCTCCGGAAGGCTGACCACGATCACCACTTGCCCGGGCGCGGCGCGTTCCGGGGTCCACACGAACTCCCCGGGCGCCAGCACGTCTGCCTGCAACGCGGTGGCGTTGGCAGGGCTTGCGTCGCCGGCTCGGTCACCGGCAACAGCCGGGGCGGCGGCGGCCATCCCCAGCAGCGCGGCCAGCGACATGGCGAAGAAGGGGCGGAGCGAAGCCGGGGCCGGGGTACGCAGTGCGTGGTTGGTGTCCATGTGGCGCACGCTATCCAAGCCGTGGTGAGCGCGATTTGACCTTGCGCTACACGCGCTGAATGCTCACGCCGCCTGCGTGATCCACTTCACCGCCACATCACGGCTTGCGTTATTTACGCGCTGTCAGGATCGGCGTGAGGTAGTCCGTTGCGCCCTCGATGCGCTCGAGTGCGGGATAGCGCGAGCCGCCCGTGTAGTCGATGCCCACCGTGCGGTAGCGATCGAACTCCTTCACCAGCAGGCGCACGGGCGCCTTGCCGCCCTTGGCGTCCTTGAGCGCGGACTTCATCGCCTCATCGGAATATTCGACGTCGTTCACCGCGACCACGGTCATGCCGGTGCCGATGCCGGCTGCAAAGGCCGGGCTGTCCCAGCGGACGTCGCTGACCTTGCCGTCCTTCGCCAGCGCGAGACCCAGCGAGTAGGTGTGGTTCCCGGAATCGCCGGCACTGGCCTTGGCCAGGGGGTTCGGCTCGTCGCGGTACACCAGCTTCCAGCCACTGGCCTCGATGCTACGGGTGATCGGCGTGCGGCCATCCAAGCGGTCGCGCAGGAAGCGGGTCCAGTCGTGCGCGTGCACGCCGTTCAATGCCGCCACCACGTCCTCGAAATCGTAATGGTCGGGGCGCTGCCACTTGCCGTCATCGACCCCGAAAAAGGCGCGGGCGAAATCGTCGAGCGACTTGCGGTTGCCGGTGGCGCTGCGGATCAGCACATCCGCTTCCAGCCAGATCATCTGGCCGGCGCGGTAGTAGTCCTCGCTCAGCTGGTAACTCGGATAGGGCTTGGGGCGGCGCGCGGCGATCACGGGATCCAGGGTGGTGTCCTGCACGTCGCGCCACGCAAGGCCGGGGCGATTGTCGCGATAGGTCGCGACCACCCCGGCCAGCGCGTCGCGCGACAGCTCCGGCGAGCGCAGGCCCGAGCGCGCGTTGAGCACCGTCCCCCAGTACGTGGTCTGGCCTTCGTAGACCCAGAGCAGGCTGTCGTCCAGCGGCGTGTTGAGATCTGCCACGTCCTGCCCGGAGGGGCGGCGGTACTTGCCGTTCCAGGAGTGGGTGAATTCGTGCGCGAGCAGGTCGCCGCTGCCTTTCTTCCTGTCCCACTCGCTGAAGTAGCCAACGGGTTGCAGGTTTTCGCTGGAGCGCTGGTGCTCCAGCCCGATGCTGGACATCTGCGTGGACAGCGACAGCAGGAAATCGTAATGGTCGTAATGCTGCGCGCCGAACAACTTCAGCGACTGTGCGACCAGCGCGCGGTGCTGCTCGACGTGCTCCGGCTTGGCGTCCAGCATCCTGGCTTCGTCGGCCACCACGTTCAGGCGTACCGGCACGCGCGCGCCGGGGGCAAGGTCGATCTGCTTGAAGTGCTTGCCGGCGAACACCGGGGAATCCGCCAGTACTTCCAGTGGAACGCGCTTGTAGACGACGGTGTCGCCCTGGCGGCGCTCGACGTCGAGCGCGGTGGCGGCCTGCCAGCCCGCCGGATATTTGACCTTCGGGTCGAACATGACCTGCCACTGCGCATGCCCCGCCGGGTACAGCAGCACCGCGTTCCATTGCAAGTTGAGCATGCCCGGCGTCATCACCACGCGGCCCTGGACGGGGTCGGTGGGGGTCAGGTAGTCGTATTCGGCGACCAGGGTGGTCGCACCGGCAGGAATGTCCAGGTGGAAGGCGTGCACGTTGAGCGGGTTGCGCTTCCACTCGACGGGCTGCCCGTTGGCGGCGGCCGTGCCTGCATGGAACGTGATGCCGGCGATCTTCTCGATCGGGCCGCGCGGCGCGTGGTTGCCGGGAATCCACTGTGGGTACAGCAGCACCAGGGGGCCGGCCTGCACCGGGATGGTTTGGCGTATGCGGAAGATGCGCTGGCCGAGGTTGGTGGCATCCACCTCCACGCCGATCACGCCCGGCGCGTACGGCACGTCGCGCGGGGGCGGGATCTCCTGCGCGAAGGCGTTGCCCGCCAGCAGGGCGGCAAGGACCAGGGACAGCACGAGGCCACGATGCATCAGCAACTCCATCAAGCGTGCGAATCGGGCATCTTCGCCCATGCGGCGGACTTGCACACCTGCCTGAAGCCACGCCCTCGGCATTCAGCTTGTTGATTGTGCGCTGACATTCGCGGGGGCATGCTCGGCGCACACACCGTACCGGAGAGACCCATGTTGAATCGTTTCCTGCCGCTCGGGCTGGTCGCCCTCGCCGCCTGCACCACGCCGCCGACGCCTCAGCCGCCGGTATCAGGTGCGCCGATTTCGGACCAATGCAATGCCAATGCCGCGCGCGGGCACGTGGGCAAGGTGGCCACCGAGGCCACGGTCGACGCCGCGCGCAGGGACGCTGGTGCCAGGATTGCCCGCACCCTCAAGCCCGGCCAGATGGTGACCATGGAGTACATGGAAGGGCGGCTCAACATCGACGTCGATGCCGCAAACGTGATCACCAACGTTCGCTGCGGCTGAGTCAGGTCCGGTCGTCCAGGCCGGTGACGCCGTCCTTGCGGGCGCAATGCGCGCAGCAGTAGATGGTGCCCGCGTGCTCCGCGCCGTGGCCGAGCACGCGGCATCCGCAATGCGCGCAGGTTGGCGCAAGCATGTGGATGGCACATTCGAACGAGTCGAAGCTCTGGCTGTCGCCATCGGATGTGGTGATGGTGAACGCCTTGTCGTAGTCATTGCCGCACATCGCGCACTTGCTCATCGCATGTTCCTCCGCAGGGTCCGGACATGGTCGCGGAGCCACGGCGAGGCAAAGGTGAAGCCCGTTCACGATCCTGGGCGGGATGCGTCCGGCGCGAGGTGGGCGGCGTCGGTATAACGCCAGGCGACGAAGGCTGCGATCACCAGCAGCACCGCCGCGACAAGGAACGGAATGCCGGGCAGCTTGACCGGGGCTCCGTCGCTGACGAACCAGCCGAACGATCCCGCGAACAGCGCAGGCCCCGCCACGCCCGCCAGTGACACCAGGCTGGTCAGCGCACCCTGCACGCGGCCCTGCGCATCGGCCCCGACCTGGCGCGTGATCAGCGCCTGGGTGGCGGGCGCGGCGATGGCCCACAACGCGCTGACCGGCAGGCCCAGCAGGAACATCCAGCCGACCCCGGCGAACCCATACACAGCGAAACCGACCGCGCCGCAGACCAGACCGAACAGCACCGCGCGGCGCTCCCCGAACAGTTTCACCAGCCGTCCGACCAGCAGCACGTTGACGATCACGCTGAGCACGCCGACCAGCGCCAGCACATAGCCGACTTCCTTCTGCCCCCAGCCGTAGCGGTAATCGGCGAACAGCACGAACACGCTGGGATACACGTAGTGCGCGAGGTTGGCGATGAACACCACCGCCGCCAGGCCGAACACCTGCGGATAGCTGCGCAGCAGTTTCAGCGAGCCCACCGGGTTGGCATGCGACCAGTCGAAGCGCGCGGTGCGCTTCTCCCGTGGCAACGATTCCGGCAGCACGAACACGCCGTAGATGAAGTTCAGCAGGGCCAGCCCGGCGGAGAACCAGAACGGCAGGCGCAGGTCGATGTCGCCCAGCAGGCCGCCGACGAGCGGGCCGATGATGAAACCGAGGCCGAACGCCGCGCCGATCATGCCGAATGCCTTGGCCCGCGCATCGGGCGCGGTCACGTCGGCGATGTAGGCATTCGCGGTGGTGAAGCTGGCCGAGGTCGCCGCGGAAATGATGCGGCCGACGAACAGCCAGGCCAGCGACGGCGCCAGCGCCATGAAGATGAAATCGAGCCCCAGCCCCAAGCAGGACAGCAGGATCACCGGGCGCCGGCCGTAGCGGTCCGACAGCGTGCCCTGGATCGGCGAAGCCACGAACTGCACCAGCGAGAACGCCAGGCCAAAGCCGCCTACCCACCACGCCGCGGTGGAGATGTCGCCGCCCACCATCTCCTGCACCAGGTGCGGCAGCACCGGGATGATCACCCCGAACGCCAGCACGTCGATCAGCACGGTGATGAAGATGAAGACGAGGGCGGCCTTGCGCGCGGCCGGCGCGGTGGGTGGGTTCAAGTCGGAAATCCGGAAGGGTCGGTGGCGCTCAGGCGTGCAGCGCGTCGGCGGCAAGCAGGCCGGCATGTTCGCGCACATCATCGGGCCAGTGCGCGGTGTGTTGTTCGAAGCGGGCGATGTCGCCCGCAAACAGCGCGCGCGCGGCGTCCTCGAAGCCGGGCCGGTTGCCGGCCATCACCTGCATGAAGCGGTAGGCGGCTTCCTGCGCGGCGCGGCGGCGGTCGCTGTCGCCGGTGACGCGGCGGGCCCCATCCACCAGCCGGCGCAGCGCCACCGAGGCGCCGCCCGGCTGCGCCGCCAGCCACTGCCAGTGGCACGGCAGCAGGGTGACCTCACGAGCCACCACGCCAAGCTTCGGGCGCCCGGGGCCACGCGCCGGGGTGGGCGCCTGGCCTTCGACCACGTGCGGCGGGCTTGCGAGTTGGCGCAACAGGTCGCCTGCGGGCAATGCCAGGCGCAGCTCCACCTCGCGGCCGCTGGCATCCTCGAACACCAGCACCGGCTCACCTGCATCGAACGCCTGCTTGGCTTTCAGGGCCACGTGGCGCAGCTCGCCGCTGGCAATGCGAAGGCTGCCTGCAAAGGCGGTGCAGCGAAGATGGGGGGCGAGCATCAGGTGGTCCGGGCATGCACATTCACCCGGGCAATTTAACCGGTCAGTTCGGTTGGCGCTCGCGCAGGTTGCGCGGCAGGCGGTTGTGGATGGCGGTGGCGGCAATCGCCGCATGGCCCACCGCCACGCTGATCTGGTTCAGGGCACTGACCACGTCGCCGATGGCGTAGAGGCCGTCCACGCTGGTCTGCAGCTGGGCGTCCACCAGCAGTTCCGCGTTGGCGTCAACCTCGGCGCCGAGCATGGTCGCAAGCCCGGACTGGGCATCGCTGCCCAGTACCGGGTACAGGGTGTCGAAGCGTTCGGTTCCCGCTTCGGTGGTCACCTCGCAGCCGGCGTCGGTGCACTGCATCGCCAGCGCGGGCGGCAGCACGCACACCGCCGCCTCGGCGGCCAGCCGCGCGTTCTCCGGCGACGGCTCGCCCGGTTCGCTGGCAACGGCGGTGACGTGGCTCGAGAACGTGCGCAGGAACAGCGCGTGGCGGATCGCCTCGTCGACGGGGGCCAGTACCGCGATGCGGTCGTCACTGGCTTCATAGCCGTCGCAGATCGCGCACAGGCGGATCGCGTTGCGGGCAATGCCGGCCTCCAGCCCCTCGACCGCCGGCATCACGTCGACCACGCCGGTGGCCAGCAGCACATGGCGTGCGCGCCAGCTGCGGCCGTCGTTGGCGGTGGCAAGGAACCCGTCACCATCGCGCTCCAGCCTGCCAACCGTGCCGGACTCGATCTGCGCGCCGTACTCGACCGCCTGGGTGCGCAACTTCGCCAGCAACTCCGGCCCCGCCACGCCGAACGGAAAGCCGGGGCAGTTGTGGCTGGTGGGGATCCAGCGGGTGCGGCTGTTGCCGGCATCGACCACCAGCAGCGTGCGGTGGAAGCGCGCGAGGTAGGTGGCCGCAGTCAGGCCGGCCGGGCCGGCGCCGACGATCAGGCAGTCCAGCACCGGCGGGTCAGCGTCCAAGGCCGACTTCGATGAACTGCAGGAACTCGGCGCGGGTACGCGCGTCGGCGCGGAAACTGCCGAGCATCTTCGACGTCACCATGCTCACCCCGCGCTTGTGGATGCCGCGCGTGGTCATGCACTCGTGCACGCCTTCCACCACCACGCCGACACCACGCGGCTGCAAGGCGCGCTGGATGCAGTTGGCGATCTGCGCCGTCATCTTCTCCTGCACCTGGAAGCGACGCGCATAGGCTTCGACCACACGGGCCAGCTTGCTGATGCCGACGACCTTGCCGTCCGGCAGGTAGCCGATGTGGACCTTGCCGATGATCGGCGCCATGTGGTGCTCGCAGTGGCTTTCGTACTCGATGCCGCGCAGCACGATCATCTCGTCGTAGCCGCCCACTTCCTCGAAGGTGCGCGCCATGTAGTCGTCGGGATCCAGCGCGTAACCGCTGAACCAGTCTTCGTAGGCCTTGGCCACGCGTTTCGGCGTATCCAGCAGGCCTTCGCGGTTGGGGTCGTCGCCGGACCAGCGGAGCAGCACGCGCACCGCGTCCTCCGCTTGCTGGCGGCTGACGTCATAGCGGATGTCATCGGACATGGCGGCTCCGTAAACGGGGGTGGACGATGCGATTGCGCATCGTAACGCGGCCTGCGCGGCCCGTTCGCTTGGCTGCCGACACTGACGATCCGTCGTGGGAGACGCAGTGACCATGGATAGTGGCGCCGGGTGCCGACAGGCGACAAACTCGGCAACGCTCCGTTCCATTCGCCAATGCCCAAGGAATCCCGATGACGCCCGCTCCGTTCCGCAACACCCTCGCCCTTGCCGTGGCGATGAGCCTTGGCCTGGTCGCCTGCTCGCCGCCGTCAGGCGATGCTGCTTCCACCACCACGTCGACCACGGCCGCCTCGCCCAGCGCCGAGCAGGTCAAGGCCGAGTCCGCGCGCCTCAACGCCTGGTTCGAAACCCAGTACGAGGAGCAACTGAAGTTCAGCCCCATCCAGCTCAGCTTCCAGGGCCGCAAGGACCTCAACGACCAGCTGGACGACATGTCCGAAGCCGGCGCGCGCAAGATCGAAGCGTGGATGGCCGCCTCGGTGAAGGCGATGGAAGCGGGCTTTGACTACGACAAGCTGGACGCGGAGACCAAACTGTCCTGGGACCTGTGGAAGCGCCAGTACGAGGACGCGCGCGACGGCCTGGCCTACCTCGGCAACGGCTATCCGTTCGACCAGATGAACGGCGCGCAAAGTTTCCTGCCCACCTTCCTGATCAATTTCCACAAGGTGGATGACGAGAAGGATTACCTGGCCTATGTCTCGCGCCTGCAGAAAGTGCCGGTGGCGTTCGACCAGCTGCTGGAGCGCGCGCGCGCGTCCACCGCCAAGGGCATCCGCCCGCCGAAGTTCGCCTACGAAGGCGTGATCGAGCAGGCCAACAAGGTGGTCGCCGGCGCACCGTTCGCCAGTGGCGCCGACAGTGCGCTGTGGGCCGATGCCCAGGCCAAGGCGGACACCCTGGCCAAGGACGGCAAGGTCACCGCTGAGCGCGCCACCCAACTGAAGGCGCTGGCACGCACCGCGCTGGTCGAGCAGGTCAAGCCGGCCTACGACCGGGTCATCGCCTTCGCTACCGCGGAACTTCCCAAGGCCGGTGTCGACGTGGCCGGCGTGGGCGCCACCCAGGCGGACACCAACGGCGCGGCGTACTACACCCACCAGATCAAGCAGAGCACCACCACCGCGATGAGCGCCGAGGAGATCCACCAACTCGGTCTGTCGGAAGTGGCTCGCCTGCGCGCCGAGATGGAAAAGGTCAAGGCGCAGGTGGGGTTCGAGGGTGACCTGCCGGCGTTCTTCAAGCACGTGCAGGCCGACCCGAACCAGCTGCTGCCGGACACCGACGCCGGCCGCCAGGCCTACATCGACGAAGCCACCCGGGTCATCGCCAACATCGAGCAGCAGCTGCCGAAGTACTTCGGCATCCTGCCCAAGGCCGACCTCGTGGTGAAGCGGGTGGAAGCCTTCCGCGAACAACCCGGCGCCGCCCAGCACTACTACCCCAGCACGCCGGACGGTACGCGGCCCGGCGTGTACTACGCGCACCTGTCCGACATGAAGGCGATGCCGAAGACCACGCTGGAGGTCATCGCCTATCACGAGGGCTTGCCCGGCCACCACATGCAGATCGCCATCGCCCAGGAACTCAAGGGCGTGCCCACCTTCCGCACGCAGTACGGCAGCACCGCCTACGCCGAAGGCTGGGGCCTGTATTCGGAAGCGCTGGCCAAGGAAATGCCCGGCACCTACCAGGACCCGTACTCCGAATACGGCCGCCTGACCTCGGAAGCGTGGCGCGCGATTCGCCTGGTGGTCGACACCGGCCTGCACGCCAAGGGCTGGACCGAACAGCAGGCGATCGACTACTTCCGCGCCAACAGTTCCATCCCCGACGCCGCCATCAAGTCCGAAGTGCGGCGTTACCTGATCATGCCGGGCCAGGCCACCGCCTACAAAGTCGGCATGATCAAGATCCAGCAGCTGCGCAAGAAAGCGGAAACCGAACTCGGCGCGAAGTTCGACATCCGCGGCTTCCACGACGCCGTGCTCGGCGGCGGCGCATTGCCGCTGGACCTGCTGGAGCGGCGCGTCGACGGGTGGATCGCCACCCGCAAGGCTGGCTGATCGCTGGATCGGTTGCCGCTGCATGACCAAGGCAGGCCGCCCTCGGGCGGCCTTTTTCGTGCGCCCGATGGCGCCTAGGCGTCGAGCCACCCCATCATGCGGGCGTTCGCCAGATCCTGCGGGCTGTCGATATCGGCGCCGAGCCCAGGTGCGTGGAGCTGAAAGATGTCCGCCGGGTGCAGCTGGCCGAGGCGATAACCGAAGCCCCGGTCACCCGCCTGGTCCAGGGAATCGAACCAGCTGCGCGGCACCACTGCAGGCACGCCCAATGCATCGTCATGCCGAGTCGCGGCGCAGCCTGTGGCGGCATCGGCCGCGCCTTCCAGCAATGCTTCCAGGTGATGGCGCTCGAGTCCGGGCTGGTCGCACAGCAGCACCAGCACTCGTCGGACAGCTGGGTCCAGGTGCGCGCCCGCGGTGCGCAAGCTGCCTGCGAGGCCGCACGCCCAGCCGGAATTGGTGACCACGGCGCACTCCATGTCTGCCACGGATGCGGCGACCAGGCGTCCATCCGCACCGACAACGACCAGCAGCTGCGCAGGTGCCGTTTCCGATGCCAGCCGGGTGGCGCGATGCACGAGCGTTTCACCCGCGCGCGTCAGCAACTGCTTGGGCTGACCGAGGCGGGTGCTACCCCCCGCCGCCAGCACCACGGCAGCGTGCGGCGGGTTCACGCAGACACCGCCCCCGCCCGCCATTGCTGGAGTTGCGCGCCGATGCTCAGCGCAATGGCCTCCGGTCCACGGCCGCCCAGGTCGAGCCCGACGGGAGACCGCAAGCGCGGCACCAGCGACGCCCGCTGGGCGGGTTGCAGCAGCTTGAACAAGTCATCGCGGCGGCGGCGCGGTCCGAGCAGGCCAATGAAGTCGATGCGGCTGTTCGCAAGCGCGTCCAGCGCTTCGCGGTCCAGTTCGAAGTCGTGGTGCATCACCAGCGCTGCGTCGGCCCCGGCCTCCTGTATCGCCGCCATGGGGCTCGCCGGCAGGCGTGCATCCGCCGAAGCGCCCACGCCATTCCAGCGCGCGCGTCTTTCTGCCAGGCAGACCCACCACCCCAGCTCGCGCAACAGCGGGACCAACGTGTGCGTCTCGGGACCCGCCCCGAACACCAGCAACCGCGGCAGCCGGGGCAACGACACCCGCCACATTGCCGTACTGCCCGACCACTGTTCGGCATCGGTGTCGAGCAGCCATTGCGCATGGTGCGAACCCGCCTCGAATGCGACCACGCCATCCGCACCGACGTTCGCGAGCAAGCAGACGCCGGCATGCAGCCAGGCCTCGATCAGCGCCTCCATGCCCGGCAGCGACCACAGCGGCAGCATGGCGATGCGCAAACGGCCGCGGCAACCCAGCGCAGACCCGGCGAGCAGGTCGTCGTCGCTGCGCGTGTCGATCTCGACCCAGGCGATCTTCCCGCTATCGCTGACGCTGCGCGCACGCGTCGCCAGCTGCGGTTCCAGGCAGCCACCGCTCAGCCATCCGACCTGGAGGTTGTCGTCGAACAGCACGATGTCGCCGACGCCGGCATAAGTGGAACCTTCGGTTTCGAGCACCAGTGCCAGCACACCGCGCGGACCGCGACGAATCGACGACGCCGCCGCTTCCAGCACCGGCCGGGGATTCCCCGCGAGCAGGAACGCACGGCCTGGCGCCGAACTCGCACCGGATGCATCGAACGCATCGCTGGCGCCGCTGTGCGGGCGCGCGGGCAGCTCCAGCTCCATGCGCGGCCTCAGGCGATGGGCGGAAGCTGCCCGATCAACTTGTCGAGCGTGATCGGGTAATGGCGCACGCGCACGCCGGTGGCGTTGTAGATCGCGTTCGCGATCGCGCCGGCAACGCCACAGATGCCCAGCTCGCCGATGCCCTTCGCCTTCATCGGCGAGATCACCGGATCCAGGGTGTCCAGGAACACCACGTCCTGGTGCGGGATGTCGGCATGCACGGGCACTTCATAGCCGGCGAGGTCATGGTTGATGAAGAACCCGAAGCGCTTGTCGACCACCAGTTCCTCCATCAGCGTGGCGCCGGCGCCCATCACCATGCCGCCGATGACCTGGCTGCGCGCCGACAGCGGGTTGAGGATGCGCCCGCCATCGCAGACCGCCAGCATGCGGCGGATCCGCGTCTCGCCGGTGTAGGCGTGGACGCCGATCTCGCAGAAATGGCTCGCGTAGGTGCCGACGTCGTACTCCTTCGCGAAGTCGCCGATCTCCAGCTGGTCCTCGGCGGACAACTCGCCCGCATCCTTCAGCGAGAACCTGCGGTTGCCGGCGCGGATGCGCCCGTCCGCGAACACGGCCGCATCGCCATCGAAGCCGAGCTTCTCGCCGATCTTGCGGCGCAGGCTGACGCAGGCTGCATAGACGCCGGCGGTGGAACTGGCGGCGCCCCACTGACCGCCCGAACCCGAGGATGCAGGATGGTCGGAGTCGCCAAGGGTCACCTTGACCCGATCCAGCGGCACGCCCATGGTTTCCGCCGCGGTCTGGGCGAGGATCGTGTAGCTGCCGGTGCCGATGTCGGTCATGTCGGTTTCGACGACGACCCGGCCCTCGCCATCCAGCCGTACCCGCGCCGCGGACTTGGTGATCGGCGCGGCACGGTAGCCTGCCGCCACGCCCATGCCGACCAGCCACGGGCCGTCGCGGACCTGGGCCGGTTTCGGATTGCGCCGGTTCCAGCCGAAACGCTGCGCGCCTTCGCGCAGGCAGCGCACCAGGTTCCTGTCCGAGAAGCGCTTGGTCGGATCACCCGGCACCCGGTCCGGCTCGTTGCGGATGCGCAATTCGATCGGGTCGATGCCGAGCTTCTCGGCCAGCTCGTCCATGGCTGCTTCCAGCGCCATGTGCCCCGGCGCCTCGCCGGGCGCGCGCATCGCATTGCCTTCCGGCAGGTCGAGCGTGGCGGTGTAGTTGGCCACCAGTCGATTCGCGCCGGCGTACAGCTTCGGCGTCTGCAGGGTGCCGTTCTCGCCATCCTCGCCATTGACGTTGCCGGACCAGTTCTCATGGCCGAGCGCGGTGATCTTGCCGTCGCGCCCCGCGCCAATGCGCAGGCGCTGGATGGTAGCGGGCCGGTGCGTGGCGTTATTGGCGATGAGCGGGCGCTGCAGGGCGATCTTGACCGGGCGGCCCACTTCCTTCGCCGCCAGCGCAGCCAGCACGGCATCGGCGCGGACGAACAGCTTTCCGCCGAAGCCGCCGCCGATGAAGGGGGAATCGACGCGGACGTTCTTCGGATCGATGCCGAGGATCTTGCCCATGCTGTCCTGCGCCCACTGGATCATCTGGTTGGACGTCCACAGCGTGAGCTTGTCGCCCTTCCACTCGGCGATGGTGGCGAACGGCTCCATCATCGAGTGGCTCTCGTCGGAGGTCTGGTAGGTCGCATCGACCTTGACCGGCGCTGCGGCGAACGCCGCATCGAAGTCGCCAAGCGTCTTCCTGTCCGGCTTGCCCTTGCCGTCCTTGGCCAATGGCGCGGATTTCGCCAGCGCCGGGAAATCGAACCGCCCCTTGCCCTTCTCGTAGCGGGTCTTGACCAGCCCTGCAGCGGCACGCGCCTGTTCGAACGTCTCCGCGACCACGCAGGCAATGGCCTGGTGGTAATGGGTCACGTCGCGGCCGCCGAACAAGGGCGCGTTGTTGCCCACGCCCTTGCCGACGGGCTTGGTGGCGGGCGCGGTAATGACGGCCAGCACGCCGGGCGCTGCCCGCGCCTGCGAGACATCCATCGAGCTGATCCGGCCCTTGGCGATGCCCGCGCCCACCACGTAGCCATAGGCCTGGTTGGGCGCCACGTCGTGGCGCTCGTGGGCATAAGGCGCCGTGCCCGTGGTCTTGAGCGGGCCGTCGATGCGCGGCGTCGACTTGCCGACCACCCTGGCCTTGTCGAACAGGTTGTCGCCTGCAGGCGCATTGAACTTCATGGCCATCAGCGTCCTCCCTCGACCAGCACCGCCGCCAGCGTGCGCTCGGCCAGCGTGAGCTTGAACTTGTTCTGCTCGGTCGGACGCGCACCCTCGAATGCCTGCGCTGCCGCCGCCCGAACGCCGGAGCGGAGCGTGGCCTCGGCGGCCTCGACGCGCCACGGCCGCGGGGCCACGCCACCGAACGCGAACCGCGCCGATCCATCCTTCTGCACCACCGCCGCCACAGAGACGAGGGCGAACGCGTAGGAGGCCCGGTCGCGCACCTTGTGGTACGCGTGCCTGCCGCCCAGCGGTTCGGGCAGGACTACATGGGTAATCAGTTCACCGCGCTCCAGCACGTTGTCGTGTTGCGGCTTGTCGCCGGGCAGGCGATGGAAATCGCCGATGGCGATGCTGCGGGCGGTGCCATCCGGCTTGACGGTCTCGACCGCCGCGTCCAGCACGCGCAGGGCCACCGCCATGTCGCCCGGATAGGTGGCGATGCACGCGTCCGACGTGCCGACCACGCCCAGCGGCCGCGAGAACCCGTCCAGCGCGGCGCAACCGGAGCCCGGCTGGCGCTTGTTGCAGGCCATGTTGGTGTCATAGAAGTACGGGCAGCGGGTGCGCTGCAGCAGGTTGCCGCCGGTGGTCGCCTTGTTGCGCAACTGTCCCGACGCGCCGGACACGATGGCGCGGGTGAGCACGCCGTAGTCGCGGCGCACGCGCTCATGCGCGGCCAGCGCGGTGTTGCTGACGAGAGTGCCGATGCGCAGGCCGCCCGCGTCGGTCGTCTCGATCCGGTCCAGGCCGATGTCCTGCACGTCGACCAGGTGCGTCGGCGTTTCCACCTCCAGCTTCATCAGGTCGAGCAGGTTGGTGCCGCCGGCGAGGAACTTCGCCCCCGGCGTGGCGGCCACCGCCTTTGCTGCCTCCGCAGGTGTCTTCGCGCGCTCGTAGCTGAAGGCCCTCATGCGCGTCCCCTCCCGCGCTTGCCACCGGCCACTTCGGCCATGGCCTCGGCGATGTTGGAGTAGGCGCCGCATCGGCACAGGTTGCCGCTCATGCGCTCGCGCATTTCCATGTTGGTGGCGCGCGGGCGGGCGGTGATGTCGTCCTGCACGTGGCTCGGGATGCCACGCTTGATCTCGTCCAGCACCGCCACCGCCGAACAGACCTGGCCCGGCGTGCAGTAGCCGCACTGGTAGCCATCGTGCTTGACGAAGGCGGCCTGCATCGGATGCAGCCTGTCCGGCGTGCCCAGGCCCTCGATCGTGGTCACCGTATCGCCCTCGTGCTGCACCGCCAGGCTCAAGCATGCATTGATGCGCTGGCCATTGACGATCACCGTGCAGGCACCGCATTGGCCGTGGTCGCAGCCTTTCTTGGTGCCGGTCAGCCGCAGGTTTTCGCGCAAGGCGTCGAGCAGCGTCGTCCGCGTCTCCAGTTCGAGCGCGTGCCGCTTGCCATTGACGGTCAGCGACACCTTGGCCGGCACCGGCGCCTTCGGCGTGGCGGGCGACGTCGCCTTGCCGGCGAGGGCAGCCGCTGCAGGCGCCAGGCTGGCTGCGACCGACGTTGCACCGGCGAGCAGCATTTCGCGGCGCGTCAGCTTGAACCCTTCGTCTGCGTGATCCACATCGGCCTCCTGGCCCTCGGGTGTTGCCTTGGCATGCTGGAGGCGACTTGGCGGGCCCCACACTCAACCATGCGCGCCTGGTTCTTACAGGAAAGTGAAATTACGGCAGCGGAATGCAATCGAAGCTGCCTGGTGCCGATGTGGCGGCCCGCCGCGGTCGGGCGCAGCGCTCGTCGGCGGCGTGTTGACGGCGCCCCTCGGCTCGCCACGCCAACAACGCGCGAGCCGCAAAACGTGGGCCTTATCATCGCCACCCATGGATGACCTCGCCACGACCCTTCGAGTGCGCCTTGGGCTCGCGCATCCTGTCCCGGTCGATGTCCAGCGAGGCGAGGTCGAAGCATTCGACGGATGTAATCGCGAACGGATCGAATACCGGGGAC
>JAZKHR010000029.1:0-11618 GCA_040385305.1 Pseudomonadota bacterium
GCCGCGGCGAGCGCGTCGTCGTCGTGGTCCAGCGGCAACTTGAGTTCGGTGATGCGGAGCATGAGCAGGGCTTACTTCAGGGTGCGCTCGAACAATTCGTAAATTCGTCGGTACTCGTCGTACCACGCATCCGGATGGGTGAAACCGTGGCGTTCCAGCGGATACGACGCGAGTTCCCACTTGTCCTTGCGCAGTTCGATCAGGCGCTGCGCCAGCATCACCGAGTCCTTGTAGAACACGTTGTCGTCGATCATGCCGTGCGCGATCAGCAGGTGGTCCTGTAGGCCATCGGCGTATTCCAGCGGACTTGAACGCTTGAACGCTTCCGGGTCCAGTTCCGGCGTGTTGAGGATGTTGGACGTGTACCCGTGGTTGTACTGCGACCAGTCCGTCACCGGGCGCAATGCCGCACCGGCCTTGAACACGCCGGGCTGCTTGAACAAGGCCACGAACGTCATGAAGCCGCCGTAGCTGCCGCCGTAGATGCCTGCGCGGTCGCGGTCGCCTTGCTTGCGTTCGACCAGCCAGTCGAGGCCGTCGAGGTAATCCTCCAGTTCCGGCTTGCCCATCCAGCGGTAGATCGCGGTACGCCAGTCGCGGCCGTAGCCCTTGCTCGCGCGGAAGTCGAGGTCGAGCACGATGTAGCCCTGTTCCACCAGCAGGTGGTGGAACATCTGCTCGCGGAAATAGTTGGGGTAACGGTCGCTGACGTTCTGCAGGTAACCGGCGCCGTGCACGAACATCACGATCGGGTACTTCCTGCCGGGCTCCGGCGTCGCCGGTCCGTAGTACTTGCCCCAGACAGTGCCCGCGCCGTGCCTGCTCGGCACCTGCACGGTCTGCGGCTGGACCCACTCGCGCGCCTTGAATTCCGGGGTGCGCGTATCGGTGAGGTCGCGCGCGGCGCCGCTGGCGGCATCAACCACCGCGATCTGCGGCGGCACGTAGGCGGACGAGTGACGCACCAGCAGCTTCGACTGGTCGGGCGATACGCGGAAGCCCTCGACGCCATCGAGCGAGGTGACTTCGCGCACGCCGCCGCCGCGCGCGGGCACGCTGCAGACTTCATAGTCGCCGGGACGCGAGCGGTTGCACAGGAACCAGAACCCGTTGCCATCGTGCGCGGGCACCACCTCGGACACTTCCCACTCGCCATCGGTGAGCTGGCGGCGCTCGCTGCCGCTCAGCGTGTACAGGTGCGAATGACCGCTCTCCTCGCTCAGGTACCACAGCGTGCCGCCATCGGCCAACCAGCCGAACTCGTTGAAGCTCCAGTTGATCCACGCGGGATCATTCAGGCGATGGCGCGGCTGCAGGGTGGCGCCGGTCAAATCGACGCTGGCGACCCAGCGATCCTTGTTGTCGATCGCCCGCAGCATCACTGCCGCGTTGCGGCCATCCGCGCTCCACAGCAACGCAGGTGCGTCACCATCACCCGCGCCGACCACCTGGACAGCACGGTTGCCCTTGAGCGCGTCCTTGCCGGCGGCCTTGCGCATCGCGGCCAGCGGGTCCGCCTTGATGCCGGGAAGCGCATCGAACGACAGTTCGCGCAGCTTGCCGGTGGAGATGTCCGCAAGCCATAGCGTGTGCGGCACAGGATCGCCGCGCCCGACGCGGGTGCGCACATCCTCGAATTCCTCGTAGCCCGACTCGGTAACGTACTTCGGCATCTTGCCGGCGGCGCCTGCATCCGCGCCCTTGGCGGTGGTCGCCACCAGCAGCCAGCGACCGTCGGGCGACATCGCGCTGTCGACGATGGCCACGTCCTTGCCCAGGTACAGCGGCGCCGGCGCGCGGGTGGGGTCCGCCGTTCGCCAGGCTTCGTTCTGCAGGCGTGCGGCCTCGCGCTGGTCGCGGTCGCGCTGCAGGGATTCGATCAGGCGCAACTGGCGGTCGCGCAGGTCGTCCGCCTTGGGCGGCTTGCCCGGCGCATCCTCCGCCTTGGGCACGGCCGCCTGGGCGATGGTGCGGCCGTCCCAGCGGTACCACGCATCGCCGCTGCGCCAGACCAGGGCGCCGTCGCGGCTCCACAGCAGGCGCGATTCGGGTTCATTGCTGCGGGTCAGCTGGGTGAGCGCGCCGCCGCGCAGGTCGCGCACGAACACATCCCCATTGCGCACGAATGCGCTGCGGTTGCCTCCCGCATCCAGCAGCGCATCCGCGGCATCGAGGTCGGCGCGGGCGCTGCCATCCAGCAGCACCGAGGCGCCGCCTTCGACGCCGACCTGCCAGGTGTCGCGGATGCTCGCGCCCCTGCGCTTCAGCGTGTACTGCGCGGCCTTGCCGTCCCAGCGCCACCACGCGTCCTCCACCGGCGGGCCGATCCAGTCCGGGTCGGCCATGGCCTGGGTCAACGTCAGTGGTTCGGCGGCCTGTGCAGGCACGCAGGAAAGCAGGACGACAAGGACAAGGGGAGCGAGGCGCATGGTGCGTTCCACGATTGCGATGATCGAAGCGTAACAGCCGCACTGCGGTGCGCATGCGCCGGAAGTCGTGCTCTATGGAATGCATCGATATTTTCGAATGGTTACTCCAAACCCGGGTGGGACAATGCGCATGCGGCGATACCCCCCTCATGCGCCGTGGAGTGCACCACGTGGACGCACTGCTGCTGTCGCGGATCCAGTTCGGATTCGTCATCTCGTTCCATATCCTGTTCCCGGCTTTCACCATCGGCCTCGCCAGCTGGCTGGCCTTCATCGAATGGCGCTGGCTGCGCACCAGGGACGCGCTCTGGCGCAACCTGTATTTCTTCTGGCTGAAGATCTTCGCGGTGTCGTTCGGCATGGGCGTGGTGTCCGGCATCGTCATGAGCTTCCAGTTCGGCACCAACTGGGCCGTGCTCAGCGAGAAGGCCGGCAACATCCTCGGACCGCTGCTCAGCTATGAAGTGCTGACTGCGTTCTTCCTCGAAGCATCGTTCCTGGGCGTGATGCTGTTCGGCTGGAAGAAAGTGTCCGACCGGCTGCACTTCTTCGCCACCCTGATGGTTGCGCTGGGCACGCTGATCTCGACCTTCTGGATCCTGTCCGCGAACAGCTGGATGCAGACGCCGGCGGGTTACAGCATCGATGCGCAGGGCGTGTTCCAGCCGGAAAGCTGGATGGCGATCATCTTCAACCCATCGTTCCCATACCGGCTGGCGCACATGGTGCTCGCTGCGTTCATCACGACATGTTTCGTGATCGGTGGGGTCAGCGCGTGGTACCTGCGGCGCGGCGTGCATGTCGAGGCCGGCAAGCGGATGCTCGTGCATGCGCTGGCGTTCGCTGCGATCGCGGTACCGCTGCAGGTGGTGGTCGGCGACCTGCATGGCATCAATGCGCGCGAGCACCAGCCGATCAAGGTGGCCGCGATGGAAGCGCACTGGCGCAGCGGTCCCAAGGGCGAGGGCGTGCCGCTGGTGCTGTTCGCGGTACCCAACGAGCGAGAGGAGCGCAACGACTACGAAGTCGCCATCCCGAAACTCGGCAGCCTGATCCTCACCCACACCCTGGATGGCGAGATCCAGCCGCTGACGTCGGTGCCGCGCGATGATCGCCCGCCGGTGGCGCCGGTGTTCTACGCCTTCCGCGTGATGGTGGGGCTGGGCATGTCGATGCTGTTGCTGGTGCTGGCGTCCGCATGGGCGTGGAAGCGGGGGCGCCTGTTCACGTCGCGCTGGTTGCTGGATGGCTGGCGGTTGATGAGCGTGTCCGGTTTCATCGCGCTGCTGGCCGGGTGGTACGTGGTCGAGATCGGGCGCCAGCCTTACGTGGTGTACGGCCTGCTGCGCACCAGCGATGCGGTCAGCGCCAACATCAGCGCGGCGGCGGTGCTGTCGTCGCTGGTCATCTATGCATCGGTGTATGCGTTCGTGTTCGGCGCCGGCATCTGGTACCTGCAGAAGCTGCTGCGCAAGGGGCCGGTACCGCAACCGCCGAAGGACACCGAAGGCGGCGAGAAGACGCCCGCACGGCCGCTGTCGCTGCCCGATGAATCCGTCGAGGGAGCCAGCTGATGGAGTACTGGCTGCCGGTGGTGTGGTTCGGGGTGATCGGCTTCGGCGTGCTGATGTACGTGCTGCTGGATGGGTTCGTGCTCGGCCTCGGCATCCTGGCGCCGTTCGCCGAGGACGAACATCAGCTCGACCACATGATGAATACCGCCGCGCCGATCTGGGACGGCAACGAGACCTGGCTGGTGCTCGGTGGTGCGGGCCTGCTGGCGGCGTTCCCGAAGGCGTACGCACTGATCCTGTCGTCGCTGTACCTGCCGGTGCTGCTGATGCTGGTCGCGCTGGTGCTGCGTGGGGTGGCGTTCGAGTTCCGCTTCAAGGCGCAGCGCTCGAAGTTCGTGTGGGGCTGGGCGTTCGCGCTGGGTTCGCTGTGCGCCGCGTTCTGGCAGGGCGTGATCCTGGGCGCGATCGTCGAAGGCATGCCGCTGCAGGAAGGCAAATACGCCGGGGGGATGTTCGGCTGGTTCAGCCCGTTCTCGATGCTGACCGGCGCGGCGGTACTGTTCGGCTACGCCTTGCTGGGCGCCAGCTGGCTGATCCTGAAGACCGAAGGCCGCCTGCAGCTGATCGCGCGCACGCTCACGCGCCCGCTGGTCTTGGTGGTGACCGTGTTCATGGGCCTGGTCAGCGCGTGGCTGCCGTTCCTGAGTTCGAAGATCATGGCGCGCTGGTTTGAAGACGGGAATTTCTGGTGGCTGGCGCCGGTGCCGCTGCTGGCCCTGCTCAACGCGCTGCTGCTGTGGCGCGCGGCGATGGCGGACGGCCGCGACGCGCGACCGTTCGTGCTGAGCCTGTGCTTCTTCGTGCTCGGCTTCGCCGGCCTGGTGCTCGGCATCTGGCCCTACATCGTGCCGCCGTCCCTGACCATCTGGCAGGCCGCTTCGCCGCCGTCTTCGCAGGGTTTCGTGCTGGTCGGGCTGGTGGTCCTGCTGCCGGTGATCCTTGGCTACACGTGGTGGTCGTACCGCGTGTTCGCCGGCAAGATCGCGTCAGATTCCGGCTACCACTAGCACCGAAGGTTCCGCCGCCGCGCGCTTTCCCGCACAATCGGGACGTTCTTTCGCGGGATGCGCGATGCTCGCCCATGTCTACAAGAGCCTGAAAAAGGCCGACACCTACGTCTACCTGTCCGCGCGCGATGACCTCGCTTGCCTGCCGGAACCGCTGCGGCTCCAGCTCGGCGCGCTGCAGTTCGTGATGGAGGTCGCGTTGACCCCGGAACGCAAGCTGGCGATCGAGGACCCCGCCGTGGTCCGCCAGAACCTCGCCACCCGCGGCTTCCACCTGCAGTTCCCGCCGACCATGGCGGACCCGATGACGGAAGACTGGGGCACCGATGGCTGAGCGCCGCGCTGGCCCTGCGCTTGGCCTGGCCGCGCTGGCCCTGTTGCTGGCTGCCGCCTGCTGGCACGACGGCGGTGGCGCGGGCGTGCTGGCGTGGCTGGCGCAGGCGCCGATGGCGCTGGCGGTCGCCATGCTGCGCGGCAGCCGGGCCCCATCGCGGATTGGCCGCGATGCACTCGGCCTGGCCCTGTTGTGGGGCGCGGGATTCATCGCCGCCGCGGTGCTGGTGGCATGGCCGCTGTGGTCGCTGCGCAGCGGGCCGGCCAACCTGTGGTCATTGCTGGGCCTGAGCGCGGCGCTTGGCGTGCTGTTGCTCGGGCTGTGGCGGCATTGGCCGTTGTGGCATGCCATGGAGCGCGAGGGCGGCAGCCTGGCTGCCCGCCATGCCGCGCAGGACGGCTACCAGCGCGGCGCATGGAGCGGCCTGCAGGTCGCGGTACCGGTGCTGCTGTTGCTGGCCGGTGGCGTGCTGCTGGGCTGGCCGGGTTTGCTGGAAGGCCAGGCCCGCGTGCTGGCCACCATCGCCTACGCGGTGCTGCTGCCCATCGGCCATGCACTGCTGCAGCTCGCGCCGACCCGCGCGCTCGCGCACGGGTTGCCGGTGGTGGAGATGCAGCAGGCTGACATTGCTGACGCGGCCGCCGATCTCGACGAGGCATCGCCCGCACTCTCGGCCCTGGCCCCGGACGCCACGGTCGACCACCAGGCGTTGGCTCGCGAACTGTATGTCGCCGCGCGTGCCGGCAGGGTCGAACGCGCCCTGCAGCTGCTGGACGCGGGCGCCGATGCCAACGCCGTGGCGCCGGAGGGCGAGCGTGACCGCCGCGGCCTGCCGGTGCTGGCTGCGGTATTGCCCGACCTGCGCCTGCTGCGCGCGCTGATCGAACGCGGCGTCGACCTCAACGCCGCGCAGGGCTCGATGACGCCCCTGCTGGCCGCCACTCGCGACAGCTGGCACGGCCGCCCGGAAGCGGTGATGACCCTGCTCGCCAATGGCGCTGATCCCCGCGCCAGCGATGCCGAGGGCAACACCCCGCTGCACCACGCTGCGCGCAGTTCCGATCCCGGTGTCGCGGCGCTGCTGCGCGATGCCGCGGCCGAGATCGATGCGCTCAACCTCGAAGGGGTGTCGCCGCTGGGCATCGCCTGCGCCGCCGGCAACTGGCGGCTGGCCAAGTTCCTGCTGGAGCGCGGCGCCAAGACCGAACCCGGCGACGGCCAACCCGTGTTGCTCGCCGCCGCCGGCACCGAGGAGGACGACCCGGCCGGCGTGCAACTGCTGCTGCGCCACAAGGCGCGGGTGGACGCGCGTGACAGCCGCGGCCGCAGCGCCCTGCACGAAGCCGCATTCGCCGGCCACGCCGACATCTGCACCGCGCTGCTGGATGCTGGTGCGGACCCGCATGGCCGCGACGGCGAAGGGCGCACGCCGCTCCTGGACGGCGCGCGCGCCGCGGCCCTGCCGGTGCTGGAAGTGCTGCTCGCGGCCAAGGCGGACCCGCGCGCCTGCGATGGCAGCGGCGCCAGTGCCCTGCACCTGGCCTGCGCGACGGAAGCGCCTTCATCGGCCTTGGTCGAGCGCCTGCTCGCCCTTGGCGTGGACGCGCAAGCCGTGGATGGCGAGGGCCGCAGCGCCATCGACCTTGCGGCTGCGGCGGGCCGATGGACCCTGGTCGCCCTGCTCGATCCTGCGCGCGCGCTGCCGGGGGCGATGGAACGCGACGAAGACGGCGTGGTGCCTGACCGCCCCCCGCTACTGTTGCTGCGTGAACGCCTGCTGGAGGGCGTGGATGCGCAGGCGTTGGCGCCATTGGCTGGCCTGCTGGGCCCGGCCGAATACAACGGCCTGCTGGTGGATGCCGAAGTCGCCGGCGATCCTGACCGCGTGGGCTGGTTGCTGTGCCACGGCGCCAACCCGGAAACCCGCCAGCCAGGTGCTCCGATGCCGGTCGCCGCAGCCCTGGCCCGCGGCGCGGCCGGCATACCGGTGCTGCACGCGCTGTTCGCCCGTGGCGCATCGCCCGCGGGCGCTGGCGGCTTGGCGAGTTACCTCGCCGCTTGTGTTGCCGGCGCACCGGAGGCGCACGCGCAGGCCTTCTCCCTCGAGTTGCTGGATCGCGGGGCGGATCCCTTCGCCAGGTCCGCCGCTGGCGATCCGCCGATTGCGCTGGCGGTGCGCCTGCACTGGCCACACTTGCTGCAACGCCTGATCGCCCATGGCGTGGACCTGGACGCGCGCGATAGCCGCGGCATGAGCGCGCTGCACCTGGCCGCGGCACTGGGCCGCGAAACCGAATTGAAGGCGCTGGTGGCCGCTGGCGCCGCGCCGGACCGACGCGCCGCCGATGGCCAGACACCGCTCGGCGCGGCCCTGGCCGCGGGCCGTCGCGACCTGGCCGACTGGCTGGACTGGCGCGGCTGGCGCCTGCCTGGGCGGTCGTTGCAGGAGAGCGACGTGCCAGCCGCCGCGATCCTGGGCGATGCCGACGCGGTGCGCAGGTTGCTGGACCTCGGCTTGCCGGTGGATGCGGTCGACAGCCAGGGCTGCAGCGCGCTGCTGCGCGCTGCAGGTGGCGGCCACCGCGCGCTGGTCGAGTTGCTGCTGGCGCGCGGCGCCGATCCTCTCCTGGCCGCCAACACCGGCGCCACGCCGCTTTCCGCGGCGGTGAGCATGCGGCAGGGCGAGATCGTGGAACGCCTGCTGGAGGCCGGTGCCGGCCTTGAACAACGCCTGCCGGGCGAGGTCACCGTGCTGATGCTGGCCGCGGCGCTGGGCCTGCCGGACCTGGTGGCGCGCCTGCTGCAGGCCGGTGCCGACCTGCACGCCAGCGATGCCCAGGGCCTCACGCCATTGCACTGCGCGGCCCTGTTCGGCTTCACCTCGCGCGAGCGACCGCGCCTGGTCGCACTGCTGGATACCTTGCTGCTGGCTGGCGCGGATCCGCAGCGCGCTGCCGTGGGCGGGGTAACACCCCTGCTGCTCCTGCTCGGCGCCCGCGCCGAACCCGGCACGCCCAGCAGCGAAGACGTGGTGCTGGCTGGCATGGAGCGGCTGCTGGACGAGGAAGTGCGGCTCGACGCCCGCGACCAGCGTGGCTTTGGCCCGCTGCACCTGGCCGGCCTGCATGGCCTGCTGCGCGTGGCCCAGGCCCTGCTGCAAGCCGGCGCCGACCCCGCCCAGCGCGACGCGATCAACCGCACCCCGCGCGAAATCGCCCTGATGCGCGGCTATGTCGACGTTGCCGCCGAACTGGCAGCACCCAACAGTGCCCCCGCCACGGTGTCGATGGCGCGCTTCCTGCGCGACTAGCGCAGGCAGGATAGATGCACACCTGCTGCATGCACTGCGCAGGAAAAGTGGACCGGCACCTGCCGCGCGATCTGGCGCCATAGACGCGACGCGCATGCGGCGTGCATTGCGCAGCAATCACGAAGAAGTACCCGCCGCACGGCTGGTGCCGCAATCCACCTGCCACGCTCCCGCGGGACTTGCCATGCCCTCAGCGCTTGCGGTCCACGATGCGTCCCAGCGCGCCTTCACCGGCATCGGCCTCAAACAGTTCGGCCAGCTCGCGCCGCGCCTCCTCCGCGTTCTGCACCAGCGCGGCCTCGTCGTCCTGCAGCAGCCGCTGGGTCTGCAGCAACTTCTCGTCGAACTCGCGGAAGCGGCGCGCGCGATCGTCCGCCTGTGCCGGTTCCACGCCCAGCGCGACCAGCACGTCGCGGCCCATCTCCAGGCTGCTGCCAAACGTCTCGCGGAACACCTGCGCGCCCAGGTCCATCAACTGCCAGGCGTGGCGGCGGTTGCGCGCCCGGGCGAAGACCCGTGCGTCGGGATAATGGCGGCGCAACAACTTCACCATGTGCAGGCTGGCGTCCATTGCCTCGATGGCCACCACGAACACCTTGACCCGCGCGGCGCCGGCGGAGCGCAGCAACTCCAGCCGGGTGGGGTCGCCGTAGTAGATGCGGTTGCCGAAGCGGCGCACGAAGTCCACCTGCTCCACGTCCGGATCGATCGCCACGAACGGGATCTTCTGCGCGGACAGCAGCCGCGCGACGATCTGGCCGAAGCGACCGAAGCCGGCCACCAGCACTTCGGGGTGCTCGTCTGGAATCTCGTCAAAGGCCCGCTGGGTGCCGGTTTCGGTGCGCGGCGCCAGACGCGAGATCAGCAGCAGAAGCAGCGGGGTCAGCGCCATCGACAGGCCCACCATCGCCACCAGCCGGTCGCGCTGCGCGGCGTCCAGCAAACCGGCCTTGGCCGCTTCGCCGAACACCACGAAGGCGAACTCGCCGCCCAGCGCCAGCGTGCCCGCGAGCAACAGCGACCCGCGCAAGTCGAGGCGGCCGGGGCGCAGCCCCAGCGCCACCAGCACCGCGATTTTCACCGCCAGCAGGGTCGCCGTGCCGGCCACGATCAGCAGCGGTTCGGCGACGATCCGTTGCAGGTCGATGCTCATGCCCACTGCCATGAAAAACAGGCCCAGCAACAATCCCTCGAACGGCTGGATCTGCGATTCAAGCTCGTGCCGGTATTCGGACTCCGCCAGAAGCACGCCGGCCAGGAATGCGCCCAGGCCCGCGCTGAGGCCGGCCAGTTGCATCAGCCACGCGCTGCCCAGTACTACCAGCAGCGCCGCGCCGGTGAACACCTCCGGCATGCCGGTGCGCGCGATCACCCGGAACAGGTGGCGCAGCAGGTAGCGGCCGCCGAGTACCAGTGCGGCGATGGCGGCCAATGCCTTGGCCACCGCCATCCACGAAGATCCCTCACCGCTGGCCGCATGCACGCCCAGCAGCGGGATCGCGGCAAGCAATGGGATCGCGGCCAGGTCCTGGAACAGCAGGATCGCGAATGCCAAGCGGCCATGTTCCGCGGTGAGTTCCTTGCGCTCGGACAGCAGCTGCAGGCCCACCGCCGTGGACGACAGCGCCAGCCCCACGCCCACCACCAGCGCGGTCTTCCAGCCCATGCCCTGACCAGTCGCGAGCAGGCCCAGCGCCAGCGCGGAGAGCAACACCTGCAAGCCGCCGATGCCGAAGATCGGCCGCCGCATCACCTTCAGCCGCGGCAGAGACAGCTCCAGCCCGATCACGAACAGCAGCATCACCACCCCGATCTCGCTCGCCGCCAGCACCGGCTCGGCATCCGCGATCACTCCCAGCGCGTGCGGCCCCAGCAAGACTCCGGCCACCAGGTAGCCGAGCACCGCACCCAGTCCGAAGCGCTTGAACACCGGTACCGCGATCACCGCGGCAAGCAAGAACACCAGGGCGAGTTCCAGGCCGGCGCCATGCATGCAGGGGTCTCCCGTCAGATGCGTTCAGTATCCGCGAATTGAGCGGACCTGCGCGGCTGCGCATAATCGGGAAACTTCACGAGGGGAGCGTGCACATGCAACTGCGTCATTGGGGAAGCGCGGCGCTGGCGGCGTGCCTGCTGGTGGCCCTTGCTGGTCATGCGGCAGGCGGCAATACCACGGCCGCGCGCAAGCAGATCGAATCCAGCCTGCAGGTGTCGGGCACCATCGTGATCGCGCCTGACGGCAGCGTGCAATCGCACTCGCTGGATCCGGCGGCGCCGCTGGGCGACACGCTGACACGCGGCCTAGGGGAGCGCATCAACCAGTGGCGATTCGAGCCAGTGGTGGTGGACGGCAAGGTGGTGACGGCCAAGGTGCCGATGCACCTGCGCCTGGTGGCCAAGCCTGCAGGCGAAGGCAAGCTCGACGTTTCGATCGCGAGCAGCTATTTCGGCAGCCGCGACAACGGCCGCCCCACCGACGAGCCGCGCAGCCGCAAGCTGACGCCTCCCAGGTTTCCCCGCGACGCGATGTCCATGGGCGGGCAGGGGACCGTGTACCTGGTCGTCCAGGTGGGCCGGGATGGCACCGTGCTCAACGCGGAAGCAGAACAGGTCAACCTGCGCGTGCTGGGCAATTCCCGCGAAATGGAACGCGTGCGCAAGTCGCTGGCCGGCGCCGCCCTGCAGGCCGCGAGGCGCTGGAGCTTCGAGATCCCCACCACCGGCGAGGCTGCAAGGGAAGACGCATGGTTGCTGCGTATACCGGTGGACTTCCTGCTGACTGCCAATGGCAGGAAGCCCGGCGAACGCAGCGGCTGGGACAGCTATGTCCCGGGTCCGCGCAATATCGGGATCCCGTGGGCCCAGGACAAACTGCGAAGTGCGGCTGCCCCGGACGCGCTACCCGGGAGCGGAATCTTCCCGCTGCGCCAGGGTGCAACGCTGCTGTCCGCGCCGGCGTCTTGA
>JAZKHR010000030.1:0-56191 GCA_040385305.1 Pseudomonadota bacterium
GTTCTTGCCGGTCGGGTCGCCGATCATCCCGGTGAAGTCGCCGATCAGGAAGATGACCTGGTGGCCAAGGTCCTGGAACTGGCGCATCTTGTTGAGGAGAACGGTGTGGCCGATGTGCAGGTCCGGCGCGGTCGGGTCGAAGCCGGCCTTGATCCTGAGCGGGCGACCGAGCTTCAGCCGGGCCGCGAGTTCGTCGGGCTTCAGGATTTCATCGCTCCCGCGGGCGATGGTGTCGAGGGCGACGGAATCGGGAACGGGCTGCAGGTCGGGCACGTGGGCACTCGCAAGCGGCACGAACCGTGACCGCGTTTGGGAAGACTCGTTAAGGTAGCGTTAAATGCGCCCGCCGCAAAAACATCGGGGATTCAATGAGTTGACGCATCTTCTTCGCATGACTATGGTACCGCCTTGACGCGTTCGTCACATGGCCGGGGAAGCAAGCGCATGACGGATTCGAGCAACCAAGCGGTACGCCGCGACAATCTTGCCCGCATCACCGCCAACCACCGCTCCCTGCAGGTCGCGCCCGCGCTTCCCGCCGCATTCAACGGTCGCTGGACCCGCCGCCACTGGGCCCACGCCAGCCTGTTCGCCACCATCGGCGTTCTGCTTGCGGCCATCGTGCCCGGGTTCTCCACCGCCATGCAGACCGCTGCGGATACGCAGCGCACCACCATGTCGCTGGCCCTGCCGCGCCTGTCGCTGGCGCCTGGCCAGGCCAACGCGGACCGCTGGCAGACGGTGTCGCTGAAGCCCGGGCAGACCCTGAGCGGTGTCTTCTCCGAGCTCGGCATTCCGCACAGCCAGCTGCAGAACGTGATGCAGCATCCGCGAATCAAGCCGGTGCTGCGGCGCCTGCGCCCGGGCACCGAACTCTCGTTCAACCTGCCCGCCGACGGCAGCGTGCGCGCGATGCGGATCGACATGGGCGATTCGCCCATCGAGCTTGAGTTCGATGGCACCGCCTTGCGCGAACGCGCGATCCAGCGCGAGGTCACCACCCGTACCGTGGTGCTGAGCGGCAGCGTCGGCGACTCGCTGTTCAAGTCCGCGCGCCGGGTGGGCCTGGGCGGCAGCCAGATCAACCAGCTCACCGACGAGATGTTCAAGTACGACATCGACTTCGATTCCGACCTGGACGACGACGACCGCTTCAGCGTGGTCGTGGACCAGACCTGGCAGGACGGCCAACTGGTCAAGACCGGGCCGGTGCTGGCCGCGACCTTCACCCTGGACGGCGAGCTGAAGAGTGCGTTCCGCCACGTGCGCGAAGGCAAGCCGGAGTACTTCACCGCCGACGGCCGCTCGCTCAAGCGCCCCTTCATCCGCATGCCCATTCCGTATGCTCGGCTGACCTCCGGCTTCGGCGGGCGCAAGCACCCGGTGCTGGGCCGCTTCCGCATGCACAAGGGGGTCGATTACGGCGCGGGCACCGGCACCCCGATCCAGGCCGCGGGCGATGCGCGGGTGGCCTTCGTGGGCTGGAAGGGCGGCTATGGCCGCGCGGTGATCCTCAACCATGGCAACGGCCGCGAGACCCTGTACGGGCACATGTCGCGCTTCGCCAAGATCAAGCCCGGGCAGCGCCTGGCGCAGGGCACGGTGATTGGCTATGTCGGCAGTTCCGGCATGTCGACCGGCCCGCACCTGCATTACGAATTCCGGGTCAATGGGGTGCACCAGAACCCGCTGAAAATGACCCTGCCGCCGCCGGAGCCGCTGGCCGGCAACGCGCTGGTCGCGTTCAAGAGCGAAACCCGGCGCGCCCTGGACAAGATCCGCGAAGTCGAGAACGTGATCTACCTGCCAGGTGATGACACCGGCGTGGCCGCAGCGCCCTCGCAGCGCGCCGCCGCCGAGCGCAAGCAGGGCTGAGCCCGAGGCCGCGATGCGATACTTGCGCGCATGTCGAACCCTGCGCATGACCGGCTCTACCTTGGCCTGATTTCCGGCACCAGCGCCGACGGCATCGATGCCGCGCTGGTGCGGTTCCCCGACGATTCCCAGCACGCCACGCCGGAACTGGTGTTCGGTCGCACCGCGCCGTGGGAGCCGAGCCTGCGCGCTCGCCTGGTCGAGCTGGGCCAGCAGTCGGCGATGCTCACCCTCGACGAGGTCGGCGAACTGGACGTGCGCATCGGGCGCGCATTCGCCGCCGCAGCGCTGGCGACGCTCGAGGAAGCAGGCATTGCGACGAGCGCGGTCAGCGCGATTGGCTCGCATGGGCAGACCCTGCGCCATCGCCCCCACGGCGAGGCGCCGTTTACCCTGCAGCTCGGCGATCCCTCGACCATCGCCGAACGTTGCGGGGTGCAGGTCGTCGCCGATTTCCGCCGCCGCGACGTGGCGGCGGGCGGGCACGGTGCGCCGCTGGTTCCCGCCTTCCATGCGGCCACGCTGTACTCGCCAGCAGAAGACCGCGCCGCGCTGAACCTGGGCGGCATCGCCAATTTCACCCTGCTGCCCGCTAACGGGACGGTGCGTGGGTTCGATACAGGGCCGGCCAACGGCCTGATGGACGCGTGGTGCCTGCGCCACACCAGTCAGGCCTACGACCGCGGTGGCGCGTTCGCTGCGCAGGGGCGCGTGGATGACGCCCTGCTCGCGCGCCTGCTCGATGACCCGTGGTTCGCGCTGCCGCCGCCCAAGTCGACCGGGCGCGACCAGTTCCACCTCGCCTGGGTGGAGTCAAAGCTCACCGGCACCGAGGCGCCTGCCGACGTCCAGGCCACCCTCCTCGCCCTCAGCGTGCGCACCATTGCCGATGCCTTGCGAGCGGCCCAGCCAGGCACGCGGCGGGTGATTGCCTGCGGCGGCGGCGTGCAGAACCCGGTGTTGATGGCCGCGTTGGCCGCGGCGCTGCCGGGCATCGCGGTCGACTCCAGCGCAGCGCACGGGCTGGACCCGGATTTCGTCGAAGCCATGGCGTTCGCATGGCTGGCCCGGGAAACGCTGGCTGGTCGGCCAGGCAACCTGCCTGCGGTGACCGGCGCGGCGGGGTTGCGCGTGCTGGGCGCGGTCTACCCCGCCTGAGTCATTCGCGGCGCATCAGGCGGCCAATCATCCCGAACGCGCCGTCCGGCACCTTTTCGATTTCGGTGATCGCTTCCTTCAACGCAACCTGCTCGCGGGTGGTCAGGAGCCGCTTGCGCACGCGGTCCTCGATCGCATCGCTGCCAATGGACAGCGCCTCCGAGGCCACCACCTCGACGGTGAGGCCCTGCAGTTCGGCGAGCCGCTGGAGGCGGTCTAGCACCTTGGGGCGCAGGTCGTGGAGCGTGAGTTCGGGCATGGTCGGGACTTCCGTGGTGCGAAGGCACTGGCCTTCCTATCTACGCCCTCGCGCCGGCGTGGGCAGGCTCAGGCGGGCGCTGGTGCCACCACCCCGGGCCTGCGCCTGACCAGCAGCAGGCACAGCAGCAAGGCCGGGATGCCCGCCAGTGCAGTGCCGAGGAAAAACAGTGCGTAACCATCGAACAACGTGCGGCCCTGCGCCAGTTGTTCCACCGCGACGCCTGAGAACCCCTTCAACACCTTGCCCAGCAAGGCGTAGAACGAACTCAGCAGCGCGTACTGGGTGGCGGTGTAGCCGATGCTGGTGAGGCTGGACATGTAGGCCACCAGCGCGGTGCCGGCGAAGCCGGTGGAGAAGCCGTCGATGGCCATCGCGGTCATGAATACGGCGTGGTCCGCGCTGCTGTAGGCCACCCAGGCGAACGCGGCATTGGAGCCGGGGCCGAGGATGGCGCCCGCCAGCAACGTTGGCACGAAGCCGAAGCGCACTGCCGACAGCCCCGCCGCCGCGATCCCCAGCACCGTCGATACCAGCCCGATGCTGGCCCGCACTTCGCCCACGAATTCCTTGCTGATGCCGATGTCCGCGTAGAACGGGTTGTTCATCGGCCCCATCACGAAGTCCGGCAGGCGGTACAGGCTGATCGCGGCAAGCATCAGGAATGCCCACTTGCCATGGGTCTTGAAGAACGCGATGAACGGCCCGGCGACAGCGTCGAACAGGCCTGTCGCCGACCACAGCGGCGCCTGTCCTGCGACATCGGCGACCCGCAACGCCAGCGGCTCGCGGGCGATGAACACCGCGAACATGCCCACACCCATCAGCGCCACCATCACCCAGTACGACGGCGCCCAACCGATATGCGCGGCCAGGATCAGGATCAGCGCATCGGTCACCAGCAGCGCGCCGCGATAGCCCATCTGGGTGCCAGCGGTGAGCAAGCCAAGTTCCTCGCCGCTCTCGGAAATCTCGATGCGCCAGGCGTCGATCACGATGTCCTGGGTGGCCGAGGCGAACGCGGCCACCAGCGCCATCACCCCGAACGTCACCAGCCCGCCCTCCGGCTTGACGATGGCCATGCCCGCGAGCCCCGCCATCACCACGATCTGCGACAGCAGCATCCAGCCCCGGCGGTGGCCCAGCCTGCCCAGCAGCGGCACGTCGGTCTTGTCGAGGATCGGTGCCCACAGGAACTTCAGCGAATAGGCCAGGCCTACCCACGAGAGGAAGCCGATGGCGGAGAGCTCGCTGCCGCCCTCGCGCATCCAGTAGCCCATGGTGTTGCCGACCAGGTACAGCGGCAGGCCGGACGCGAAGCCCAGCAGCAGCATGGTCAGCACCTTGGGCTGGCGCAGGGCGCGCAGCACCTCGCGGGTGGTGCGGGCGGGAGCGGTGGTCATTCGGCGTACTCCACCAGGCAGGGCGCGTGGTCGGAAAATTTCGGTTCGGGGTAGATGGTGGCGCTGGTGATGCGCTCGACCAGCCCGGGGGTCACAAGCTGGTAGTCGATGCGCCAGCCCACGTTGTTGGCGCGCGCGGCGCCGCGCTGCGACCACCACGAATATTCGACAGCGCCCGGCTTCGCCACCCGGAAGCCGTCGCGCCAGCCAACGTCAGGACGCGCGACAAGGCCGTCATGGCAATCGTCCGCGATCATTCCGCTCAGCCACGCGCGCTCATGCGGCAGGCAGCCGGAGTTCTTCTGGTTGCCGGTCCAGTTCCTGATGTCGTTGCGCGACCGCACGATGTTCCAGTCGCCGCAGAGGACGTAGTCGCGGCCGCTGGCGAGCCAGACGTCAAGGATGGGCTTGAGCCACGCCATCACCTCCTGCTTGAAGCCCTGGCGCAGCTCCCCTGAACTGCCGGATGGAATGTAGAACGAGACAACGCTGAGGTTGCCGAAGCGCGCCTCGATGTAGCGGCCCTCGTCGTCGAACGGCGCCCAGCCCAGTTGCGTGCGCACCTCATCCGGTTCGCGGCGGCTGTAGATCGCCACGCCGCTGTAGCCCTTGCGGGTGCTGGCATCCTTGAACCACGCGCGGTAGCCGTCGGGCCGGAACAGCGCATCGCCCAGCTGGTGCTCCTGTGCCTTGGTTTCCTGCACGCACATCACGTCGATGTCCTCGCCGGCGAACCAGTCGAAGAAGCCCTTGCTCGCGGCCGAGCGCAGGCCGTTGGCATTGAAGCTGAGGATGCGCATGCGAGTCCGGCCAAGGGCGATGGCGGAGGGTAGCCGATGGGCAGCGGTCGGCGACAGCCCCAACCCCGCGGGGCGCATGGGACAATGGGAGCATGACGGCGCCTGCCCATGAATACCGCACCCGCTTCCTGCAGCTTGCCCTGCGCGCGCAGGCGCTGCGTTTCGGCGAGTTCACCCTCAAGTCCGGCCGCGCAAGCCCGTACTTCTTCAATGCCGGCCGCTTTGATTCGGGCAGTGCGCTGGCCGCACTGGCCGCGTGCTACGCCGATGCGCTGGATGCCGCCGCGCTGATGGGCGACATCCACGACTTCGACCTGTTGTTCGGCCCCGCCTACAAGGGCATCCCGCTGGCAACCGCACTCGCGTGCGAATACGCCCGCCGCGGACGCGACCTGCCGCTGGCGTTCAACCGCAAGGAACCCAAGGCGCATGGCGAAGGCGGCAGCCTGATCGGCGCGCCGCTGGCTGGCAGGCGGGTGCTGATCGTCGACGACGTGATCACCGCCGGTACCGCCATCCGCGAGGCGCTGGCGATCATCCGCGAAAGCGGCGGCATCCCGGCCGGCATCGTCATTGCCCTGGACCGGCAGGAGCGGGTGGACGATGTCTCTCCAATGTCGGCTGCGCAGGCCGTGGGCGCGGAACACGGTATCGCGGTCGTCGCCGTGGCGGGCTTGGGCGACCTGCTTGAATTCGCCGGTGAAAACGCGGAACTTGTCGAGCGACGCGCTGCATTGGTGGCCTACCGGGCGCGTTATGGAATCGCATGAGCATGGCCACGTGAGCCGAGGTTTGGGAATGGAAGTGACGCCATGATTGCCACGCAAGCGCCGCGCCGCATCGCCATCGCCCTCGTGCTTGCATTGGGTGCTGCGGGCGCCAATGCGCAGACCAAATCCGGCAAGAAGGTGTACTGCTGGATCCAGAGCGGGATCAAAGTCTGCGGCGATGCGCTGCCGCCGGAGGCCGCGGACGCCGCGCGCACCGAGATCAGCATGCGCAGCGGCTTGCGCACCGGCCAGGTGGCGCGGTCACTGACCGACAGCGAACGCACGGCAGCCGCGATCACCGCCGACATCGCCCGCCGCGAAGGCGAAGCCGAAGCCATGCGCGTGCGCCGCGACCTGGCCATGGTCGAGTCCTACATGGCCGAATCCGATTTGCGCCGCGCCTATGGCGAGCGCACGGAGCTGCTGGACGAGACGCTGAAGGCGAGCCAGCTGGGCGTGTCCAACCTGCGGCTCAGCCTGCTCGGCCTGCTTCGCCAGGCCGGCGACCTGGAGCTGGCCGGCAAGCCCGTGACCAAGAAGCTGGGCGATGCGATACAGGCCCAGCACCGCGAACTGCGCCACCAGCAACGCATCCTGGCGGTACAACGCCGCGACCGCGCCGAACTGGAAGCGGAACTGACCGATGCGGTGCAGCGCTACCGGACGCTGAAGGGGCCGCCCGCGCAATCCGAAGCCGACGCCGAACCTGCCGCCGCGCCGGCAACGCCGCCGGCCGGCTGAGCGCGCCTAGAACGGCAACACCAGGTCCGGCTGCAGGGCGAGCAGTTGCTCGCGGAAGGCCTGCTGGATGCGCGCCATCGCGTTGGTGCTGTCCGCATCGAAGCGCATCACCAGGATCGAGGTGGTGTTGGACGCCCGCACCAGGCCCCAGCCATCCGGCCAGTCCACGCGCAAGCCGTCGATGGTGGAGAGCCGCGCGCCGTCGTCGAACTTCGCCGCCATGCGGAAGCGTTCGACGAAGGCATGCGGGTCGTCTCCTGGCGCGGCGACCTTGATCTCCGGCGTCGAGATGCCGTCCGGCAGCGAATCGAACACCTCGTCCGGGGTCTGGCCTTCCGCATCCAGGATCTCGAGCAGGCGCGCCGCGGCGTAGATGCCGTCATCGAACCCGTACCAGCGCTCGGCGAAGAAGAAATGCCCGCTCATCTCGCCGGCCAGTTCGGCTTCGGTTTCGCGCATCTTGGCCTTGATCAGCGAATGCCCGGTTTTCCACATCAGCGGGCTGCCGCCGTGGCGCAGGATGTGCGCGGGCAGCCGGCCGGTGCATTTCACGTCGTACACGATCACCGCGCCCGGGTTGCGCTGCAGCACGTCGGCGGCGAACAGCATGAGCAGGCGGTCGGGGAAGATGTTCTTGCCGGCGCGGGTGACCACGCCAAGGCGATCGCCGTCGCCGTCGAAGGCAATGCCGAGGTCCGCGTCCAGCCGCGCCACCATCTGGATCAGCGCCTCCAGGTTGTGCGCTTCGCTGGGGTCCGGATGGTGGTTGGGGAAGGTGCCGTCGATCTCGCAGAACAGCGGCACGACCTCGGCCCCGATCGCCTCCAGCACGCGCGGGCCAAGCACGCCGGCCACGCCGTTACCGGCATCCACCACGACCTTCAGGCGCTGGCCGATCTGGATGTCGCCGGCGATACGCTCCACGTAGTCGTCGTTGATGTCGCGCTCGCCCAGCGTGCCCGGGGTCTTGGCCTCATGCAGGCGGTCTTCGGCGATGCGTGCGTAAAGGTCGGTGATGGCGGCGCCCGACAGGGTTTCGCCGCCGATCACGATCTTGAAACCGTTGTAGTCCGGCGGGTTGTGGCTGCCGGTCACTGCGATGCCACAGCCCGTGCGCAGGTGGTAGCAACCGAAGTACACGACGGGCGTCGGCGCCATGCCGATGTCGATCACGTTGCGACCGGCCTTGCGCAGGCCCGCGACCAGCCCCTGCACCATGTCCGGTCCGGACAGGCGTCCGTCGCGGCCCACCACGATGTCGTCCAGCCCCTTGTCGGCCATCAGCGAGCCCACCGCCTGGCCGATCAGCTCGGCGACGCTGATGTCCAGCGTGGTGCCCACCACGCCACGGATGTCGTAGGCGCGAAAGATGCCGCGGTCGATTGCAACCGGCAGCGGCGCGGCGCGGGTGTCGCCGACCACGCGCGGAGCGCTGTAGGCGGGTGCCGGCTGCGTGCGCTGGAGGTCCGCCAGGGTCTGCGGCGCGTCCCCGCTCTCGAGCACATCGGTCCCGGCCATCAGGCGCGGCCGCAATCCAAACCACAGCCAACCGGTGATCAGCAGCAGCAAGGCACCTGCCCCCATCGCCGGCAGGCTTCCCAGTGCAAATGGCGCCAAGGCTGCATCGGGCAACGCCGCCGCGATCCTCAGGTCGCTGCCGGGCACCTTGGACGCCAGCGCCTCCGCGAATTCTGCGAGGCCTGCATCACCGCGCTCCAGCAACGTACGCTCGCCTTGGCGCAACGCCAGGTAGGTACCCTTCGCCAGGGACGCCGACTCGATGCCTGACGCCAGGCCCGCCATGGGTACCTCGACGTAGGCGACGACGGGCCCGTTTGCGTCGACCGTCGGCGCTGCGACGGCCAGGCGTTGTTCGCCGGCCGACTGCACCACGCGGGACACCGGCTTGCCGGAGGCAAGCGCCGCTTCACCCACCGCGAGGCTCCCATAGCCGCTGCCTGGCAATGCGGCATACAGCGCGTCCAGGTCGGCCGGCCAAACCTCGGCGCGCGTCAATCCGGTCCAGCCCGCGCCGATCGCGCGCCCAGCCGCGGCGCGGTCGCCTGCCGCCAGCGCAGTGCGTACTTCCGCAGCCTCAAGCCGCGCGGCCAAGCGCCGGGTTTCATCGCCAATCGCGCGCTGGGTGGCGGCGCTCGCCTCGTCACGCGCCTGCTCCAGGGCCACCGCGCGCGACTGGTCCTGCATCTGCCGCGCACCGCCCACCAGCAGCCAGCCAGCCAGAAGCACCAGTGCCGCCGCCAGCCATGGCAACACCCGCCGCCATTGGTCCGGGGTCATGTGCATGCCGCGCTTGCTTTCGTCGTTCATCGGGTTTCCTGTCAGCGCACGCCGGTGTGGCCGAAGCCACCCGCGCCACGTGCGCTCTGGTCGAAAGTATCCACCACTTGCAGCACCGCGCGTACGACCGGCAGCAGCACCAGTTGCGCAATGCGGTCGCCGGGCTCGATGGTGTAGGCAGCCACGCCACGGTTCCAGGCACTGATCATCAGCGGGCCCTGGTAGTCGGCATCGATCAACCCGGTGCCGTTGCCCAGCACGATGCCGTGCTTGTGGCCCAGTCCGGAGCGCGGCAGGATCACCGCGCACAACGCCGGATCGCCGATGTGGATGCTGAGGCCAGAGGGCACCAGCGCGGCTTCACCCGGCTGCAGGGTTAGCGGTGCATCCAGCGCGGCGCGCAGGTCGAGGCCGGCGCTGTGCTCGGTAGCGTAGACGGGCAAGTCCCACTCCGCGCCGTAGCGCGGGTCCAGCGTTTTTACCTGCAGCACGTGGTGCATCAGCCGAGTCTCTCCGCGATCAGGTCAAGCAACAGTCCGGCAAGGTCGGTTTTCGATGCCGGGCCCAGCGCGCGGCGGAAACCATCGCGGCCGAGCACGATCAGCGCATTGTCGTCTGACTCGAAGCCGCTGCCCTCGATGCCGACCCGGTTCGCGCAGATGAGGTCCAGCCGCTTGCGTTCCAGCTTGCCGCGCGCGTGCGACTCGACCTCCGTGGTCTCCGCGGCAAAGCCAACGACCACGCGCGGCCGCTGCGCATGCGCAGCAACCTCGGCCAGGATGTCGCGGGTGCGCACCAGGTCCAGGGCGAGGCTGTCCTGGCCGGCCACTTTCTTGAGCTTGTTGGCGGCCACCACGCGCGGGGTGAAATCGGCCACCGCGGCTGCGCCGATGTACGCATCGCATGGCAGCTGCGCCATCACCGCATCGAACATCTGCGCCGCGCTGCGCACATCGATGCGGCGGACACCGTCTGCGTTGGGCAGGTGCACGGGACCCGCGACCAGGACAACCTCGGCGCCGCGCCCGACCGCGGCGGCCGCGATGGCGAACCCCATCTTCCCGCTGCTGCGGTTGCCGATGAAGCGCACCGGATCGATGTCTTCGAAGGTGGGCCCGGCGCTGACCAGCAGCCGGCGGCCGGCAAGCGATGCGTTCAAGCCAGCGCGGCCAGCGCGGCCACGATCTCCGCGGGCTCGGCCATGCGGCCCGGGCCGGATTCGCCTTCCGCCAGTGGGCCGTCGTTGGGGCCGACGACCTGCACGCCGCGGTCGCGCAGGGTGGCCATGTTGGCCATGGTCGCCGGGTGCAGCCACATCACGTGGTTCATCGCCGGCGCGACCGCCAACGGTGCTTCGGTGGCCAGGCACAGGGTGGACACCAGGTCATCGGCCAGCCCGTGCGCCAGCTTGGCCAGGCTGTTGGCACTGGCGGGCGCGATAACCACCCGTTGCGCCCAGCGCGCCAGTTCCAGGTGGCCCATCGCCGCCTCCGCCTGCGCGTCCCACAGCGAGGTCCGCACCGGCCGGTGCGACAGGGCCTGGAAGGTCTGCGCGCCGACGAAGCGCTGGGCGTTGTCGGTCATCGCCACCTGCACCTGGGCACCGGCATCGCGGAGCCGGCGCACCAGCTCGGCCGCCTTGTATGCGGCAATGCCGCCGCAGACGCAGAGCAGGATGCGTTGGTCTTGCAAGGCGTTGGCCACGTCAGGCGAATCCCATCCGGAAACCGGCCAACAGCTTACCCGAGGCCAGGTGGCCGCCCGATGCCCGCCGCCTTCTCACCCGCGCACCATGGCGCCATGCATATCCGCGACTGGCCCGCCAACGAACGACCCCGCGAGAAGCTGCTGGCTGGCGGCGCCGGCGCGCTGTCGGATGCCGAGTTGCTGGCGATTTTCCTGGGCTCCGGTACCGCCGGCCGCGACGCAGTCGCCAGCGCGCGCCAGCTGCTGGTGGAACACGGGTCCTTGCGGGTCCTGCTTGATCGGCCGCCGAAGGCGTTGACCAAGCTCCACGGCATCGGCGATGCACGTGCGTGCGCGCTGGCCGCCGCGCTGGAACTGGGGCACCGCCACCTGGCCGCCGGACTGGAGCGGGGCGATGCGATGTCCGACCCTGCCGCGGCCGGGCGCTATTTCGCCCAGCGCCTGCGCGGCTCGGCGAACGAGGTGTTCGCGGCCCTGTTCCTCGATACGCGGCACCGCGCGCTTGGCTTCGAGGAACTGTTCCGCGGCAGCATCGACGGCGCCGAGGTGCATCCTCGGGTGCTGGTGAAACGGGCCATCGCGCTGGGCGCGGCGGCGGTGATCGTTGGCCACAACCACCCGAGTGGTAACCCCGAGCCGAGCGCCGCCGATCGCGCGGTCACCGCCCGCCTGAAACAGGCGCTGGCGCTGGTGGACGTGCGCCTGCTGGATCATTTAATCGTGGGCGACGGACCGGCGCTGTCGATGGCTTCGCGAGGGCTGGTGTAGGCGCTTCGCGTACAATGCGATCCCGTTGAAGCGCATGCCCGATCCTTCGTGAAAGCCCAGCTCCGCGCCCTGGTCGAACAGGGCCTGTCCGCCCTGCGTGCCACCGGCATCCTGCCCGCCGACCTCGCCACCCCTGACTTCTCGGTCGAACGGCCGAAGGAGCGCGCGCACGGCGATTTCTCCACCAACGTGGCGATGCTGCTGGCCAAGGCGGCGAAGTCCAACCCGCGCGCACTGGCGCAGCAGGTGCTGGAGGCGCTACCTGCATCGGACGCCATCGCCAAGGCGGAGATCGCCGGGCCCGGCTTCATCAACTTCCACCTGGCCCCGGCCGCCTGGCAGCAGCAGGTGCGCGACATCCATGCCGCGGGCGCGGGCTTCGGCCGCAATGCGTCCGGCGGCGGCAGGACCGTGGGCGTGGAATACGTCTCCGCCAATCCCACCGGCCCGCTGCACGTCGGCCATGGCCGCGCCGGGGTGATCGGCGACTGCATCGCCCGCGTGATGGCCGCCAATGGCTGGAACGTCAAGCGCGAGTTCTATTACAACGATGCCGGCGTGCAGATCGAGAACCTGGCCCGCTCCACGCAGGCGCGCGCCAAGGGCCTGAAGCCCGGCGATGCCGACTGGCCGGCGGACGCCTACAACGGCGACTACATCGGCGACGTCGCAGCCGCCTACCTGCGCGGCGACAGCCTTGAAGTCGACGGCGTTGCCGTGACTGGCAAGGATGACGCCGATGACCTCGATGCCATCCGCACGTTCGCGGTGGCCTGGCTACGCCGGGAGCAGAACGCGGACCTTGCCGCCTTCGGCGTGGACTTCGATCGCTATTTCCTGGAATCGTCGCTGTATGCCGACGGCAAGGTGGAGGAAACCGTTCGCGAGCTCATCGCCCACGGCCACACCTACGAAGAAGGCGGCGCGCTGTGGCTGCGCACCACCGACTTCGGTGACGACAAGGACCGGGTGATGCGCAAGTCCGACGGCACCTACACGTACTTCGTGCCGGACGTGGCCTATCACCTCAGCAAATGGCAGCGTGGTTACGAGCGCGCGGTGACCGAGCTCGGCGCCGACCACCACGGCTCGCTGGCGCGGGTGCGCGCCGGCTTGCAGGCGCTGGATTGCGGCATCCCCCCCGGCTATCCGGACTACGTGCTGCACCAGATGGTCACGGTGATGCGCGGCGGCGAGGAAGTGAAGCTGTCCAAGCGCGCCGGCAGCTACCTGACCCTGCGCGACCTGATCGAGGAAACCAGCGCCGATGCGGTGCGCTGGTTCCTGGTGGCGCGCAAGCCGGATTCGCAGCTGACCTTCGATATCGACCTGGCCCGTTCGCAGTCCAACGACAACCCGGTCTATTACGTGCAGTACGCGCATGCGCGGATTTGCAGCCTGCTGCGGCAGGCCGGCGAGAAGGGCTACGCGCACGATGCCGGCAACGGCGCGGCCTCGTTGCACCTGCTGGGCGATGCGCCCGCGCAGGACCTGATGCGCGAGCTGTCGCGCTACCCCGAAGTGGTGGAGGCCGCCGGAGCGCTGCTGGAGCCGCACCTCATCGCCCAATACCTGCGCGAACTGGCGAACGCGTTCCACGGCTGGTACCACGCAAGCCCGGTGCTGGTGGCGGACGCCGCCCTGCGCGACGCGCGGCTGGCATTGGCACTGGGCACCCGGCAGGTTCTTGCCAACGGACTGGACCTGCTGGGCGTCAGCGCCCCGGAGAGCATGTAAATGGCAGCACGACGCGGCAAGTCGCAGGCGCGACGCCACCAATCGAACGGTTTGCCAGGCTGGGCCTGGCTGGTGCTGGGCATCCTGGCCACCCTGCTGGTGGTGCTGGCGGTGCCGCGCCTGCTCAAGTCGGATGGCAGCGGCGACGGTTTCTTCCGCCCCAGGCCCAATCCCGATGCATTGCCGGCCACCGTCAACGCGGATGGCGATGCGATCGCCCCGGACACAGCGCAGGACACGCCAACAGCCAGGGCCGGGGGCACCGCCAGCAAGCCCAAGCCAACCCAATACGATTTCTACACGCTGCTGCCCGGCGAAGAGGTGGCGATCAGCGATGCCGAACTCGCCGCCAGCGCCAAGGCCGAGTCGGACGCGGAGGACGCCGCGCAAAAGGCTGCGGCCGCCACCGCACAGGCCGATGCGGGTGCGCTGCCGCCGCCCATCGCGGACAACACGCCCGCCAGCACGACGCCTTCGCCTGCATCCAGCGCCACCCCCGCGAGCACGGCCGCCGCGCCTGCCGCCGCCGCGCCCGCCAACGACGCCCGCTACATCCTCCAGGCCGGCGCCTTCGGCGGCTCAGGGGATGCCGAGGCGGTCAAGGCCAAGATCGCGCTGCTGGGCCTGAACGCACGCGTGGAATCCGCGCAGATCAGCGGCAAGACCGTGTACCGCGTGCGCATGGGGCCCTACGGCAGCGCGTCGGAACTGGCCGATGCCAAGGCCAAGCTGTCCAGCGGCGGCCTGCCGGCGATGGCGGTCAAGACTAACTAGGGCCGCGCGCGGCACCGATCCGCCGCGCAGGCGCGCCGGCTTAGAATCCGCGGCATGCAGACGCCTCCGACACGCACCGCCCTGATCACCGGCGCCACCGCCGGTTTTGGCCGCGCCGCCGCGCGCCGCTTCGTGGCAGCGGGATGGCAGGTCATCGCCACCGGCCGCCGCGCCGAACGCCTCGCCGCCCTGCGCCAGGAACTTGGCGATGCCATGCATGCCGCCTGTTTCGACATCCGCGACGAAGCCGCCATGCACGCCGCGCTCGACGCCTTGCCGCCACGTTTCCGTGGCATCGACCTGCTGGTCAACAACGCCGGCCTCGCGCAAGGCACCAGGCCCGCGCAGCACGCGCTGTTGTCGGACTGGAAAACCATGATCGACACCAATGTCACTGCGCTGGTGACGCTGACCCATGCACTGCTGCCACGGCTGATCGAACGCAAGGGCGCCATCATCAACATCAGCTCGACCGCGGCGCGGTATGCGTATTCGGGCGGCAATGCCTATGGTGGAAGCAAGGCCTTCGTCAGCCAATTTTCGCTGGGGCTCCGCAGCGACCTGCACGGCACCGGCGTGCGGGTGACCACGATCGAACCCGGCATGGCCGAAACCGAATTCACCGTGGTCCGTACCCATGGCGACCAGGTCGCGTCCGACACGCTCTACACCGGCGCCAACCCGATGACCGCGGAGGACATCGCCGAGACCATCTTCTGGGTGGCCACGCTGCCGCGGCACCTCAACGTCAACCGGCTGGAACTGATGCCGACCTCGCAATCCGTGGCCGGCTTCCAGGTTCATCGAGAGGGCGCGACGTGAACCTGATCGGTGCGCGACTGGTCGCGGTGATGATCAGCGCCGGCCCGACGCTGGCGGCTTACTCCAGCGGCTCGTCGCTCAGGTAGGTGTAGGCCGTCAGCCCGGCCTCGAGCGCGGCATCGAGATTCGCCGACTCTTCCTCCGGCAAGTTCGCGGCCGCGACCTTGGCGCGGTATTCGCTGCGCAAGTCGTCCAGCGAATAGCCCACGTAATCCAGCATCACGTCGGTGGTGTCGCCGCGACGCTGCTGCACCACGCGGCAGCCGTCGCCTTCGATCTTGACTTCGATCGCGTCGGTGTCGCCGAACAGGTTGTGGATGTCGCCAAGCACTTCCTGGTACGCACCGATCAGGAAGAAGCCCAGGCGGTAGCGCTCGCCCGGGCGCAACTCGTGCAGCGGCAGCGAGGAATCCAGATCCTCGTTCTCCACGTAGATGTCGATCTTGCCGTCGGAGTCGCAGGTGAGGTCCGCGATGATCCCGCGGCGGGTCGGTGCCTCGTCCAGGCGCTCGATCGGCACGATCGGGAACACCTGGTCGATGGCCCACACGTCCGGCATCGACTCGAACACGCTGAAGTTCACGAAATACTTGTCGACCAGGCGCTCGTTGAGTTCGTCGAGCAGGTCGCGGTGGCTCTTCTCGTCGTAGGTCAGGCGCGCCTTGACCGCGTGCGCGATGGTGTAGAACAGGTCGTCGATGCGCGCGCGCTGGGTCAGGTCGATCTGGCCGAGCGCATACAGGCTTAGTCCTTCGACATGTGCCTGCGATGCTTCGTGGAAGACTTCTACCGCCGGCCGCTGCTGCATTTCCGCGTGCAACTCGCGCAGCTGGCGCACCGGGTGCGATTCGTCATCGTGCAGGTCGGGGACGCGGCCTTCAGGCGCGCGCTCTACTTCGGACACGTTGGTGACCAGCACCGCGTGGTGCGCGGTCATGGCGCGGCCGCATTCGGTGACGATGCGCGGCGGCGGCAGGCCTTCGCGCACGCACGCCTCGGCCAGCGGCTGGACGATGCTCGACGCGTAATGGTGGATGCCGTAGTTGACCGAGTTGTAGGAACGCGAGCGCGTGCCTTCGTAGTCGATTCCGAGGCCACCGCCAACATCGACGTGCGAGATGTTCGCGCCCAACTTCGACAACTCGACGAAGTAGCGGGTCGCCTCGCGCATGCCGTTGGCGATGTCGCGCACGTTGGAGATCTGGCTGCCCATGTGGAAGTGTAGGAGTTGCAGGCAATCGCCCATGCCCGCGTCGCGCAGGCGCTTCCACAGGTCCAGCAGCTGGCGCGGGTTGAGGCCGAACTTGGCCTTGTCGCCGCCGCTGTTCTGCCACTTGCCGGCGCCCAGGGACGCCAGGCGCATGCGCACGCCCAAGCCGGGCTTCACGCCGAGCGCCTGCGCTTCCTCGAGCACCAGTTTCAGTTCTGAGGGCTTCTCGATCACGATGTAGGTCTGCAGGCCCAGCTTGCGGCCGATCAGGGCCAGGCGGATGTACTCGCGGTCCTTGTAGCCGTTGCAGACGATCAGCCCGCCCGGACGGCTCAGCGCCAGCACCGCCATCAGCTCCGGCTTGCTGCCGGCCTCCAGCCCGAAGCCCTCGCCGTGGTGGCTGGCCAGCGTCCCCGCCACGCCGCGATGCTGGTTGACCTTGATCGGGTACACCGCGGTGTAGCCGCCGGTGTACTCCCAGTCCTGCTGCGCCTGCGCGAACGCCGCCTGCAGCTTGCCCAGGCGATCGCCGAGGATGTCCGGGAAGCGCACCAGCACCGGCAACTGGGCGCCCTGTGCCAGCGCCGTGTCCACCGCCTCGGCCAGCGCGATCTCGGGGCCCGCGGTTCCACGCGGGCGCACGCTGATGCGGCCTTGCGCGTCGACATCGAAATAGCCCTCCGACCAGTGCGGGATCGAATAGGTCTTGCGGGCAAGGTCGAGCGACCAGGCGCTCATCGGCGGGTCCTGCGAACAGTCGTGGGGCGCGCAGTGTACCGCCCGCCGCGCCCACGGCCGGCCCGGGGGCATTCACCCGCGTTCGCTACAATCCGCGCCCCGACACGCGCTGCGGACCACCGACATGACCGAACCCACCTGGCTATACGAGAACTTCGACAAGGCGGGTTCGTCGATCGGCTACCGCGTCACCCGCAAGCTGGACGAGGTGCAGTCGCCGTTCCAGCACATCGAGATCTTTGAATCGACCGACTGGGGCAACATCATGCTGATCGACGGCGCGATGATGCTGACCACCCGCGACAACTTCCTCTACCACGAGATGATGTCGCACCCGGCGCTGTTCACCCACGCGGATCCGAAGCGGGTGGTGATCATCGGCGGCGGCGATTGCGGCACCCTGCGGGAAGTCCTGCGCCATCCGGGCGTCGCCAGCGCAACGCAATGCGACATCGATGAACAAGTGACGCGCATGGCGGAGAAGTATTTCCCCGAGCTGTGCGAGTCCAATGCCGATCCGCGCGCCGAGTTGCTGTTCGATGACGGTATCGCCTACATGGCCAATTGCGAACCCGGCAGCTTGGACATCGTGATCGTGGATTCCACCGATCCGGTGGGTCCCGCCGAGGGTCTGTTCAACGAAGCCTTTTTCGCCAGCTGCCACCGCGCGCTGAAGGACGACGGCATCCTGGTACAGCAGAGCGAGTCGCCATTGGTGCTGCTGGACCTGATCAAGGAAATGCGCGCGGAGATGGGCAAGGCCGGCTTCAAGAGCTTCCAGACGTTGCCGTTCCCGCAGCCCTGCTACCCGACCGGCTGGTGGAGCTGCACCATGGCGAAGAAGGCCGCCAACGCGAGCTTCGACTTCCGCGCCGCCGATGCGCGGGCCAGGCCGTTCGCCAGCAAGTACTACAGCGCCGAGATCCACGCCGGCGCACAAACCTTGCCGCCGTTCGTGGCACTGGCACTGAGCGAGTAGACCAGCCAGGAAAGTGTGACTGCGCGCACGGTTCCGCCTCCCTGACCGCACTAGTCTGCCGGGTTGCCCGTCAACCAGGATCCGCGTGGGGACGCATCCGTCATTGTGGAAGACAAGCCTGCTGGCCCTGCTCCTGGCCGGGTCGCCGGGAGGGCATGCCCAGGGACTGGCGGCGGTGGGTGGCGACGCGCCACGGTCCGCGCCTGAGGCGGCCTTCGACTCCACGTTCCAGCGCGTGATTGGCCCGGACACCCTGGACAGCTCCACGGCGGCGTACGACGACGAGCTGGAACGCCTGCGCGCCCAGCTGCCGCCCAACGACCCCGCGCGCGAAATCCGATTCCGTTCGGTGTATTGCGGCAGCACCCGCTGGAAGGATGCCGCTGCCGGCCTCGCGTATTCGGACCGGGCCATTGCGCTGGCGCGGACGGCGCGCGACATCGCATCGGAAGCGCGCGCCCGGCTTTGCCGCACCTTCTACATCACCCAGGCAAGCGGTACCCGCAACGGCTTGGCGGAAGTGGAGCAGGCTGTCGCCCTGCTCAGGGATGCCCGCGAGCCCCAGCTCCTGGCCGAAAGCCTGCAGGCCCGCGGCGACTTGCAGTCGATGCTGGGTGAGCAGGCCAAGGCGATGCTGGATTTCCAGCGCGCGCGCTCGGCCTATCGCGAATCCGGGATCCGGCGTGAGGTCGAGCCGCTCATGATGAGCATCGCGGTGGCCTACCGGCGCATGGGCGACTCGGCCCAGGCCAGGCGCTATTTCACCCGCTCGCTGGAACGCATGCGGGAGAAGCGCGACTGGGAGGGTGTGGCGACCAACCTGATCCAGCTTGGTTTCCTGCACGGCGAATCCAACGCGCCCGACCACGCGCTGGCTGCCTTCAACGAAGCACTGCAGGTGGCGACCCGCCACGACGACCCCTACAGCGCCAATGCCGCGCGGCTGGGCGTGGCCGAGTCGCTCACCGCGCTGGGCCAGCCCATGCAGGCGCTGGACATGCTGCAGCAGGCACGCCTGGGGTTTGCGGTCCAGCAGGACAGCGCCAGCAACGACATGCTGCTGCTGCTCAGCGGCCAGGCCCTGGCCCGCCAGGGCAATCATGCGCAGGCCGTGGCGCAGTACCGGCAGGCCCTGCCGCTGATGGAGCGAAACGGCAACGAGCGCTACCTGGCCATGCTGTTCGCGGCCCAAGCCGCCAGCAATGAAGCACTGGGGCTGGCCGCGGCGGCGCTGGCCGACTACAAGCGCTTCAACGAGCTGCAGATGAAGCTGCAGTCGAAGATGCGGCTGGAACAGAGCCGCCTGCTGCAATACGAATTCGAAATCAGCCGCCGCGATTTCGAGAACCGCAAGCTGCGTGCAGATGCCCAGGCCAGCGAGTTGCAGGTCAAGGCGCTGGAGCGGGTGCGGCGCTGGCAGACGTTGACGCTGGCGCTGGGTGTGTTGCTGGTGGCGCTGCTGGCCGCGCTGGCGTGGCGCCAGGCGCGCAAATCGCGAAGGCTGCGCACGATGGCCATGGTGGATTCGCTGACCGGCGCTGCCAGCCGCATCCGCATCGACCACGACGCCGCCCAAGCCATCGACCGCGCCGCCCGCGATGGCACCCCGCTCGCACTGCTGTTGCTGGACCTCGACCGCTTCAAGGCCATCAACGATCAATACGGCCACGCCGCTGGTGACACGGTGCTGCGCGCCACCACCGCTGCCTGGCAGGCGCAGCTGCGCGAGCACGATCCTTTGGGCCGCATCGGCGGCGAGGAATTCATGGTGGTGTGCCCGGACACCACGCCGGAACGTGCACTGAGGGTCGCGAACCGCCTGTGCGAAGCAACCCGCGCGCTGCAGTTCCCCGATATCGACCCTGGGCTGCGGGTGACCGTGAGCATCGGCATCGCCCACGCCAGCGGCGATGGTGACACCCGCGATGCCCTGTTCGACCGCGCCGACGCGGCCCTGTATCGCGCCAAGCAGCAGGGGCGCGACCGGGTCGAGCTATGAGCGCCTAGAGCGCGTCGCCGTCCAGTTCGCCGGTGCGGATGCGCACCACCCGCTCCAGGTCCCAGACGAAGATCTTGCCGTCGCCGATCTTGCCGGTGCCGGCGGCCTGCATGATCGCCTCGGTGACCGCGTCCACCTGGTCGTCGCTGACCGCCACCTCCAGCTTGATCTTGGGCAGGAAATCGACCACGTATTCGGCGCCGCGGTACAGCTCGGTATGGCCCTTTTGGCGGCCGAAGCCCTTTACCTCCGTCGCGGTGATGCCGGCCACGCCGGCCTCGGCCAGCGCCTCGCGCACATCGTCCAGCTTGAACGGCTTGATCACCGCCATGACCATCTTCATCGCGCGTCTCCGGGCCCAGGGCGCCTTGTTTCGATGGCCGCAGCATAGCCCGCGCCGCGGGCAGCGGGCATACTGCCGGCGCGCGATGCGGTCGTTGCGAGGGGACTTCCCCCACCCCGCGCCGCGCCCTGTGCCGACAGCCATGGCAACGCGCGATGCGCATGCTGGTGGAAACCGCAGGAGACGCCCGATGGATACCGCCCGCATGATCGACCTCGCCCAACTCGATGAACTCGCCCGCCGCCTCAGCAGCCTGGTGCCGCCGGGCCTTCGCGAGGGCCGTGAGGAACTGCAGCAGAATTTCAAGTCGGTGCTGCAGACCGGGCTGGGCAAGCTGGACCTGGTGACGCGCGAGGAATTCGAGGTGCAGCGCGCGGTGCTGGCGCGCACCCGGGCCAAGCTCGACGCGCTGGAACGCAGCGTGGCCGACCTCGCCGGCACGCCCGCAGTCGACACGCCAGCCCCGCCCCAGCACTGAGGCCGTCGCCATGGGTCTTGCGCTCGTGCACAGCCGTGCGCGCGTGGGCGTGCACGCGCCCGAAGTCAGGGTTGAAGTCCACCTCGGCGGCGGGTTGCCGTCGATGTCGATCGTCGGCCTGCCAGAAGCCGCAGTGCGGGAGGCCAAGGACCGGGTGCGTGCGGCCATCCAGTGCGGGCAGTTCGAATTCCCGGCGCGCCGCATCACGGTCAACCTTGCCCCGGCCGACTTGCCGAAGGATGGCGGCCGCTTCGACCTTGCCATCGCGCTCGGCATCCTGGCCGCCAGCGGGCAGCTGTCGACCGAAGCGCTGGATGGGTGGGAGTTCATCGGGGAACTGGGCCTCACCGGCGAGATCCGCGCGGTCGATGGCGTGCTGGCGGCGAGCCTGGCCGCGGGGCGCGCCGGACGCAAGCTGATCGTGGCGCCCGGCAACGGCGCCGAGGCCGCACTCGCGGGCGATGTCGAGGTACGCACTGCGCGCACCCTGCTGGAAGTGTGCGCCGCGCTGGATGCGCGCAAGACCTTGCCCCTTGCGGTGGCCCCGGCCTGCCGCGCGAGCCGACAGCCGGACCTCTCTGATGTGCGCGGCCAGACCCAGGCGCGGCGCGCGCTGGAGATCGCGGCCGCTGGCGCGCACCACCTGCTGTTCGTCGGCCCGCCCGGCAGCGGCAAGACGCTGCTGGCCTCGCGCCTGTGCGGCATCCTGCCCGAACCCACGGATGCCGAAGCGCTGGAAGCCGCCACCGTGGCGTCGGTCAGCGGGCGCGGGCTGGACCCGGCGCAGTGGCGTCAACGCCCGTTCCGCAATCCGCACCACACCGCAAGCGCAGTGGCGCTGGTCGGCGGCGGCGCTGATCCGCGGCCCGGCGAGATCTCGCTGGCCCACCAGGGCGTGCTGTTCCTCGACGAGTTGCCCGAATGGGGCCGCCACGCGCTGGAAGTGCTGCGCGAGCCGCTGGAGTCCGGCCACGTCACCATCTCGCGCGCGGCGCGCCAGTGCGAATTCCCCGCGCGCTTCCAGCTGGTGGCGGCGATGAATCCCTGCCCCTGCGGTTGGGCCGGGGATCCATCCGGCCGCTGCCTGTGCAACGACGAGATGATCCGCCGCTACCGCGCGCGCATCTCGGGGCCGCTGATGGAGCGCATCGACCTGCACGTGGAGGTGCCGCGCCTGCCGCCCAGCGCGCTGCGCCACGACGCCGCGCCCAGCGAATCCAGCGCCACCGTGCGCGAGCGCGTCCTGCAGGCGCGCAGCGTGCAACTCGCCCGCTGCAACACCACCAACGCCCGCCTGGACCAGGCGCAGACCGACGCCCACTGCCGCCTCGCCCCGCGCGACACCGCCCTGCTGGAACGCGCGGTGGACAGCCTGCAACTCTCCGCGCGCTCCCTGCATCGCATCCTGCGCGTGGCCCGCACCATCGCCGACCTGGCCGGCAGCGAAGCCATCGCCACGCCGCACCTCAGCGAGGCGATCGGCTACCGGCGGATGGAACGCGGGCAGCCGCGCGCCGCGGCGTAAGCCGGAGACGTGACCATCCGCCAACAACGAAACCACCGCCGGCCATCTTGGGAGGGGCGCCTCGCCGTGTCCCATCGTGCTACCGCCGTTGGAGGAGCGGCACTTTGCCGCGACCCGTCGTGCGATGCCGCTCAGGCAGCAACGCGCCGCCGGGGAGCGGTCGCGCCAAAGCGGCGCTCCTACAGGCGCTGGCCCGGGCGGCCCCCGATCAGCCCGGCCACACGTTCCCGTTCGGATCGAATTCGGGCGTGGCCATGGCGTCTGCGCGCGCGCCAAACCCGCACACCGCCAATGGCCCGTCGACCAGGCCCGTCAAACCGAGCGCAGCCTCGATGTCAACCTCGTTGATCGCGGCGGTGATAAAACTGCCAAGCCCTTCCTGGGTCGCGCAGAGCTGCAGGGTCTGCGACAGATGGCCGATGTCGAGGATGCAGACCCGATAAGCCTTGGCGTGATTGCGGTACTTCCAGAAGTTGCGGAAGAAGCGTGGTGCCAGCACGCACAGCACCGGTGCCTCCGCGAACCATTGCTGGCCGGCGACGGCGGTATGCGCGAAGGCGGACACATCCAGATCGGCGGGAATCGGCAATGCATCCAGCGCATGCGCGCCCACGTTGTAGTGGTACAGCCCGGGGGCCAGCCCCTGCACGCGCTGGACGATCACATAGCACTCGGTCGGGTGCATGGAGCCGCCCGATGGGCTGCTGCGCTTGACGAGGTCGAAGTCGGACGCCACGCGCGCCTGTCCGCGTGCCCCGAATGCCCGCGCAAGCACGCGCGACACCACGGTCAGGGGTAGCACGGCGCCGGCATCGAAGTTGCGGCAGGTGGCCCGCGCATCCAGCAGGTCATCGAATGCCTCGTTGGCCGGCGGCGGCAGCCGGGTGCGCGCCACAGCCGTTTCCCGCGAATGAATCGCAGCTGGCGGCACCCCATGTTTCAACCGCAAGCCTTCCGCCGTTTCCACGCCAAGGCTGTTGCTCTGCCCCGGACTATCAACGCCGTGCCAGCGTGACGCGTTGTGGAGGAGCGCCGCGACGCCAAACCATCCTGTCTCGCGCAGGCGATCATCGGCACTGCGTTGCCCCGCCCACGGCTGGGTGCTGCCGATCACCAGCCCGGCCTTGAGGAGCTTCCTCACGCGCTGGATCCCGTGTGCTTCATCGAATCCGCGTCGTGAAACCCACTCGTTCGGAGACAAGGCGCCAAGCAGGCGGATCTCGTCCAGATCCAGCGGGACTGCAACATCAAGGTGCGGCGCGTGGGCGCACCACGCAAGCTCGCTGCTTACTCCGGTGCCGCCGGCCAACAATTCGCCGAGGTCAAACACCGGTGTGTCCCGATGCTCAAGCCACAGCACGGCGCAACGACGAATTCGCATCGCCTCTCCTCATAAGTACCGTGCATGGAACCGACTTTCAGGCGACTGATGACGGACTCGTCGTAACTGCGCGCGCAATCTTTGCAACCGAGACCCACGTCAACAACTCTCTTGATCTGCCCTCGTCCAACCATCGGTGCGAGCCAGCGCGTGTACTTCGCACCAAGTCTTGCCCCAGGGTCACGTACAGGATAGCGTCGCCACTGATCCAACCACACAGGGGGAACCATGGCCACTCGCAATCAAGGGAAGCAACCGCTACCGCCGCTCGATCCGAAGGTGGTGCGCCGCTTTCTGGACCTGATGTCGACCGACAACGAATTCCGCCGGTTGTTCAAGAAGGATGCGCAGGCGGCGTTGGTCAAGGCTGGCTGGAAGCCACCGAAGGGTCCGCCGGACCAGATTCCGCCGCAGTACGGCCTCTGCATGCAGATGAAGCCGGATCAGTCGATTGCCAGCAAGGCCCAGATCGCGCGCGACCGGGCGAAATACGAAGCGCTTCTGACTAGCGAAGTGGATTACAGGATCCCCTTCCACGCCAGCAGCTAGCGCCGCGCGCGCCGGCGCGTCCGGTTCATTTCGCGCCGCGGCGCTGTGCGTCGCGCACGCTGCCGATCCACGTGGCGCGCAGTAGTTCACCGGTGTCGCCGCCAATGCCGTCAGCATAAGCGCGCCCGACGGCGTTGCCAAGGCGCGCTTGCATCCCGGCGGCTTGCGTTTCGTTGCCACTGGCACGGGCCGCCTCCAGTGCGGCGATGAGCACGGCGCTGTGTGTATCCGTGCGCCGAAGTTGTGACTGAAGTGACTGCAATGCCGCTGCTCCCTCTCCCGCCAAGGTCTGACGACGCGCTTGCAACACATCCAGCACGAGCGCCTGCGTGGGCCAGTCGCGCATGATCACGTCGCGCTGCGGCTGAAACTCGCGCAGGAGGCGGTCGAGCAACTGGGTGTCGCGGATGTCGGCGGCTAGCCAGGCCCTTGCGAGCTGCACCGCATGGCGCTCGCCCGCATCCATGCCCTGGGTCGGCGCAATGTCGCGCAAGCCGCGGGCCGTTGCAGTCGCATCGCCGCCTGCGGCATGTGCAAGGACCAGTTGCTGCTGCCCCAGCAGCACCCGCGCCGCTGGGTCATCTCCGCCAAGTGCCTGCGCCTGCTCCATCATCTCCATCGCTGCGGCCGCATCGCCGCTGTCGAGTGCCACCAGGGCGCGCATCGTGAGGCGCTCTCTCTTCTGGTTCGGAGACAACGCATCAAAGCCCTTGACGAGTAGCGCGTCCGCCGCCTGCCATTGGCGCTGCCCTGCCATGACAGCCGCACGCGCCGTAACATCGCTGACGCCGGCCTGCACAGCGGCCGCGAATGCGCGCTCCGCCTCCACCCACTTCCCCAGGCCGAGTTGTGCAATGCCTTGCAGGTAGAGGGCCAGGCCGATTGCCGTGGACTGCGGCCGGGCGGAATCGCGCGCAAGCGCCAGTCCTCTTGCGTAATCGCGCTGCTCGAGCAAGGTCAGCTGCGCCAGCATGTAGGTTGCAGTGCCGTGGTCCGGGTAGATGTCGCTCAGCGCTTTCCAAGCGCGGTAGCCGGCACCCGGCGATTCGAACAACATGGCCCGGTTTGCCTGGAGCTGCAGGCGCTCTCGCGAGGTCATCCGCTGCTGCAGTGCGGCCGCCCGGTCCAGCGACGCGCGCGCGGCGTCACGGTGTCCCAGCATTGAACTCACATATCCTTGGGCCGCGTGGGCGGATGCGAAATCGGGATCCAGCGCCAACGCGGACTTGAGGGACTGCATCGACTCGTCATCGCGACCTTCCTGCGAGAGTTTCCGCGCCACCGCGTACGCCTTGAGCGCATCCAGGTTGGTGGTGGACACGTTGGGCAACGGCACCGAATTCTTCTGCACCGACTCCATCGCCTCTCCCAGCTTGTTGCGCAGTTGGTCGGAGACCTCGTCGATCGAGCCCAGCACCGACTCCAGCCCGCGGCCGTCGGCGGAGACCGCGTACACCGTGGTCTGGGTACGTGGGTCCACCACTTCGGCGCTGACCCGCAAGCGCCCGCCAACTTCCGCCACCGTGGGCAGGATCAGCGCACGCACGCCATCGCGCAGGGCGATCTCGGAACCGAGCGTGCGGTCCACCGGCGCATCTGGCTTGCGCTGCATGCGCTGCAGGGTGTCGCGCACCTTGAGGTCGCTGAGCAGGTTGACGTAGGGCGACTGCTCCAGGCTGATCCGGAACGCCTGCTCCAGGGCGTCGTCCAGGCGCGCGTCGCCGGTGAGGTTGCGCACGTCGCCCACCACCACCCAGTCGCGTTCGGCGAAGGCAATAGCCGGCTGCGGTTTGGTCAGGAACCAGCCGCCAATGACGATGCCGGCCAGCAGCAATGTTTCCACCGCCAGCGCGGCTGGCCGTCGCCACAGCGGCAGGTCGCGCCAGGCCTTGGGCGTGTGCGCGGGCATGCGCAGCGGGGCAAGCCCGGGCTCGCCGACCTCGAAGACTTCCTGCGCCTCCGGCAGGCCCTTGAAGCGCCAGCGGCCATACGGTTTCCACACCAGCAGTTCGCCACGCTCGCCCAGTTCGCGGGCGGCGCGGTGCGCCAGGGGTTCTGCGGTGGCCGACAGCAGGATCTGCCCCGGCCGCGCCAGGGCCATCAGCCGCCCCGCCAGTGGTTTGGCCAGGCCCTCCACCTCCATCGACTTGGCGCCGTGGCGCACCGCCTCCACGCTGTTCTCCCACACCAGCACCTCGCCCACGTGCAGGCCGGCGCGCGCCTGCAGGGGGTGCTTGAGGTTGCGTTCGCGGCCCAATTCGCGCAGGCCGCGCACGTAGTCCAGGGCGAAGCCGAGGGCGTCGATAGGCCGCTCGAAGATCAGCAGCAGGCCGTCGCTGCGGTCGATCAGGCGCCCGCGCCAGCGTTGTTGCAGTTCCATCACCGCGCGGTCGTGGGCGCGAAACAGGTCCGCCGCCGCGTTGTCACCCAGGCGCTCGACCAGGCCCGTGGAATCCACCATGTCTGTCAGCAGCAGGGTGCGGACCTGCGGGGTCTGGCTGGCCGAGGTCATCTGGGCAGGCTCAGTGCTGCCATTCCGCGCGGTCGCCGCCCAGCCGCTTGGCGCGGTACAGCGCAGTGTCTGCCTGGCCGTACCAGTGGTCCCACTCGTGCAGCTCGGCATCGGTGCCGATCAGGCAGGCGCCCACGCTGAGCGTGGTCATCTGCGGCGGGTTGCTGTGCATCTGGCGCAAGGTGCGCGCGCTGCCAAGGATGTAGTCGACCACCCGCTCCAGGTCCTGGTGGCGGTCGCCACGCAGCAGCAGGCAGAACTCGTCGCCACCGAAGCGGCAGGCCACGTCTTCCGGTCCGGCCACCGCGCGCAACAGGCTAGCCACGCTCATCAACACGCGGTCGCCGGCCAGGTGGCCATGGGCATCGTTGACGTCCTTGAAGCGGTCGCAGTCGATCAACACCAGGGCGAAGCCGGCCAGGCTGCTGTTCTGGCGCAACTCCTGGATGCGCGCGGCAAAGCCGCGACGGTTGCACAGGCCGGTGAGTTCGTCGGTGCGGGTCAGCGCCTCTGTCTGGTTGAGCCTGTGGGCCGTGGCGCGCAGGGTGTCCAGGGCAGCTTCAAGTTCCCGGTTGCGGCGGCGCAGGCGCGCAATCAGCGCCTGCTCGTTGAACACCACGCGCATGATGGCCCGGCGCAGGAAATGCGAGAGCAGGCCCGGGTCGCGCAGGGCCAGCGCATCGAACTCGCCGCGCGAGAGTTCCAGCAACACCGCATCTTCCGCCACCACCGCATCCGCGCTGCGCGCGTGGTCGCCGATCAACAGTCCCAGCTCGCCGAAGAACTCGCGCGGGCCGAGCCGCTTGCCAACCAGGTCATCGCCGAAATCGAGGTCCACCGCGCCATGCGCAATCACGTACATCGAAGTGCCCAGGTCGCCGCGCTGGAACAGGCGCTGGCCGGCTTCGACCTTGCGGCTGCGGGCGATCTGGGCGAACAGCGCGTACTCGGGTGCGGTCAGCGTCGCCGCTGCCGGATCGGCATCGTCGTGCTTGGTTCCGGCCTGTGCGCTGGCGCCCATCCCCTCTGCCACCCGACACTCTCCCGTCAAGGATTCGGAGGATAGCATCGGCCCCACCCTCGCCCGTAGCGCGCACGGTGCCGGGACCTGCGCACCGCTAGGAAATCCCTAGGCCGCAGCGCGTTCACCGTGGAACTGCTCTTCCTCGGTCGAGCCCTTCAATGCCACGGTGGAGGACTGCGCGCCCTGGATGGCCTGGGTGATCGCATCGAAATACCCGGTGCCCACTTCGCGCTGGTGCTTGACCGCGGTGAAGCCGCGATCCGCCGCATCGAACTCGCGCTCCTGCAGTTCCACGAACGCGCTCATCTGCCGGCGTGCGTAACCGTGGGCAAGGTCGAACATGCCGTAGTTGAGCGAATGGAACCCGGCCAAGGTGATGAACTGGAACTTGTAACCCATCGCGCCCAGCTCTTTCTGGAACCGGGCGATGGTCGCGTCGTCCAGGTTCTTCTTCCAGTTGAACGAGGGCGAGCAGTTGTAGGCCAGCAGCTTGCCGGGGAATTTTGCGTGGATGGCTTCGGCGAACTTGCGCGCGAAGTCGAGATCCGGCTTGCCGGTTTCGCACCAGACCAGGTCGGCGTACGGCGCATAAGCGAGCCCGCGGCTGATCGCCTGGTCCAGCCCCTTGTGCGTCTTGAAGAAGCCTTCGACGGTGCGCTCGCCGGTACAGAACGGCTTGTCGTTGTCGTCGATGTCGGAAGTGACCAGGTCTGCGGCTTCCGCGTCGGTGCGCGCGACGATCAGTGTCGGCACGCCCATCACATCGGCAGCCAGGCGCGCGGCGGTGAGTTTCTCGATGGCCTCGCGGGTGGGCACCAGCACCTTGCCGCCCATGTGCCCGCACTTCTTTACCGACGCCAGCTGGTCTTCGAAATGCACGCCGGCGGCGCCGGCTTCGATCATCGCCTTCATCAGCTCGAACGCATTGAGCACGCCGCCGAAACCGGCTTCGGCATCGGCCACGATGGGTTGCAGGTAGTCCACGCTGGTGTCGCCCTCGGCATGGTTGAGTTGGTCCGCGCGCAGCAGGCAGTTGTTGATGCGCTTGACCACCAGCGGCACCGAATTGGCCGGGTACAGCGACTGGTCCGGGTACATCTCGCCGGCCACGTTGGCATCCGCCGCCACCTGCCAGCCGCTGAGGTAGATCGCCTTCAGGCCGGCCTTGACCTGCTGCATGGCCTGGTTGCCGGTGAGCGCGCCCAGCGCGTTGACGAAGTCGCTGGTGTGCAGCGAGCGCCACAACTTTTCAGCCCCAAGCCGCGCCAGCGAATGCTCGATGGCCACGCTGCCGCGCAGGCGCACCACGTCCTCCGCCGAGTAGGTGCGGGTGACGCGGGCCCAACGCGGGTTGTTGCACCAGTCCAGCTTGAGTTGTTCGGCGGTGGGCAGGGTGTGCTTCATGGTGGAACTCCTTGGTCTGGGGGCGGGCGTTGGCGCGGAGCGGTCAATCGATGCGTTCGTATGCCGGCAGGGTCAGGAACTCGGCCAGCTGGTCGGCGTGGGTGAGGCGGTCGAGGATGCCGATGGCATCAAAGATGCGGCTGGCGCCTGGCATGCGCAGGCGCTCGTTGAACTTGCTGGGCAGGCCGATCAGCGCTCGTTCGAGCAGGGCGAAATCGACAGGCGTGCCATCGTCGAGGTGCAGCGGTTCGCGGCTGTCGTTAGCGCCAGTGCGTTCCGACCCGGTGTGCGCCGCATCTGCAAAATGCAGCCATTGCCACAGCTGCGTGCGCGCGATCTCCGCAGTGGCGGCGTCTTCCATCAGCCAGTGGATCGGCACGCAGCCGTTGCCATCCAGCCACGCGGCGAGATAGCGCACGCAAACCTCGACGTTGTTCTCGAAGCCGTCGCGGGTGATGGTGCCCCGGCACGGGCGGATCAGGTCGTCGCGGGTGACCTGCACCTCATCGCGCAGCACATGCACCTGGTCGGCCTGCGGCATGTGGGCGTCGAAGATGTCGCGAGCCAGCGGAATCAGCGCCGGATGCGCAACCCAGGTGCCATCGAAGCCGGCGCCGACTTCGCGCAGCTTGTCTGCGCGGACGCGGGCGAGCGCGGCCTCGTTGGCGTCGGCATCGCCGGAAATCGGGATCTGCGCGGCCATGCCGCCCATCGCATGCGCGCCGCGGTGGTGGCAGGTCCTGACCAGCAGGTCCGCGTAAGCCTTGAGGAACGGCTGGGTCATGCCGACCTGGGCACGCTCCGGCAGCACCTTGTCGCGATGGGCGCGGAACGTCTTGATGTAGGAAAAGATGTAGTCCCAGCGCCCGCAATTGAGACCGGCGATGCGGTCCTTGAGCGCGTGCAGGATCTCGTCCATCTCGAACGCGGCCGGCAGGGTTTCGATCAGCACGGTGACCTTGAGCTGGCCGTGGACCAGGCCAAGCGAGGTTTCGATATCGCCCAGCACCGCGTTCCACAGCGCCGCCTCTTCCATCGACTGCAGCTTGGGCAGGTAGAAGTACGGGCCGCGGTCCTGCGCCGCCAGCGCGGTGGCGTTGTGGAAGCAGAACAGGCCGAGGTCGAACAGGCTGGCCGACATGCGCCCGCCATCGACCAGCACGTGCTTCTCGTCCAGGTGCCAGCCGCGCGGGCGCACGATCAGCACGGCGCGTTCGTCGGCGGGTTTCAGCGTGTAGTGCTTGCTGCCGTCCGGTGCCATCCAGTCCAGTGTCCCGGCGACGGCCTTGCGCAGGGCGCGCTGGCCCTCCAGCAGGTTGGCCCAGGTGGGGCTGGTGCTGTCCTCGAAATCGGCCATGTAGCAGTTGGCGCCGGAGTTCAGGGCGTTGATGACCATCTTCGGGTCGACCGGGCCGGTAATCTCGACGCGGCGGTCCTGCAGCGCTTGCGGGATCGGCGCGACGGTCCACGCGGCACTGCGGATGTGGGCGGTGTCGGCGCGGAAGTCCGGCAATACGCCGGCATCGAAGTCGGCTTGGCTGAGGGTACGTGCCTGCAGGCGGGCGCGGCGTTCGGCATCGAAGCGGCGGTGCAGCCGGGCCAGGAACGCCAGCGCGGCGGGAGTCAGGAGTAGTTCCTGTGCGGGCGCGACGCGGGTGACCTGGATGCCATCCTCCAAACCCGGCTTCGGGACCGCTCGCAACACTGCCGACATCGCCAACTCCAGGACCCGGTGGGGACCTGCACCATCCGCCTGCGTGTGGTATTTGACAAAGCAGTTTTATCAATGCGTAGTATTTGCTTTCCAAATACGGCAAACGAGTCAATGGCCGAACCCGGTGCAAGCGCCCTCCGGTTTGCCTACAAGGGCTCGCGCCTGAAGCCGTTGCGGGCGTTCTGCCAGGTGGCCCGCCTGGGCTCGGTGTCGCGGGCGGCGGAAGCGCTGTACCTGAGCCAGCCCGCGGTCACCCTGCAACTGCAGGCACTGGAGCGCGAGCTGGGTGTGCGCCTGCTGGAGCGCAGCGGCAGGCGCATGGTGCCCACCCGGGAAGGCCAGCTGCTGTACGAAATGGCGCGCCCGCTGGTGGAGGGCCTGGACGGCCTGGCCGCCAGTTTCCGCGAGCAGGTGCGCGGGCTGGACGCGGGCGAGCTCCACGTGGCCGCCGGCAGTTCCACCATCCTGTACCTGCTGCCCGGCATCGTGGATGCCTTCCGCCAACGCCACCCCGACGTGCGCCTGACCCTGCACAACGTCACCGGCGCCAGCGGGTTGGACTTGCTGCGCAGCGACGCGGTGGACCTGGCGGTGGGCTCGATGCTGGATGTCCCCGCCGACCTCAGCTACGCGCCTGCCTACCGCTTCGAGCCGATGCTGATCACCCCGCCCGACCACCCGCTGGCCCACAAGCCGGACCTGACCCTGCAGGACCTGTCGCCGTACGGGCTGATCCTGCCGCCCAAGCGGCTGACCACCTACCGCCTGGTGGACCTGGTGTTCCAGCAGAACCGTGTGCCCTACACGGTGGCGCTGGAAGTCGGCGGCTGGGAAGTCATCAAGCAATACGTGGCGATGGGCCTGGGCATCAGCATCGTCACCGCGATCTGCCTCACCGAGGCCGACCGCCAGCGCCTGTGCGCGCGTTCACTGGCCAAGTGGTTTCCATCGCGCAGCTACGGCGTGGTCATGCGCAAGGGCAAGTTCCTGAGCGCGCAGGCCCGCGCCTTCGTCGAGCTGATCCAGCCGGACCTGCTGGCGCCGCGTGAGTATGACCAGGGCGGGCATTCGGAGCGCTGAGCCCCGAGCCTGCCGGCACTCAGTCCTTCGGCTGCACCACGTCGTGGTTGCGGCCCTTGTACGGCGCGTACCAGCGCTGGATGCGGGCGATGTCCGCATGCATGTCGTTGGTCAGCTCGAACGGCGGGCCAATGCCGACGACCTTGTTGGCGTAATCGAAATACGCCGGCACCACCGGCACCCCGGCGTTGCGGGCGATGTGCCAGAACCCCGGCTTCCAGCGGTCCACCCATTTGCGGGTGCCTTCGGGGGCGATCGTGTACCACATGCGGTCAGCCTTGCGGATCGCGTTGGCTGCCTGGTCCACCACGCCATGCGCGGCGCTGCGGTCCACCCCGATCACGCCCTGCCAGACCGCCAGCGGGCCCAGCACGGGCGCCTTGACCAGTGCGTCCTTGCCCAGGATCGAGAGTTTCATGCCGGTGCCGAGCTTCACCGCCATGCCCCACAGGCCGTCCCAGTTGGACGAATGCGGGGCGGCGATGAGCACGATCTTGGGCAGGTCCGGGAACTCCCCCGCCATGCGCCACCCGCCCAGGCGCAGCACGGTCTTGCCCAGCCATTCGATGGCGCGGTTGCGCGGCATGCGCGGCGCGCTGGGCGGCAGCGCCAACACCACGTCGTGAGTTGATTCGTTCAGTCCCAATCGCTGCCTCCACGGCCTTGCGTACGTCCCTGCTTGATCGTCGCACGCCCGCGTTTTTCGCCCAAGCGTCGCTCCCTGGCGCCGCGGGTGGGCTTGGTGGCGATACGCGGCTTCGGTGCGTGCAGGCCGCCCTCGATGAAGTGCGCCAGCCGCTCGCGCGCGTCCTGGCGGTTGCGGTCCTGGGTACGGAAACGTTGCGCACTGAGCACCAGCACGCCGTCCGCCGTCACCCGCCGGTCGCGCCGGGCAAGCAGGCGCGCGCGCACCGGTTCCGGCAAGGAAGGCGACTGGGCGATGTCGAAACGCAGCTCAACCGCGGTCGAGACCTTGTTGACGTTCTGCCCGCCCGGTCCCGACGCGCGCACGAAGCGCTCGACGAGTTCGTCGTCGTCGATGGCCAGCGTGGGCGAGACCTGCAGCATGCCGCCATCTTACTTGGGCGGGAACAACGCCAGCGCGTGCTCGCCCCGCACGGCTCAGGGGCGCGCGGCCACGAACAGCGCGAGTGCGCGCGCGAACTCCGTATCCACCGGCGCTTCCACATCGAGCCGCGCGCCCGTGTGCGGATGCACGAAGCCGAGCCGCTGCGCATGCAGCAGCATGCGGTGGATGCCGAGCATGCGGAAGTGGCGGTTGTGGCGGCCGTCGCCGTGGCTGGTGTCGCCGATCAGATGGTGCGAGAGATGCTTCAGGTGCCTGCGGATCTGGCGGAAGCGGCCGGTCAGCGGACTGGCCCGCAGCAGCGCATAGCGCGAGGTCTCGAAACCGCCCGACGGCATCGCAAGCTCGCAGGTGTCCAGGACTTCGAACGCGGTCTGCGCGGGTTTCTTCAGCGGCTTGCCGGGGCCGCCATCCAGAGGATGATCGACGAGGAAGGTCTGTTCCGCAGGCCAGCCGCGGCACATCGCCAGGTAATGCTTTTCTACATCGCCCGACATCACTGCCTTGCCCATTGCAGATGCGGTCTCGCGGTCGAAGGCGAGCAGCAGGCACCCGCTGGTGGCGCGATCGAGTCGATGCACCAGGAAGATCGGCTTGCCGAATTGCTCGCGCAGGCGATCGGCGGCGAAGTCGGTTTCGCCGCGCGCCAGCGCGCTGTCGTGGACCATCAGCCCGGCCGGCTTGTCGACCACCGCGAGCGATGCGTCGGCGTAGAGCACGGCAAGGGAAGAAGGATCGGGCATCGGGGTGGATATCGCTTCGCTAGACTGCGCGGCATTGTCCCGTATTGGAGCCGACCCGATGAGCCATCCACGCCTGCGCAGCCTTGCCCTCGCTTGCCTGCTTGGCCTGTCCGGGCTTGCCGGCGCTGCCGACGGCATTGCGTTGCCCAAGGGCATGAGCCCGGGCGCCTGCGTCGAAGGCATCTGCGAATACCGCCTGCCGAATGGCCTGCGCGTGCTGCTGTTCCCTGATGCCAGCAAGCCCACGGTCACTGTCAACCTGACCTACCTGGTCGGCTCGGTGCACGAAAACTACGGCGAGACCGGCATGGCCCACCTGCTGGAACACCTGCTGTTCAAGGGCACGCCGACCCATGCCGACATCCCCGGCGAACTGAAGAAGCGCGGCGTGGGCTTCAACGCCACCACGTCGCTGGACCGCACGAACTACTTCAGCAGCTTCCCGGCCAATGACGACACCTTGGACTTCGTGCTCGGGCTGGAAGCGGACCGTATGCTCAATTCATTCGTTGCCAAGAAGGACCTCGCCAGCGAGATGACCGTGGTCCGCAACGAGCTGGAGCGCAACGAGAACAACCCCGGCAGCGTGCTCAGCGAGCGCCTGCGCTCCACCGCTTACCTCTTTCACAACTACGGCAACACCACCATCGGTGCGCGCAGCGACGTGGAGAACGTGCCGATCGAGCGCCTGCAGGCGTTCTACCGGACCTGGTACCAGCCGGACAATGCGGCGCTGATCGTGGCCGGGCGTTTCGAAGCGGCCAAGGTGCTGGCGGCCATCCACGCGAAGTTCGGCGCTTTGAAGAAGCCCGCGCGCGCGTTGCCGAGGGCTTACACCATCGAGCCCACTCAGGACGGCGAGCGCGAAGTCACCGTGCGCCGCAGCGGCGACATCCGCATCACCAGCCTTGCGTATCACATCCCCGCCGCCACCCATGCGGACACGCCTGCGCTGATCCTGCTCGGCAACATCCTCGGCCACGCCCCCGGCGGGCGCCTGCACAAGGCGCTGGTGGAAACCAAGCTGGCCGCGTTCGCCGGCGCTGGCGCGGGCGCGATGCGCGAGCCAGGCACCTTGAACGCCGTTGTCGCGGTGCCCAAGGATGGCGATGCCGCCAAGGCCGAAGCCGCGCTGCTCGCGCAACTCGAACAACTCGCCAGCACGCCCATCACTGCGCAGGAACTGCAGGACGCACAGCAGCGCATTGGCAACGGCTACGAGCTCGCCTTCAACGATGTCAATTCGGTGGCCATGTCCCTGTCCGAATACGTGGCCGCGGGTGACTGGCGGCTATGGTTCGTGCTGCGCGACGCACTGGAAAAAGTGGGCGTGGACGACGTCAACCGCGTTGCCCGGACGTACCTGATCCCGAGCAACCGGACCCTGGCGCGGTTCGTTCCCACCGACAACGCAGTGCGCGCGACCATCGCGACGGCGCCGCCCGTGGCGACGCTGGTGGATGGCTACAAGGGCCGCGCTGCAGTCGAGGCCGGCGAGACCTTCGACCCCACCCCCGCCAATATCGACGCACGTACCCAGCGCTTCACCATCGGCAACGGCCTGCAGGTGGCCTTGCTGCCGAAGAAGACCCGCGGCGGGACCGTGGTGGTGAATGCCGACTTCCATTTCGGTGACCTAGATGCAATGCGCCGCAACCTTCCAATAACAGCGATGTTTACAGGCGGAATGTTGATGCACGGCAGCAAGTCGCTGACCCGCGAGCAGATCGACAAGCGCTTCGAAGCGCTGAAAACCAATGCCAGCATCAGCGGAGATCCCCAGGGGGCCAGCATCTCGCTCAACACTCGCCGCGGCGAACTCGCCGAGGCGCTGGCGGTGGCTGCCGAAATCCTGCGCAATCCCACATTTCCACAGGACGAGTTCGAACAAATGCGCTTGCAGGCGATCACCGCCATGGAGGCCGCGCGCAAGGAACCGGGCAGCATTGCCGGCGATGCGATGGGCGCTGCCTTCGATCCGTGGCCGGCTGACCATCCGCTGAGACATCGCGGATTCGATGAAGGGATGACCGAGCTCAAGGCGCTGACCCTGGACGACGTGCGCGCCTACCACCGCGACGTGTACGGCACTGCGCAGGGCGAGATCGCCATCGTCGGCGACTTCGATCCCGTGGCCATCAAGCCGCTGCTCGAACAACTCTTCGCCGGCTGGACGCCCGGCGTTGCCTACGCGCCCATTCCCACCCGCTACAACGCGGTGCCGGCAAGCAAGCAGGCCTTCGAAACCCCGGACAAGTCGAGCGCCGTGTTCCTGGCCCGCCACAACCTGCCGCTCAATGACGACGATCCGGCCTACGCCGCGCTGATGGTGGCCAACAACATCTTCGGCAGCAGCGGCCTGAAGTCGCGGCTGGGCGACCGCGTGCGGCAGAAGGACGGATTGAGTTACAGCATCGGCAGCGGGATCAGCGCGGATGTGAGCCGCGACGGCAAGGACGATGCGGGCAGCTTCAGCATCCAGGCCATCGCCGCGCCGCAAAATTCCGCCAGGCTGGAGGCCGCGGTACGCGAGGAACTGGCGCGCCTGGTCAAGGACGGCATCACTGAAGCCGAACTCAAGGACGCCGTGGCCAGCATGCTGACCCAGCGCCAGCAAGGCCGCGCCAGCGACGGCGCGGTGGCTGGCATGCTCAACAGCGACAGTTTCCTGGGCCGCCCGATGCTGCGCCGCGCCGAGTTCGATGCCAGGCTGCAGGCGCTGACCGTGGCCGACGTCAACGCGGCCATCCGCCGCTTCCTCAAGCCGGAGCACCTGTCGGTATTCGTTGCGGGGGATTTCGCGAACGCCGCAAAGGCCGCGGCCCCGACGACGCCCCCGGCGGATTGACTCCTGCGGTGATGCACATGAAAAAGCCCGGGTCACCCCGGGCTTTTTCACTGCACGATGGGCGGCTCAGCCCATCGACGCGGTATCGATCACGAAGCGGTACTTCACGTCGCTCTTGAGCATGCGTTCGTACGCGTGTTCGATGCCGTCCGCCTCGATCATCTCGATGTCGGCGACGATGCCGTGCTCGGCGCAGAAGTCCAGCATCTCCTGGGTTTCAGGGATGCCGCCAATCAGCGAACCCGCGATCGACTTGCGGCCGAAGATGAGCCCCATCACGCTGGGACTCGGGTGCGGCGAAGCAGGCGCGCCGACCAGGCACAGGGTGCCGTCGCGCTTGAGCAGTCCGGTGAACGCATCCAGGTCGTGCGGGGCGGCCACTGTGTTGAGGATGAAATCGAAGCTGCCGGCGTGCGCCTGCATCTGCGATTTCTCGCGCGAGTTCACCACTTCGTCGGCGCCCAGGCCATGCGCCTCCGCGCGCTTGGATTCGCTGGTGGTGAAGGCCACCACGTGGGCGCCCATGGCGTGCGCGATCTTGATGCCCATGTGGCCCAGCCCGCCGATGCCGACGATGCCCACCTTCTTGCCCGGCCCCGCGTTCCAGTGGCGCAGCGGCGAGTAGGTGGTGATGCCGGCGCATAGCAGCGGCGCCACCGCGGCGAGTTGGTCCTCGGCATGCCTGATCTTCAGCACGAAGCGTTGCTCGACCACGATCCTCTGCGCGTAACCGCCGAGGGTGTGGCCCGGCGCATCGGTGGTCTTGCCGTTGTAGGTGCCGACGAAGCCGTTGGTGCAGTACTGCTCCAGGCCCTCGTCGCAGGACGCGCAGTGCCGGCAGCTGTCGACCAGGCAGCCGACGCCGACCGTATCGCCCACCTTGAAATCCTGCACGTCGCTACCGACCGCGCTGACATGGCCGACGATCTCGTGGCCCGGCACGCAGGGATACAAGGTGCCCGGCCATTCGGAGCGCACGGTGTGCAGGTCCGAGTGGCAGACGCCGCAGTACTTGATATCGATCTGCACGTCGCCCCTGCCCGGCGCGCGGCGCTCGATCTCCATGGCGGTCACGGGCTGGTCGGCGGAATGTGCGCCGTAGGCTTTGCTGGTCATTCGGAACTCCTGTACGGGAATCTTCAACGGACACCGATTGTGCGCCCACCTCGCGCCGGCGACCGGCGTGCGACGCACTGTTCTAGCGGCGAGGCCACGCCGCCAGCAGTGCCCACAGCCCGCCCAGCCCCGCGATCCACGCCGCCGCCGGCACGTCGCCCACCTTCGGGCCGCCAGCCTCGAGGCCGAACAGCACTGCCGCCACGATCAGCAGGCCGGTGCCCAGCACCGCTGCGACCATCCGCTTCTGGCCATCACGCGCCACCCGGGCGAGTTCGGCCAGGTCGTTGGAGCGCATGCGCAGCTCATGCTTGCCCTCCACCTGTTGCTGCAGCCAGGCGTGCAGCAGGCGCGGCATCTCCGGCGCGTGGGTGATCATTTCCGGCAGGCGCTTGCGGAACTCGTTGGCCAGCCGCTGTGGGCTGTAGCGTTCGACCAGGATCCGTTCCAGCACCGGCTTGGCCACGGCCCAGATATCGATCTTCGGGTCCAGCTGGCGGCCCACGCCCTCGATGTTGAGCAGGGTCTTCTGCAACAGGATCAGCTGCGGCTGCAACGTCAATTCATAGCGCTGCGCGGTGCGGAACAGCTTGACCAGCACCTCGGCCAGTGAGATCTCGCTGAGCGGCCGGGTGAAGTACGGCTCGCACACCGCTCGGGTGGCGGCTTCCAGTTCGTCGATGCGGATGGTGGCCGGCATCCATCCCGCCTGCACATGCAGCTCGGCGATGCGCCGGTAGTCACGGTTGAAGATGGCCATGAAATTCTCGGCGAGGTAGTACTGGTCCTCGCTGGAGAGCTGGCCCATGATCCCGAAGTCCAGCGCGATGAAGCGCGGGTTGTCCTTGCGGGCCGGGTCAACCCAGATGTTGCCCGCGTGTGCATCGGCATGGAAGAAGTTGTCGCGGAACACCTGCTGGTAGAACAGGCGAACGCCCTTCGCCGCCAGCGCCTTGCGGTCGATGCCGGCCGCGTCCAGGGCGGCGATGTCATCTGACGGAATCCCGTAAACCCGCTCCTGGGTCATCGCGCGCTGCGCGGTGTGGGTCCAGATCACTTCCGGCACGTACAGGTCCGGCGAGTCCTGCCAGTTGCGCCGCAGCAGCGAGGCATTGGCGGCTTCACGTTGCAGGTCGAGTTCCGCCGACAGCGTGGCTTCGATCTCCGCCACGATCTCGCGCGGACGGATCTTGTCGGCAGCCGGATGGGTGCGGTCGACGATGCCGGCGATGGTGTTCAGCAGGGCGACGTCGGCGGCGATCTGCCGGTCGATGTCTGGACGCAGGACTTTGACCACTACCTCGCGCGGAGAAGCGCCATCGACCGCATGCAGGGTGGCCGCATGCACTTGCGCGATCGATGCGGACGCGAGCGGCGTGGTGTCGAAACTGGCGTAGGCCACCTCTATCGGACGCCCGAGTTCGCGTTCCACCAATTGCCGCGCAAGCTCGCCGTCGAACGGTGCGACGCGGTCCTGCAGCAGGGTCAGTTCCACCGCGATGTCCGGCGGCACCAGGTCGCGGCGGGTCGACAGGATCTGCCCGAACTTGACGAAGATCGGCCCCAGTTCCTGCAACGCCAAGCGCAAGCGCGCGCCTCGCGGCAGTTCGGCCATGGCGGCACTGGCACGCGGCACGAACGGCCGCATCAGGCGCAGCCAGCGCTCGGCGGCGGTGTCGTCCAGCAGGTCGTCGAGCCGATGGCGCACCAGCACCCGGCCAATGCGCACTGCACGCAGCAGCGAACTCACGCGCCGGCTCCGCTGCCGCCGTAGGGCACCGCACGTTGCAGGCGCGCGACTTTCGCGGCCAGCCGCTCCACGTCGTCGCGCAGGGCATCCACATCGTCGTGGAAGGCGTCGAGTTCCGCGCGCGGCACCACGTCGCGGCTTTCCTCGGTCACGTATTCGACGGCGGTCTCCGCCAGGTTGCGCGATGCCACCTGCGCCTGGCGCAAGCCCGCCGCCAGCGCCTTGGCGATCTGCACGCCGATGACGTCGCCGAACACGCGGATGAAGGGCAACTTCCAATCGGGATCGAAGTTCTTCGCCAGTTGCTGGAGGCGGCGGGCAAGCTCCGCGTCGCCCTCGATGCGCAGCTTGCCGACGGGCAGTGCATCGTCGCGACGGAACATCGGCAACTGCCCGAGCAGGCCGGACAAGGTGCTGCGCACGCCGAGATCGGGTTCCACATCGGCATCCACGGGTCCAACTCGAAGTGCGCCACCATCCACCCGTACCTGCATCGCTAACGGTGGAGCGGTCAGCCGCAAGGCGATGCGCTGGCCATCCAATGACGTCAGTGCAGCCTGCGTATCCGGATCCAGCGCGACGGCACGATTGAGCGCGGCTTCCAGCGCGCGTCCGGCGGGTTGTTTCCAGTTGAATGCGCTGTCGCTCATGGGGTCATTGTATGGGCTTCGTCCTGGCTTCGACCCGCCCACTGGCCGGCAGGGCTGCGCAGCCGCTCCATCCAGTCATCCACGACTGAGTCGCGGGCGCGGGCCGTCCGTGGCCCGCTCTGCGCAGCCCTGCCAGCCAGTGGGCTACCACTTCTGCAGGTTGCGGGACTGCGGCTTCACGGACGCCTAGATAGGCGCAAACGCTCCAAGCCTTCCGCCATCGACACCTTCGGCACGTAGCCGAAGTCCTGCTTCGCAGGCTCCATGGAATACCAATGGCTGGTACTGAGCTGTTCCGCCAGGAAACGCGTCATCGGCGGCTCGCCCTGCAGCGGCAGCAGGTGCCACAAGCCTTCGCAGGCAACCCCGACTGCATACGCAGCGGCGAACGGCAGGGTCTTGTGAACTTCCGGCGCGCCTGCGGCCCGCAGCAAGCCGTTGAGCAGATCGCGCATCGGCAGCGGTTCGCCGTTGCTGATGAAGTAGGCGCGGCCGGCGCACGCGGCGCCGGGGGCGAGATGCCGGAACGCATCGAAATGCGCCTGCGCGGCGTTGTCGATGTAGGTGCTGTCGACGAGGTTGTTGCCATCACCGACGATGCGCAGCCGGCCCGCATTCGCGCGTTGCACCAGGCGCGGCAGGATGTTGTTGTCGCCCGGGCCCCAGATCAGGCGCGGGCGCAGCGCGATGGTGGCAAGGCTTGCATTGTTGGCTGCCAGCACGGCCTTTTCGGCGATGGTCTTGGTGGTCGCGTAGTGCGCCTTGAAGCCTTCGCCGTAGGGCACGGTGTCCGCGCTGCCGCCTTCGACCGGACGGGTGGCGCGATGGGTCACGCTGGGCGTGGAGGTGTATACCAGCTTGCCGATGCCGTGCGTGCGGCAGGCATGCAGGACGTTCTCGGTGCCGACGACATTGGCGCGGTGGTAGCTGTCGTAATCACCCCATGCCCCGGCCTTGGCTGCGTTGTGGAAGACCGCATCGAAGTGGACACCATCGCGTGCCCCGAATGCAGCCAGCACCGCATCACGGTCGGCGAGGTCACCGGCGATCTGGCGCACGCCGATGGCCTCGAGCTCCGGGTAATGGCCGCGATTGAAACTGGTGACTGCATGCCCGCGCTCGACCAGGCCGCGGCAGAGGGCCTGGCCAAGGAACCCGCCGCCGCCGGTCACCAGTATGTTCATTCGATGTCCTGCAGTGGTTGTCGGGCCGCCCACAGCGCGAGTTTCTCGCGGCCGATCTTGGCGTTGTGGCGGATGTCGACCGGGAAGGGATGGCGATGGTGCAGGAAGGCCTCGACCTTGGCGGTGTGGACCAGGCCATTGCCGATGTGGCGCAACTCGCGCTGGATGCGCGGCCACTGCGCCGCATCCACCCCATGCATCAGTTCCACGCACAGCAGCGCCCGCTTCGCGCCCGGCTCGCCGACCCCGACAAGCGCCGTGCGGGCGACATCGGGATGGGTGTTGAACACCGGCTCCACCTGTTCGGTGCACAGGGTGGTGAGCGCATCCATCACCACCCGCTGCGACTTGCGTCCGCAGAACCACAGGCGGCCCTCGCCATCGATCCAGCCGAGGTCGCCCATGCGGTGGACGATGCGCTCGCCGCCATCCGGCAACGCCTCGCGGATCTTCGCCAGCCGGGTCTGCGCGTCGCGGTTGAAGTAGGCATCGGTGGTGGCGGGGCCGGCAACGGTGATCTCGCCGACCTCGCCGGCGCCGGCCAGCAACGCGTCGCTCCATTGCGGGACCTCGCCATCGTCGATGCGGATGATGCGTACCGTGTTGCCGGCCACCGCGCGCCCCACGCAGGTGCCCGCGCCCGCGTCGGTGCGGGTGCGCAGGGTCAGCAACTCGCGGCCTTCGATCACCGCGACCGGCAGGCATTCGGTGGCGCCATAGGGGGTCCACAGCCGCGCATCGGGCGGCAGCAGTTCGAGCATGCGCGCCACGACGTCGGGAGGCACGGGCGCACCGGCGCTGGTCACGCGCTTGATGGTCGGCAGCTTCTCGCCATGCCCGGCCAGCACGCGAAGCAGTGCAGGCGAACCGAACAGCTGGTCCACCGCGAACCTGGCGATGGCCGCGTGCAGCTTTCGCGGATTGGCCCGCGCGGGCCGCGTCGGGTCCATGTCGGGGATGATCGAGGTCAGGCCCAGCGCCGGGTCGAACAACGCGAAAGGCGGGAAGGTGGGCAGGTCGATGCCACCGGCTTCGATGCCGAACGCCTCGCGCAGCATCGCGACCTGCGCGACGAAATGCCGGTGCCGGTACACCACGCCCTTGGGCACGCCGGTGCTGCCGCTGGTGAACAGCACGGCGGCCACGTCATCCGGATGGCTGGGCGCGAGTTGCGGACCGGCATTTGCGCCAGCGCGTTCAACCTCGGCCAGGCTCGCGTCCGCGAACCACGCGCGCCTGCCGCTGCTGATGCGCACGCGCGAGGTTTTCGCCCAGCCCAGCAAGGCCTTGGCGCCCAGCGCCAGGGGGATGCCGATGAAGGCTTCGGGCTGCGCGTCATCGAGGCATTGCCTGAGCGCGCGGCGGTCGATGCCGGGATCGACCAGCACCGGCACCGCGCCGGCCTTGAACAACGCGAACATGACCAGGAAGAACTCCGGCGTGGGCCGCAGCATCACCACCGTGCGCGTGCCGCGGATGATGCCGCGCCGGGCCAGTCCGGCGGCGATCGCATCGCTGCGCGCGTCCAGCTGCGTGTAGGTCAGGACGACGTCGTAGCGCCCCTTGCGGCCGGGGCAACGCATCGCCACCTGGTGGGGGCGCTCGCGGGCCATGCGCGGCAGCGCGGCAGCGATGTTGCAGGCCTCGGGGGGCGTCTCGCTCATGCCCGCATTGTCGCCGACAATGGCGGCATGCCTTCCGTCCATCCCTGCCTGAGCTGCGGCGCGTGTTGCGCGCAGTTCCGGGTGAGCCTGCATTGGTCTGAGGCCGAGCCGGCGCTGGGCGGCACCGTGCCGCTCGAACTCACCGAGCCGCTGCGGACCCACGAGCGCGCGATGCGTGGCACCTCGCAGGCGTCGCCGCGCTGCATCGCGCTGGAGGCGGAGATTGGGCGCTATTCGCGTTGCACGATCCACGAGCGGCGGCCGGCGGCGTGCGCGCTGATGCCGGCTTCGTACGAATTCGGCACTGCCAGTGCGCAGTGCGACAAGGCGCGGATTGCGCATGGGTTGCGCTTGCTCACGCCTGCGGACTGGGTTGGCGTGGATGAGGCGCTGAAGAATCCGGTGCCGCAGTTCTAGCCTGATCGGCCGGCGCCTACCGCCGGGTGTTTCGCTACGCGGCTCGAAATGCCGCTGCGAGAATCACCCGACGGTCTCGCCGGCCTGCACTTTCGCAGGCATGAGTGGATGCGTATCGAGGAATTTGCGGATTGCGGGGACCAACACCTCGTGCTTGTCTTCCAGGACGTAATGGTTGGCGTCGTCAAAGGCGTGCACGTCGCCGTTCGGAAGGGCCGCCGTGAAGCCAGCCAGGAAGTGTTTGTCGAACACGAAATCCCTCAGGCCCCAGCCGATGAAGGCGGGACGGTCGGCGAATTCGTGCAGGCGGCGTCCGGCCTCCGCCACCAGCGGCATCGATGCATCGCCGTCACCCAAGGGAATGTCCTGCATGAAGCGCAGGGTGGCGATGGCCTGGTCCCAGCCGTCGTACACGCCGGCATAGGCGGCGCGCACATCCTTTGCCAGCGGGCGTTGGGTGCCAAGCCGCGCCGCACCGCGCGCGAACAGGTTGAAGCGGCGGATCAGCCAGCCACCGAGGCGCGAATCGCGACCCATCGCCAGCCGCTTCGGGAAGCGCTTGGCGCGCGGCAGCGGAAACGCGCCCGTGTTGGTGATCACCAGCCGCTGCACCTGCTGCGCGTGCGACAACGCCCAACCGAAGCCGATCATGCCGCCCCAGTCGTGGACGGCCAGGGTGACCGGGCCGGTGATCCCGAGGTGCTTCAGCAACGCATCCAGGTCATCGACCCGCGATTGCAGCGTGTAGCGGTAATGCGCGTCATCCGGCCGGTCGCTCAGTCCCATGCCGACGTGGTCCGGCACGATGCACCGGTACCGGTCCGACAAGCCAGCCACGAGGTGGCGCCAGTAGAAGCTCCATGAAGGATTGCCGTGCAGCATGACGACGACCTCGCCGTCGCGCGGACCTTCATCGAGGTACGACATGGCGATGCCGGGGCGAACCTCGAAGGAGCGGGGGGCAAAGGGGTAGTCCGGATAAGTCATCGCATCCTGCCGCAATCAAAAGGGCCGGATGCCCGGCCCTCTCTCAAATCAGCGCGCGGGCCTCACCACACCACTTCCGCCATCGAACAATTCAGGCCGGAGCCGATGCCCAGCAAGGCCACCCGGTCGCCCTTCTTGAGGCGTCCCATTTCGCGCAACTTGGACAGCACGATGGGCACCGAAGCGGGTCCGATATTCCCATGCTCGCCGAAGATGGTCAGGACCTTGCGGGGGTCGATGTTGAACGCCTTGATGAAGGCGGCGGTGTGGACCTGGCTGACCTGGTGGATCACGAATTCGTCCATTTCCTCCACCACCCAGCCCAGCGCCTGGCGGGCGGCCACGAAGGTCTTCTGGGCAAGCTTGATGCCTTCGATCAGCAACATGCGGGTGTCCGTGACCATGCGGTCCAGGTTGCCGCGGCACAGGCCGTTCCATTGCGTGGCGGCGCGGGTCACGCCGCCCTTGTAGCGCGGCGCGCCGGGTGCGAGTTCCGCACGGGCCAGCACCATGGCGGCGGCACCGGAACCCAGCGTCAGGGTGGCCATCTCGTTGCGGAACTGCTCCTCGGTGACGTCGATGCCGCTGAGCCGATCAAGCGTTTTCTCATAGGCGAGGTTGGCGGTTTCGCCATCGACGATCAGGGCATAGTCGATCTCGCCGCGCTCGATCATGCGGCTGGCGATGTCCATCCCGTTGAGGAAGGCAAGGCATGCGTTGGCCACGTCGAAGTTCTGGCAGTTCTCGCCCATGCCGAGGTTGCCGCTGACGATGCTTGCGGTGGACGGCTCCAGGTAGTCGCGGCTCACCGAGGTGCTGACCAGGAGGCCGACGCGGTCGGGGTCGATGCCGGCGTCTGCCAGCGCCTTGACCCCGGCCAGGGTGGCTGCATCGGACGCTTCCACGCCTTCGTCCCACAGGCGCCGCGCGTGGATGCCGGCGATGTCGCCGAGCACGTCGGTGCGGATCCCGAGGCGCTCGAGGGTGGGCTTCAGGCGCAGGTTGATCTCATCCGAACTCAACCGGCGCGGGGCGTCGATGTGGGCAAGCCCGGCGATGGCGACATGTTGGAACAGCATGATGCGGGGTATCTCCGGCGCCTGCGCGCATGAACCTGACAGGATACCGGCTTCCCCCGGCCGCCGCCTGACAGCCCGTTCACCCTGCGATGGGAGACCAGGAAACCTTCAGCGGCCGCAGCGCCACATCGCCCACTGCTGCTCGCCGTCGCGCGGCGGGGTCAGCGGGCTGATGCGGTCCGCGCCCAGGCCCGGGGCTTCGTTGCGGGCCAGGGTTTCGAGTTCGTCGCGGACCTGCGACTCGCTGCGCGCGTACGGACCCAGCCGGTCCTTGACCGACACGGTCACCTCGCCGCGCTTGACGCAACCGCTGGGTGCGGCAGCCAGCACCTGAACCGTGCTGGCGCCGGGCGCCATGTGCACGAAGGTGCAGCCGGACAGGCCCAAGGCCGCGGCGGCGATGGACAGGACGGACAGTCGGCGCATGCTCGGAATCCCCAAAAGAAAGACGCGCCGGATTGTGGCCCGGCGCGTCTGAATCGCACGAAACAACGAGGTTGCTTACTTCGCGACCGGCTTGCCGTCCGCATCAATGACGGTGACGTCACCCAGGTTCAGCGCGCGCACCACCTGCTCGGTCTTGGACAGGTCGCCCACCACCACCCAGGTCAGGCCATCCGGATCCAGCGCCTTGGCCGCGGCATCCACCTGGGCCGGCGTCATCGACTCGATCTCCGCCTTGCGCTTGAACACGTAGTCGTCCGGACGGCCGTACAACACGTTGCTGCCGATGGTGCCCATCACCGAGCCTGCGGTTTCATAGGCACCCGGCAGGCTGAGGGTCAGGATCTTCTGCATGCGGCCCACTTCGTCGGCGGTCGCGCCACGCGTGCCGCTGGTGAACTCGGCGATCTCGCGCTGGATCTCGGCCACCGATTCGGCGGTCTTGTCGATCTGCACCGGCGCCGACGCCATCCAGATGCGCTGGCCAACGGCCGGGGCGCCACTGCTGCGCGCGCCGTAGGACCAATGCTTGGTCTCGCGCAGGTTCATGTTGAGGCGTGCGGTGAAGTCGCCACCGAGCACCATGTTGGCCATGTCGAATGCAGTTGCACCCGCGTCCTTGCTCGACGGCACCAGCTGGGCGGCGAACAGGTTGGCCTGGACCGCTCCTGGTTGGTCGATCAGGAACACCCGCGCCTTGCCCGGATTCGAGGCCGCGGGGATGGTGGCGGAAGCGGCGGCGGTCCCAGCGCTTTCCCAGCTGCCGAAGTGCTTGTCGAGCACAGGCACGATCTCCTTCAGCGTGGTGTCGCCGACCACCACCAGGGTGGCGTCCTGCGGGCGCAGCGCGCTGCGGTGGAATGCCAGCAGGTCGTCGCGGCCGAGGCTGGCGATAGCGGCTTCGGTGCCGGTGCCGGTGCGTGGCGATGCGTAGGGATGACCTTCCCCGTAAACCAGCGCCGGCAGCACGCGTGCGACGATGGCGGCGGGCTGGACCTTTTCCTGCTTGATGCCGGCGATCCACTGGCCCTTGACCCGGTCGATCTCGGCCTGGTCGAAGCGTGGCTTGCGCAGCATGTCGGAGAACAACGCCACCGACGGTTCCAGGTTCTGCTTGAGCGCGGACAGATACGCGTTGCTGTTGTCCAGCCCGGCGCCGGCACCGATGTTGGCGCCCAGCGATTCGGCGCGTGCGGCGAAGGCGAGCGCGTCGAGGTCGCCCGCGCCCTCATCCAGCAACCCCATGGTGAAGCTGGCGGTACCCGGCTTGCCCGCTGGATCCGCCGAATAGCCGCCGCGGAACTCGTAGCTCATCTGCACCACCGGCACGTCATGGCGTTCGGCCAGGATCACCTTGGTGCCGTTCTTGAGGGTGGCGCGCTGCAGGCTGGGGAACTTCAGGTCCGGGAAACTGGTGGTGACTGGCACCCCGGTCTTGCGGTCCACCGTGCTGGGCGTGGTCTTGTAGCGGGAATCCACTGCGGGCAGCAGGAACGGCGCCGGCGTGCCCGCCGGGGCTTCCGCCAGCTCCTTGCGCGCGCCCGGCTTGACCACGAACACGTGGCTCGGGTTGCGCAGCCACTTGGCGCCGACCGAGCGCACCTGCGCCGGGGTGGCCTTCGCCACCGCGTTCAGGGAATCGCGGAAGCAGCCGGGGTTCTTCTCGTAAATGGCGCACGCAGCCAGCACGTCGGCCTTGCCGCCAAACCCGCCGATGCGCTCGATGCCGCGGACGAAGCCAGCCTGGTAGCTGGTCTTGGCTCGCTGCATCTCTTCCGCGGTGGGGCCTTCGGCAATCAGCTTGGCCAGTTCTTCCTCGATGATCGCTTCGACCTTGGCCGGATCCACGCCCTGCTTCACCATCGCGTTGACGAAGAAGTTGCCGCTCAGCTCCGAGGCCCAGTTGCCTGTGCCCACGCTGTCGACCAGCTTTTCCTCATGCACCAGGCGGCGGTCGAGGCGCGAACTGGCGCTGCCTCCAAGGACGTCGGAGAACAGGTCCAGCATGTCGGCATCGCGGGTGCCGGTCTGCGGCACGTTCCAGACCCGGCGCACCATCACCTGCGGCACCTTGTCTTCCAGCTCGGTGCGGCCGGACTGCTTGAGCACCGCCACGTCCACCTTGGGCCGCGCCATGCTGGGCGAGGCCGGGATGTGGCCGAAGTACTTCATGGCCTTTTCGCGGGCGGTGGCCACGTCGATGTCGCCCGCCAGCACCAGCACGGCGTTGTTGGGGCCGTACCAGGCGCGGAACCATCCCTGCACGTCCTCGAGCGCCGCCGCGTTGAGGTCGTTCATCGACCCGATCACCGAGTGGTGGTACGGGTGGCCCTTCGGATAGAGGGTGTAGGTCATCACCTCACGCAACTGGCCGTAGGGCTGGTTCATGCCCTGGCGCTTCTCGTTCTGCACCACGCCGCGCTGCTCGTCCAGCGTGGCCTGGTCGACCGCGCCGAGCAGGTGGCCCATGCGGTCCGACTCCATCCACAGGGCGGTGTCGAGCGCGGTGGTGGGCACGTTCTGGAAATAGTTGGTGCGGTCGGAATTGGTGGTGCCGTTCTGGTCGGTGACGCCAATCGCCTTGAACGGGGTGAAGAACTCGCCCGGGGCGTTTTCCGAGCCGTTGAACATCAGGTGCTCGAACAGGTGGGCAAAGCCGCTGCGGCCGCTGGGCTCGTCCTTGCTGCCGACGTGGTACCAGATGTTGACGGCCACGATCGGTGCCTTGCGGTCGGTATGCACGATCACCCGCAAGCCGTTGGGCAGGGTGAAGGTCTCGTAGGCAATGTCGACTGCAACCGGCGCTGCGGCACGCGCCTGCGGTGCATAGGCACCGGCTGACAGGGCGGTGGCGAGGGCAACGGCAAGGGCGGCGGGACGAAACAGGGACATGCGCAACTCCGGGACGTGACGGCAAAGAGGTCGATGTTAGCGCCCGCACCCACTGGATACACTAGGCCAGAAGCCACCCAGGGAGTTCAGGCATGCCCCGCACCGCCCTCGTCACCGGCGCCAACCGCGGCATCGGCCTGGAATTCACCCGCCAGCTGCTGGAACGCGGCGAGCACGTGATCGCCACCTGCCGGCACCCGGGCAAGGCCACCGCTCTCAACCACCTGGCCGGCGAATACCCCGGTCGCCTGCACGTGCTGCCGCTGGACGTGGCAAACGGCAAATCCCGCGCGGAGGTCCTGCGCGAGTTGCCGCTGGTCTTGGGCGAAGGCGGCCGCATCGACCTGCTGCTCAACAATGCCGGCGTGCTGCATGCCGGTGAGCGTTTCGGGCATGTGGAAGAGGGCGTGCTCGAAGACAGCCTGCGCACCAATGCCATCGCGCCGTTCCTGCTGGCGCAGACGCTGGCGCCGTTGCTGGCCGACGGCGGCATGCTCGCCAATACCAGTTCGCAACTGGGCTCGATCACCAACACCACCCGTTTCGGCACCCCCAGTTACGCCATCAGCAAGGCCGCGCAGAACATGGCCAGCGCGTTGCTGGCCCACGCGCTGGCCGAGCGGGGGATCACGGTGCTGGCCCTGCATCCCGGCTGGGTGCAGACCGACATGGGCGGTGCCCAGGCGCAGGTGACGCCAGCGGATGCGGTGGCCGGGCTGCTGCGAGTCATCGACGCCGCCACCCCGGGGCAATCCGGCGGCTTCCTCGACTGGCGCGGCCAGACCCTGCCGTGGTGAGCGTGCGCGGCTGATGCTCCACGTCATCCTGCATCGGCCGGAAATCCCGCCCAACACCGGCAACGTGATCCGCCTGTGCGCCAACACCGGGGCAGCCTTGCACCTGGTGCGGCCGCTGGGCTTCGACCTCGATGACAAGCAGCTGCGGCGTGCCGGGCTGGACTACCACGAGTACGCCGCGCTGCAGGTCCACGACGACCTCGAAGCTGCGCTGGCCGCGGTAACGCCGGACGCCGCAACCGCGCCGCGGGTCTTCGCCCTCTCCACCCGCGGCACCCAGCGCTTCGATGCGCCGCGCTACCGGCCCGGCGACGCCTTCCTGTTCGGCAGCGAAACCGCCGGCCTGCCGCACGAGGTGCTGGACGCGATTCCGCCGTCGCAGCGCCTGCGCCTGCCCATGCGGCCCGGCAACCGCAGCCTCAACCTGTCCAATGCGGTGGCGGTGGTGGTATTCGAGGCATGGCGCCAGCTGGAATTTGCCGGCGGCGCCTAGCCGCGACGCGGGATATCGGGCGACGGTGTCCCTGCCGCCCCTTCGAAATTCGCCGGATGGGGTGCCGCCCGGCATCGGGGCCGCCCCTGCTGACCCGAATCTTCGCGAATAGTTCCTGTACTCATGGGTTCTATATTCAGGCTGGGTTACCCGGGCTTCGCCAGAATGCCGTCCACGCCCGGATTCCCCCTTGGCGTGACCGAATAACAACAACGAGGTTTTACCGATGAAGCGTTCCTTGATCGCCCTGGCCCTGGTCGCCGCCCTCCCGTTCGCCGCTGCCGCGCAGGATGCCAAGAGCGGCCTGTCCTACAACTATGTGCAGGGCGGCTACGTCTCCACCAACACCGACGGCGGAGACGCCGATGGCTGGGGCCTGGGCGGCTCCGTCGCCGTGCACCCGAACGTGCATCTGTTCGGCAACTACACCCAGCAGGAAGTCGACGGCATCAATGCCGACTTCGACCAGTGGCGCGCCGGCGTGGGCTATAACCAGTCGTTCTCTCCGAAGGCGGATTTCGTGGCCAACGTGGCCTACGAGAAGTTCGACCTTGGCGGCGGCGTCGACTTCGACGGCTACAGCGCCGAAGCGGGCGTGCGCGCCGCGCTGACCCCGATGCTGGAAGGGTATGCTCTGCTTGGCTACGAGGACGGCGGCGATTTCGAGGGCGATGCTTACGGCCGCCTCGGCGCACTGGTGAAGTTCACTCCCAGCTGGGGCGTGACCGCCGACGTCAAGCTGGCCGATGGCGACACGCAATGGATGGTTGGCCCGCGCCTGAGCTGGTGATCCTTCGCGGAACCTGCGGTACCTGATGTCCATTGCCCTGTCAGGGTGGGCATCCAGCAGGGCCGCTGCAGTCCCCGCGCTGCAGCGGTACGGCGAACGCCCGGTCTTTGGCCGGGCGTTTTCCTTTTGCAGGCAGTTATAACGCTGGGGCAGGGAACTGCCCTGGCCGATGGCGGGGTCAGTCGCCGAACAGTGATTGCGGGTACTCGGCCTTCTGCTCGCGCGCCATCAGGCGCTTCAGGCCCTCGGCCGGGGTGATGCCGCCGTGCAGCACGTCGCGCACGTTGCTGGCGATGGGCAATTCCACGCCGTGGAACTCGGCCTGCCGCATCACCTCATCCGCGGTCTGGATGGACTCGACCACCTGGCCGATCTCGCGCACCGCATCCGCCAGCGACTGGCCGCGGCCGAGGGCGAGACCGAGGCGGCGATTGCGCGACAGGTCGCCGGTGCAGGTGAGTACCAGGTCGCCCAGCCCGGCAAGCCCCATCAGGGTTTCCGGGCGCCCGCCGATGGCGATGTTGAGGCGCAGCATCTCGTTGAGGCCGCGGGTGATCAGCCCGGCGCGCGCGTTCAGGCCCAGGTCCATGCCGTCAGCAACGCCGGTGGCGACCGCCAACACGTTCTTCATCGCGCCGCCCAGCTCCGCGCCGAGCATGTCGTCACCGGTGTAGGCGCGGAAGGCCGGGCCGTGCAGCGCGTCCGCAACCTGCTGGGCGAAACCGGCATCGTCCGAATGCACGGTCAGCGCGGTCGGCAGGCCGGCGGCGACTTCCTTGGCAAACGAAGGCCCGGTGACCACCGCCAGCGGGACATCGTGTTCGCTGCCATTGTTGCCGAGGATCTCGCCAGCCACTTCATGCAGGAAACGCCCGCTGCCTGGCTCAAAGCCCTTGGTTGCCCACGCCACCCCGGCCGCCGCCGGCCGCAACGGTGCCAGTGCACGCACGGTATCGGCGAAGGCGTGCGAGGGCACCACCACCAGTACCAGTTCGGCATCGGCGAGGGCATCGTCCATCGACGTCGTGGCCCGCAGGTTGCCAGGCAAGGCGATGCCCGGCAGGTAGCGCGGGTTTTCGCCGGTGGACGCGATGGCCGCGATGGTGCCGGCATCGCGGCCCCACAGCACGGTGCGGTGGTCGTGGCGGGCGATCAACGCCGCCAGCGCAGTGCCCCAGGACCCCGCGCCGAGGACCGCAACCGATGGCTTGGCGGACTGCGTCATGCAGCCGCGCGCTTACGCGTTGCCGGCGGTTTCGGTCGTGGCCAGCGAAGCGTCGCCGCCCTGCTGGGCCAGCTGCTCGGCGCGCTGGCGCAGGTTCTCGCTGTACAGCGCATCGAAGTTGATGGGCTGCATCGGGAACGGCGGGAAGCCGCCGGACTGGATCAGCTGGCCGATCGAAGCCGCGGCATACGGATACAGGATGTTCGGGCACTGGGTGCCGAGCATCGCGTCCAGCACGTGCTCCTCGAAGCCGACCAGGCCGAACACGCCGGCCTGCTCGACTTCCGCCAGGTAAGCAGTCTTGCCATTCAGCGTGCAGGTCAGGGTGATCCCCAGGATCACTTCGAAGGCGTTGTCGTTCAGGCGCTGGACCTTCTGGCTCAGCTTCATCTGCAGGTCGGGCTGACCCTGCTCGTTGAATACCTGCGGCGCGTTGGGCGCCTCGAAGGACAGGTCCTTCACGTACAGCTTCTCGACGGTGAAGCTCGCGCCCTGCGGCTGGGCTTCGACAACCGGCGCAGCGCCGTTCAGGATTTCATCGGACATGGGTCACTCCAGGACATTGACGGCGGCGCGGATGCGGGCCAGGACAGGAAAAGAGCGCGATTATCGCACCGAACGATGCGGCAGTCCCCAAGGTGGGGCACCACCGCCGGGTTGCAAGGGCGCGGGCGACATGCACAACCCAAGGCGGCATCGCGAACTAGGCGCGGCCCTTCACCAGCGGCAGGTCCGCCGCTTGCCAGGCCTGGATACCGCCCTCGAGCAGGTTGACGTTCTGGAACCCGGCCTTGCGCAGTCGCTTGGCCGCCGTCGAGGCGGAGTCCCCGGCCTTGCACAGCAGGACCACCGGCAGCGCGCGCGCGGGTGCCAGCTGCTTGTTCTCGGGATCGAACTGGCTCATCTGCACGTTCTTCGAGCCCGCCACGTGGCCTTTCTGGAAATCTGCGGCCGGACGCAGGTCCACCACCAGGGCGTTGTCCCGGTTGATCAACGCGGTCAGCTGGGCCGGGTTCAGCCTGCGCACACCGGACAGCCGGCCCGCCAGCTCGTTGTAGACCAGGGCCACGGTGATGCCGGCCAGACCCAGCGAGAGATACGGGTGGCGGCCGGCGAAGGCCATCAGTTCGGCAAGGGTCACGGGGTTGGCCGGGTCATGCGGGGGCCGCGATTGTAGGCGATCAGCCGAAGCGGCTCATTCGCCTTGCCACAAGTCCGGCAAGCCGGTCACCAGCACCCACGTCTTGGCCGCCTCGTCGTAGCGCCAGCGCTCGCGGTAACGCACGGTGCGCTCGGTCAGGGTGTTGCGGTTGATCACACCGATCTCGATGTCGCGCACCATCTCGCCGCTCGGCAGCATGTTGCCGCCCTGTTCGCGGTAACCGGAAATCTGCACCTGCTTGTAGCGGGAGAAGTCGATGTCGCTGAGCGGGTTTTTCTTGCGGTAGTCGGCGTCCACCAGGGTCCAGGCGCCTTCGAAATCGCCCCAGCGGATCGCCGCGGAATACGCGTACTGCACTTCATCGAGCGCGGTGCCCTTGCTGGCGGACTTGGGGCAACCGGTGAGCATGCCCAGGCAGCACGCGAGCAGGCAGTGCAGCAGCAATCGGTTCATGGCGGGCGCTCGGCGGGGGACGCCGGCATGCTACCGCGGGCCGCTCACTGTTTGCGGATCGCCACGTAACGGCCAACGAAGGTCGCCGCGGTGCCGCCATCCAGCAGCCCGGCGCTCGCCTTCAGGCGGATGCTGGCCCGGCCCTGGCGGCGCAGGGTGTCGGCCAGTGCGGCGTGTTCGCCGGCATCGTCGAAGGCGGCCTCGACCCGCAGATCCTCGAACACCGGCTTCAGGTAACGCACACGGCTGTCGGCGACGAAGATGTCGGCCTCGATGCCCTGCGTGGACATCTCGAGGAACACCAGTCCCCATGCCGCCAGGGTCATCAGCGACCCCAGGCTGCCGCCGAACGCGCAGCCCTTGTCGTTGACGTTGGCGGCCAAGGGCGCAGACAGGCGCAGTCGCCCAGCCTCCCAGTCCAGGACCTGCGGCTGCAGGGCGGCGACGGGGGGCATGGCCGCGTAATGGGCGACCAGTGCGTCAAGTGGGGTGGTTCCGCTGGGGGTGTCATGCATGGCGCACAGCCTGACGCAAGCAAGGCCGCTATGCCAAGCTTCCGTGATGCACTTGCGCGTCGACCATTCACTTCCGCTGCGTGGCTGGACCGTGTTGTCGCTGCGTCCGCGCGGGCAGCACGACGGGCTGCGCGCGGCGGCGGCGCGGCATGGCGCACGCACGCTGGCGCTGTCGCCACACGCCATCGAAAGGCTTGCCGGCGCCACCACCCGCGAGGCCCTGCGCCAGGCACTGGCCGCCGACATCGTGGTGTTCACCAGCCCCATTGCCGTGCGCAGTGCAGCCGCGCTGCAGGATGTCTCGCCACGCCGCAGTCAACCCGTGCTGGCGGTCGGCAGCGCCACCCGCGCCTCGCTGCGCCGGCTCGGCATCGAAGCGCAAGCGCCCGCGCGCATGGACAGCGAAGGGCTGTTGGCGATGCCGGCGCTGGTTGATGTCGGCGGCCGCACGGTCGGCCTGGTCACCGGCGCGGGCGGACGCAACCTGGTCGCACCCGCCATGCGCCGACGGGGTGCGGAGCTGGTGCGGGCCGATACCTACCGCCGGGTGCCGGTCGCGCTGCCGATGCGCGCGCAGTCGGCGCTGGCTGAGGCGCTGGCATCGCCCGCGCGGCTCCTGCTGGTGCTCAGTAGCGCCGAGGCGCTGCTGGGCCTGCTTGCCCAGTTGGATCCATCCGTGCGCAAGCGCCTGTCTGCAATCGCCGTGGTTGCGGCCAGCGAACGCCTGACCGAAGCCGCCCGCGATGCCGGCTTCCGCCGCATCGCCATCGCCGCCAGTGCGCGGAGCGGCGCGTTGCTGAACGCCGCCGCCGATGCGTTCGTTTAGCATCCGCGCATGAATGCGTTGCCCTCCACCAGCACTCCGCCACCCGTGCGTCGCTCCCGGGCCGGCGGCTGGTTGCTGGCCTGCCTGGTGCTGATCCTCGCCGCCGCCGCAGCCGGGTTCGGCTGGCGCCACTGGCAAGCACAACAACTGCGCACGCGGGCGCAAGCCGAGCTGCTGCAGCAATCCCTGGACACCCGGGTCGACGCACTGCGCGCCAGCCAGCGTGCGCAAGCGCAACGCCTGCAACAGGCCGAAGCGACCAACCGCGTGCTGCGCGATGAACTGCTCGGCATCGGCCAACGCGCGGCCCTGCTGGAAGACAGCGTGTCGAGGCTCGCCGATCCGGACCGCACCGGTGCGCAATCGCTGCGCCTGGACGAGATCGAACTGGTGCTTGGCATCGGCCAGCAGCGCCTGCAGCTGGCCCAGGACCTGGATGGCGCACGTCGCGCCCTCGCGTTGGCTGCGCCGCTTTTGGCCGGCATCGACGACCCCGCCTACCTGAGCCTGCGCCAGACCCTGGACCAGGAACAGGCGGCGCTGGCGGCGCTGGGCGCAGACCCCCGCGTGCGCGCCGGGGCGCTGCTCGACCAGCTGGACGCCGGCCTTCGCGCCATCCCGGCCACCACTCCCACGGCGCCCGTCGTGGCGCCGTGGTACCAGCGCCTGCTGGCGCGGGTGGTGCGGGTGCAGCCCACCGCCGGCGCCACCCTGCGCGAACGCGCCGATCGCGAAGCTGCGCTGGCCGCTGCTCAGATTGAGCTCAGCCTGGCCCGGGCTGCGGTCGGACGCCGCGACCAGGCCGGGCTGGTATCGGCACTGGCGCGCATCGAGGCATGGCAGCAACGCCTGCTCGCCGGTTCGCCGCAGTTGGGCGCGCAACGCCAGTTGATCGCTGCGTTGCGCGCACTGCCCCTGCACGCCGATGCGCCGCTGGCCGGCAGCAGCCTGCAGCAATTGCGCGCGCTGCGCGGCGGATGATCTGCTCACGTCGCGCTTCCGCACCGCCTGACATGCTTTC
>JAZKHR010000030.1:56291-66476 GCA_040385305.1 Pseudomonadota bacterium
CTGCGCGGCGGATGATCTGCTCACGTCGCGCTTCCGCACCGCCTGACATGCTTTCGTCCGTCTCAGCCCTGTCCCCGGAGGCCCGATGAACCTGTTCCGCAGCGTGTTGTTCTGGTTGGTACTGGCCGTCCTCGGCGCATTGCTGGCACAGGTGCTCCTGCAGGATCCGGGCTACGTGCTGGTGCGCTTCCGCGGCACCGACTACCAGACCAGCGTGGCGGCAGGCGCCGGCTTGCTGCTGCTGTTCGTGCTTGGCGTGGCCCTGTTGTGGACCCTGTTGCGGCTGCCTTTCAAGGCCTGGCGGCAGCACCGGCAGCGGCAGGCGCGGGCACGCCTGACCGATGGCCTCAGCGCCTACCAGCGCGGCGAGTACGCGCGCGCCGAACAACTCCTGAAGCAGGCTGCCGAGCATCCCGCCAACGACCATGCCGAGAGCGAAGCGCTGGCCCGCACCCACGCCGCACGCGCCGCCGCCGCGCGGGGCGACGATGCCGCCGCAACGGCTCACCTGGACGCACTGGGTGATCGCCACGCCTGCACGCGCGCATTGTTGCGCGCCGAACAGGCGCTGGGTCGCGGTGCACCGACCGACGCACTGCTCGCCCTCGATGCCGCCGGCGCCCAGCCCTTGCCACCGCATGGCCTGCGCCTGCGCGCTGATGCACTGACCGCACTCGGCCGCAGCCACGAGGCCTACGGCCTGCTGGGCGCCCTGCGCCAGCAACAGGCGATGCCCGTTGCCGCCCTGGACGCCCTGCAGGCGCAATGGGCGGCCGGCGCCGTGCACGAAGCGGGCGACGCGAACGCACTCGCCGACCGCTGGGATGCCTTGCCGCCTGCGCTGCGCACCGCGCCGCCGGTGGTCTCCGCCTACGCGCAACGCGCCAGTGCGCTGCGCTGGGACGATGCCGCTACCCGCAGCGTGGAACAAGCCCTGGACGCGCAGTGGGACGAAGGCCTCGCCGACCTCTACGGCCGCATGCCGGTGGGCAACCACGAACATCGGCGCGCCCAGGCCGAACGCTGGCTGCAGGCGCACCCGTCCAGCCCTGCCTTGCTGCTGACCCTGGCCCGCCTGGCCCAGGCCCAAGCTGCCTGGCCGCAAGCCGAAACCTGGCTGCATCGCGCCATCGCCCAGGGAGCCGGCGCGCCGGCATGGGAGAGCCTCGGCGACGGCTACGCGCGCACCGGCGACGACACTCGCGCCCGCCAGGCATACGCCAATGCCCTGCGCAGCCAGCGTGGCGAGCCGGCATCGGAGCTGCCGGGCCGTGACCTGCGCCAGCAGATCGCGGACACCGCGGCCATCGAGGAACGCGACCAGCACGGGATGCCGCGCTTGCGGGGGTGAGTGCCGGGGCGCCCAACCGCGCATCTACAATCCGCGCATGAGTCCTCTTCCCCGCATCGACACCGTCCGCGACTACCTCACCGGCCTGCAGGACCGCATCTGCGCCGCCATCGAACACGTCGACGGCAGCGCGCGGTTCGTCGAGGACGCGTGGGTCCGGCCCGAGGGCGGCGGCGGACGCACCCGCATCCTGCGCGATGGCGGCGTGTTCGAGCAGGCGGGGATAGGGTTTTCCGATGTCTCGGGGACCCAGTTGCCGCCTTCGGCCAGCGTGGCGCGGCCCGAGCTGGCCGGCGCGTCCTGGCGGGCGGTGGGCGTATCGCTGGTGTTCCACCCACGCAATCCGTACCTGCCGACCACCCACGCCAACGTCCGCCACTTCCGTGCCGAGCGCGACGGGGAAACGGTGGCATGGTGGTTCGGCGGCGGTTTCGACCTGACCCCGTTCTATCCGTTCGATGAGGACGTGCTGCACTGGCACCGCACCGCGCGCGACCTGTGCGCGGCGTTCGGCGACGCGCGTTATGCGGAGCACAAACGGTGGTGCGACGAGTATTTCTGGTTGCGCCATCGCAACGAAACGCGCGGGGTGGGCGGCCTGTTCTTCGATGACCTGCACGGCGATTTCGACCATGACTTCGCCTACATGCGGGCGGTGGGCGATGGCTTCCTGGATGCTTACCTGCCGATCGTGGGGCGCCGCCGCGAGATGCCGTACAGCGAGCGCGAGCGCCAGTTCCAGCTGTACCGGCGCGGGCGCTACGTGGAGTTCAACCTGGTGCTGGACCGCGGCACCCTGTTCGGGTTGCAGTCGGGCGGGCGCACGGAGTCGATCCTGATGAGCCTGCCGCCGCTGGTGCGTTGGGAATACGGCTTCGCGCCGGAGCCAGGCAGCGCGGAAGCTCGACTGGCTGGGTACTTGCGGCCGCGCGACTGGCTGGGTGAAGTGGCCGAAGGCCCCGCCTGATCGGATAGGGCGCTAGCCGCGTGCCTTTGGCACCACGCTGATGCTGCCGTTGGTCTCCAGCAGCGCGATCTCCACCTCGGTCACGTCTTCGATGTTGTTCATCCGCAGTGCTTCCTCGAAGTCGCTGCTGCTGATCAACTCGCGCCGCAACACCTTCTCGAACAGCTTGCCGTTGCGCGCGATCACCACTGGCGCGCCTTCGATGATGCGCTCGGCGCGTGCGCTGCGCGCGGTGATCCAGGCCACGCACCAGTTCAGCGCGATCAGCAGCGCAGCCAGCAGCAGCCCGCCCGGCAACGACACATCCTCGCCGACCAGCGAGTTCTGCACCGCGGTGCCCAGCAGCACGATCAGCAGCATGTCGAACGGGGTGAACTGCCCCATGGTGCGCTTGCCGGACATGCGGATCAGCGCCAGCAGGACCGCATACACTGCGACCGCGCGCAGCACGAACTCCCACCACGGCATCGAGAGTTCGAAGAGATCGTTCATGGCGCGCACCCCTGCTGGATGTCCCTAGTCTGGGGTTCGCCGCGTGAAATGCGCCACAAAAAAAAGCCCCGCAAACCTAGGGGGAGGTTGCGGGGCCGGTGGAATGTCAGGTTGGGGAGAACCTGCACTCCGCGATCACACCAGGGGAGGGGTAGTGATCAACGACAGACGTTGCATCCGTCGCGGGTAATGAGACACCTTCGGGCATTGATAGTTCGTGAAGATTCCGGTGACCGTCCGGACGGGTTCAGGGTCGATTCATTCCCGCGCCTCGGCTGGCGGGGGAAGGCCGCCACAGTGCCGGGTCCGCCGCTCAGTGCGCCTGGTCCCAGTTGTCCCCCGCCCCGCTGTCCACCACCAGCGGGACCCGCAGGCCGGCAGCCGCGGCCATGCGCGCCGGAACCTGCGCCAGCAGGGTCGGCACGAACGCCTCGTCGGCCTCGAACACCAGTTCATCGTGGACCTGCAGGATCATCAGGGCCTGGCCGCCCTGCCCGGCCAGCCAGCCGTCGATGTCGACCATGGCCCGCTTGATGATGTCGGCGGCGGTGCCCTGCATCGGCGCGTTGATGGCAGCGCGCTCGGCGCCGGCACGCTGGGCGGCGTTGCGGGACTGGATGTAGTCCAGGGCCAGCCGGCGGCCGAACACCGTTTCCACATAGCCCTGGTCACGCGCCTGCTGGCGGGTACGGTCCATGTACGCGCGCACGCCCGGGTAGCGGCTGAAGTACAGGGCGATGTAATCCTGGGCTTCGCCGCGGGCGATGCCGAGCTGTTTCGCGAGGCCAAACGCGCTCATCCCGTACATCAGGCCGAAATTGATCGCCTTGGCGGCGCGGCGCTCGTTTCCGCTGACCTCTTCCAGCGCCTTGCCGAACACCTCCGCCGCGGTGGCGCGGTGCACGTCGGCGCCGGACTCGAACGCACGCAGCAAGGCCGGGTCCCCGGACAGGTGGGCCATGATCCGCAGCTCGATCTGCGAATAGTCGCAGGCGACCAGCTTGCGTCCGGGCGGCGCCACGAACGCGGTGCGGATGCGGCGGCCGTCCTCGCTGCGGATCGGGATGTTCTGCAGGTTCGGATCGCTGGAGGCCAAGCGCCCGGTGGCGGCGCCGGCCTGGTGATAGCTGGTGTGCACGCGGCCGGTGTCGGAATTGATCATCTCCGGGAGCTTGTCGGTGTAGGTGCTGCGCAACTTGGCCAGCCCGCGGTACTCCAGGATGATGCGCGGCAGCGGGTGCTGGTCCGCGATCGCTTCCAGCGCTTCCTCGTTGGTGGACGGCGCGCCGCTTGGCGTCTTCACCATTGCCGGCAGCTTCAGTTCGTCGAACAGCAAGGCACCCAGCTGTTTCGGCGAATCCATGTTGAAGCTGCGCCCGGCGAGTTCCGTGGCCTGTTGCTGCGCCGCCAGCATCCGCCGCGACAGGTCCGCGGATTGCCGGCGCAGTTCGGCGGCATCGATCATCACCCCGTTGGCCTCGACCCGGGCCAGCACCGGCACCAGCGGCATTTCGATGCCGCGATACACCTCCAGCAACGCCGGTTCCGCCTCCAGCCTGGGCAACATGGCGCGATGCAGGCGCAGGGTGACGTCCGCATCCTCCGCGGCGTAGCGGGTGGCGTCGTCCAGCGCCACCTGGGCGAAGCCGATCTGCTTGGCGCCTTTGCCGGCCACGTCGGCATATTTGACGGTCTGGTAACCGAGGTGGCGCAGCGCCAGCGTGTCCATGTCATGCCGCGCGATGCCGGCGTTGAGCACGAAGCTTTCCAGCATGGTGTCGTCGGCGTAGCCAGCCACGTCCACGCCATGCCGGCGCAGTACATGCAGGTCGTACTTGCCGTGCTGTCCGACCTTGCGTTTGCCCGCATCGGCGAAGATTGGTCGCAGCACATCCAGCACCTGCTGCATCGGCAGCTGTTCGGCGCCCGGCACCTCGTGCGCCAACGGGATGTAGCAGGCCGTGCCCGGTTCTACGCACAGGCTGAGGCCGACCAGCTTGGCCTGCATCGGGTCCAGCGAATCGGTTTCGGTGTCGAAGGCGAATTCGTCCGCCGCGTGCAGCCGTGCGATCCAGTCGTCGAGTTGCGCCATCGTCAGCACGCATTCGTACTTGCCGGGCACCGACAACGCGGGGTCGAGGCTGCTTTCCAGCACAGGCGCAGCGCCGGCCACGAAACCCGAGCCTCGGGCCACGCCCGGCTCTTTCGACGTCAACGGTGCGGACGTGCCGGCTGCGCCGCCATCAAGTTCCTTCAGCGCCTGGTTGAAGCCGTAACGCTGGTAGAGCACCCGCAACGCGTCGACATGGCGCTCGCGCAGCACCAGTGCGTCCGGTGCCTGCGGCAGCGCCACGTCGGTCTTGATGGTGGTGAGTGCGCGGTTGAGCGGCAGCCGCGGCAGGGTCTCGCGCAGGCTCTCGCCGATCTTGCCGCCCACCGATCCGGCATTGGCGATCACCCCGTCCAGCGTGCCGTATTCGGCCAGCCACTTGGCCGCGGTCTTCGGCCCGCACTTGGGCACGCCGGGGATGTTGTCGATACTGTCGCCCATCAGCGCCAGGTAATCGACGATCTGGTCGGCGCGCACGCCGAACTTCTCGATCACCGCCGCATCCGAATCCAGCCGGCTGCCGCTCATGGTGTTGACCAGCTCCACGCGGGCACCATTCGGCGCCACATGCACCAGCTGGGCCATGTCCTTGTCGCCGGTGGAGACGGTGACGTCGATGCCGGCCGCGGCACCCTGCATCGCCAGCGTGCCGATCACATCATCTGCCTCGACGCCTTCGATGCGCAGGATCGGGAACCCGAGCGCACCGACGATCTCCAGCAGCGGTTCGACCTGCATCCTCAAGTCATCCGGCATCGGCGCGCGGTTGGCCTTGTATTGCGGGTAGAGATCGTCCCGGAACGTGCGCCCCGGCGCGTCCACCACGAACGCGGCGTACTCGGGCTTTTCCTTCAGGTAAACCCGCAACATGCTGACCACGCCGAACATCGCCCCCGTCGGGAAGCCGTCAGCAGCGGTCAACTCGCGCCCCTGCACCTTGATCGCGTGGTAAGCGCGATACAGATAGTTGTAACCGTCGATCAACACGAGTCTGGGCATGCCCGGATTCTACGTGGGACCGGCTGCGTGGGATCCCGCCCGCCCGATCTTGCACGCGGTGCCCACGCGGCGCTCGGTCATACTGGCGGCCCGCCCGCGGAGCCCGCCCATGCGCATCACAGCGCTCCTCCTCGCCAGCCTGGCGCTCGCCGCCTGCGCCAGCGATCCCAGCGCCAGCCTGCCTGCAGAAGCAGTCGCCACCACCCGCACCGAATCCAACGGCGACGTGCTCACCGAATACCGGATGGCCGGCATGCTGCGCATGGTCAAGGTCACGCCGTCGCGCGGCCCCACGTATTACGTGCAGGACCGCGATGGCGACGGCAAGCTCGACTGGTCGAAGGGCGAAGCACCGACCACCTGGTACAAGCTCTACAACTGGTGAAGCCGGTGGCCGCGATCGAGATCCGCGACGCCACCGACGCCGAAATGCTGCGCGCGGCGTGGCCGGTGGTACGGCAGCTGCGTCCCGAGTTCGACTGCGAACGCTACATCGCGCAGGTGCTGCGCCAGGTCGCCAGCGACGGCTGCCGCGCAAGCGTGTTGTACGACGCCGGCGTCCCGCGCGCCTTCGCCTGCTGGCGGGTGATGGAAATGCTGGCGGTGGGCAGGCATGTGTATGTCGACGATCTGGTCACCGACGCAACCTCGCGCAGCCGCGGCTACGGCAAGACCATGCTGGACTGGCTGAAGTCCGAAGCAAAACGCCTGGGTTGCGCGCGCCTGCAACTCGACTCCGGCACCTTCCGCAAGGACGCGCATGCGTTCTACCTGCGCGAAGGCCTGCGCATCGAGGCCTTCCACCTCGGCATCGCGCTGGACTGAAGCGGTCCGCTACGCCGGCTGCAGGTTGGCGTAGGCCAGCACCAACCACTTGCTGCCGGCCTCCTCGAAGTTCACCTGCACGCGTGCGTGCGCGCCGTTGCCTTCCACGTCGGTGACGAAGCCGGTGCCGAAGGTGGGATGGCGCACGTTGGCGCCGAGCCGCACCGCCGGGACTTCGATGCTGGCGTGGCCGGCGTTGCGCGGCGCGAACCGGTTGGCCTGCATCGCCCCGTACTGGGAAAAAGATGCTCCGCGCGCAGCCTGCGGCTTCGGGCGGATCTCGCGCAGCAGGCCCTTGGGGATCTCGCGCAGGAAGCGCGAGGGCATGCCATACATGTCGCTGCCATGGATGCGCCGGGTCTCGGCGTGGCTGAGCACCAGCTGCTGGCGCGCGCGGGTGATGCCCACGTAAGCCAGCCGGCGTTCCTCGGCCATGCGTCCGGGTTCCTCCGCGGACTTGGCATTCGGGAACAGTCCTTCTTCAAGTCCGGCCAGGAAGACCAGCGGGAACTCCAGGCCCTTGGCGCTGTGCAGGGTCATCAGCTGCACGCCATCCGCGCCGGCCTGGGCCTGGCCTTCGCCGGCTTCGAGCGAGGCGTAGCTGAGGAAGGCGACGAGCTCGCTCATCTGCGCGGCGTCCTCGTCATCGCCGCGCACGAAGCGCGAGGCCACGGACACCAGTTCGTCGAGATTGTCGGTGCGCGAATCCAGCTGTCCGCGCGATTCGTTCTCGTAATGCGTACGCAAACCGCTGCGTGCCAGCACGTGGTCGATCTTTTCCTGCAGCGGCATGGCGACGACTTCCTTCGCCAGCGACTCGATCAGGTGTTCGAATGTGGCCAGTGCGTTGCGCGCCCGCGCCGCCAACGCCGTCTCCCCGCACACGCGTTGCACCGCGCGCCATAGCGAGAGGCTGTGCTCGCGCGCACACAGCCGGACTTCGTCCAGCGTGCGGCCGCCGATGCCGCGGGTGGGGGTGTTGACCGCGCGCTCGAACGCCGCGTCGTCGTCGCGATTGGCGATCAGGCGCAGGTAGGCAAGCGTGTCCTTGATTTCGGCGCGCTCGAAGAAGCGCATGCCGCCGTAAACGCGGTACGGAATCTGCGCCGCCAATAACGCCTCTTCGAATGCGCGCGATTGCGCGTTGCTGCGGTAGAGGATGGCGGCCTCGCCATAGCTGCCGCCATCGCGGACCCATTGGCCGATGCGCTCGATCACGTAGCGCGCCTCGTCGATCTCGTTGTACGCGGCGTAGACGTCGATCTGCTCGCCTTCGCCGGCATCGGTCCAGAGCTGCTTGCCGAGGCGGTCGTCGTTGTGCGCGATCACCGCATTCGCCGCGCCCAGGATGTTGGCGCTGGATCGGTAGTTCTGTTCCAGCTTGAGGGTGGTGGCGTCCTGCCCCTCGGCGGAGCGGAAGTCGCGCAGGAAGCGCTGCACGTTCTCGACCTTGGCGCCGCGCCAGCCGTAGATGGCCTGGTCGTCGTCGCCGACCACGAACACCTGCCCGGTCTCGCCGGCCAGCAGGCGCACGAAGCCGTACTGGATGGCGTTGGTGTCCTGGAACTCGTCGACCAGCAACTGCCCGAAGCGGTGGCGGTAATGCGCCAGCAACGCCGGCGTGTCGCGCAGCACTTCATGCGCGCGCAGCAGCAGTTCCGCGAAGTCGACCAGCCCGGCGCGTTCGCAACGCGCCTGGTATTCGGTGTAGGCGCGCAGCATTGCACTCGACCACTCGTCGCCTTCCGGCTGGATGTGCTGCGGGCGTCGGCCCTCGTCCTTCTGCGCGTTGATCCACCATGCGATCTGCCGCGGCGGGAAGCGCACCTCGTCCAGTTCCAGCGCCTGCACCACGCGCTTGACCAGTCGCTGCTGGTCGTCGGAATCCAACACCTGGAAGCTTTCCGGCAGCCTGGCGTCCTGCCAGTGCAGGCGCAGCAGGCGATGGGCGATGCCGTGGAAGGTGCCCACCCACATCCCGCGCGGCTCGCCGCCCAACTGTTGGGCGATGCGCGCGCGCATCTCGCCCGCGGCCTTGTTGGTGAAGGTCACCGCCAGTATCCCGTGCAGCGGCACGCCGTACACCTCGTGCAGCCAGGCGATGCGGTGGGTGAGCACGCGGGTCTTGCCGGACCCGGCGCCGGCCAGCACTAGGTAATGACCGGGCGCGGCGGACACGGCCTCGCGCTGGGCCGGGTTCAGCCCGTCGAGGAGGTGGGAGACATCCATGCGGCCATTCTACCGGCGCGTCGCCGGATGCAACCGCGGGCAGGAGGGCGGCGGTGCCGGTGTTCGCCGGCACCGCCCCTCCTGCTCAGTGCCCGATCTGCTCGCGCTTGCTGCTGCTGCCGGTCATCAGCTTGTCGGTCCAGGCGATGCCGATCGCCGACAGGATGAAAATGGTGTGGATGATGGTCTGCCACATGACGCCGGTGGCGGACACGGTGGTGCAGGTCTTGCCCACGTATTCGGCCAGCAGCGCTGCCTGCGCACCCGCGAACGCGGCCTGGGTGCCGCATACCGGCAGTTCACCCAGCATGCCCGCCTCGATGAAGGTCTTGAGCAGGTGGATGGAGGAGATGCCGATGATCGCCATCGCCAGCTTGACCTTGAGCACGCTGGCGTTGACGTGGCTCAGCCATTCCGGCTGGTCGGGGTGGCGCTCCAGCCGCATGCGCGAAATGAAGGTCTCGTAGCCGCCCACGATCACCATCATCAGCAGGTTGCTGATCATCACCACGTCGATCAGGCCCAGCACGAGCAGCATCACCTCCTGCTCGTTCAAGGTGGCGATATCGGTCACCAGGTGCGACAGTTCCTTGAGGAACAGGAACACGTACACGCCCTGGGCCACGATCAATCCCAGGTAAAGCGGCAACTGCAGCCAGCGCGAGGCGAAGATCATGCGCGGCAGCGGGTCGAGTTTGGTCTTTTCGGATTGGTACGACATGCGTGGGGAGTCCTGGCGAAAGCCCGCGCAGGGTAGCGGGCGGACTTGGCCCTGCCAAGCACGCGCAGGGGAAGGTGGGCGGCGACAGGGCCGCCCCCCCGCTGTTGGCGCAGCGGCATTTCGAGCCGCGTAGCGAATAGCGGGCGGCCGCCTCGCCGCGCGCTGACCTACATCGCGGGCTTCAGCTCGAACTGCGCCGGCGGTTCCACGCCCAGCAGGTGCTTGACGAAGTAGTCCCAGCGCCTGCGCATGACGTAGTAACTGTCGGCGCCAAAACCGTGGCGCGCATGCGGCAGCAGCAGCAGGTCGAAGTCCTTGTTGGCCTTGACCAGTGCGTCCACCAGCAGCAACGTGTTCTGCGGCGGCACGTTGTCGTCCATCATGCCGTGCAGCAGGAACAGCTTGCCCTGCAGGCCCTTCGCATGCGCCGCGTTGTCCTGGCCGGTGTAGTTGCTGGTGCCGTCCGCCTTCTTTTCCATCAGGCCGTGGTA
>JAZKHR010000030.1:66576-80048 GCA_040385305.1 Pseudomonadota bacterium
TTGCTGCGCATCGGCGTGCCCATGCCGTCGACGGCGATGACGATGAAGCCGAGTTCCGCCAATGCCTGGTGGTCGATGTGCGCGGGCACGAAGCTGCGCGAGCGTACCGAGCCAACCTGCGGACCCGGATAGATGTAGGTGACGATCGGATAGCGCTTGGTTGCGTCGAAGCTGGAAGGCTTGAACATCTGCCCGTACAGGTCGGTCTTGCCGTCGCGCGCCTTGACGGTGAACGACTCAGGAGGCACCCAGCCGGTAGCCTTGAGGCGCGACAGGTCCGCACGCGCCAGCTCCGCCAGTTGCTTGCCGCTGGCGTCGCGCAGGACGGCCACCGGGGCGCTGGCAACGGTGGAATGCACGTCGACGAAGCGGCTGCCGTCCTTCGCCATGGTCACCGCATGGTTGGCATCCTCCGGCGTCAGCAGCTGCACGCTGCCGCCATCGAGGCCCACCTTGTAGAGATGCACGAAGTACGGGTCCCTGCCGGGTTCGCGGCCCACGCCTTCGAACGAGAGGCTGCGGCTTGCGACGTCAAGGTGCGCGATCTTCGCCACGTTCCAGTTGCCGGTGGTGACCTGCCGTTTCAGCTTGCCGGTGGTCAGGTCGTGCAGGTACAGGTGGCCCCAGTCGGATTTCTGGCTGAACCACAGGAACTCGTTGCTCTCCGGCAGGTAGCGCCAGTTCACCGGCCCCAGCGCGGGCGCGCTCTGGTACTGGGTGGCCACGGTCTCCCGGTAGACGTCGCGTACCTCGCCAGTGGTGGCGTCGGCCACCCGCAGCAGCGCGGACTTGTGGCCGCGGTCGGTGCTGACAAAGGCCAGGGTCTTGCCGTCAGCGGCCCACTGCACATCCTGCCAGCCGTCATCGCAGACCAAATCGTCGGTGCACGTGGAGCGGTGCTGGTCCGGCGGCATCTGCAGGCGGATGGTCTTCGGCGTGGTGCCCGAGAGGTCGATCACCACGCGCTCGATCATGGTGACGTCCTTGTCGCCCACGAACGGATACTTCCACTGCTCGACCTTCGGCGCACCCACGTTGGTCGAAACCAGGGTCATGGTGCTGGTCTTGCGCTGGTCCTGCTGGAAGGTGGCGATCTTCTGCCCGTCCGGCGACCACACCAGGATCGCGCGGTCGTCGTGCACCCAGCCGGCGTTGTTGGTGGCGTAGCCGTAATCCGGCTTGGCGTCGAAGGTCAGCGCGGTTTCCTTGCCGCTGGCCAGGTCGCGCAGCCACAGGTTGCCATCGCGGATGAAGGCTTCGCGGCTGCCGTCCGGCGATGCCGCCCCCGGCTCGGATCCGCTTTTCGGCTTCATGACCGGCTCGCAGCCGCTGCGGTCGCAGTGGTAGGCGCTGCCCCGCACATCGACGCGCAGGCCATCGCCATCGCGCTTGAAGTCGCCCAGCGGCAGGCTGTCCGCCTTGGCCGGCTTGGCCTTCGGGTTGGCCTTGTCGATGGCCGCCGCCAGGGCCTGCTGGTCGACGGCCGGAACGGACTCGCCAGTCGACGGGTCAAGGCGCAGCCAGGCGGTCTTGCCGGCCTCGGACCTGGCATAGACCAGGCTGCCGTCGTCGAGCCAGGTCGCGCCGCGCGCGGTTCCGTCCACCAGCGGCGCGGTGCGGTCGGCCAGCATCGAGGCGGCCCGAGCGTAGTCGGCCGCGGTGACCTGTCGTGCCTGCGCCGAGCCGGCGGCCGTGGCCGTCACCAGCAATGCTCCCTGCATCCATCGCTTCGCATCGATCCGCTCCATCCCGCCCTCGCCCTGGTGCGCCCGTTCGGCGCCGAGCGACGATGCTAGCGCGCCGCGGGTGCGCTGGCGCGTGACCAACGGCATGGCTGGCATACTTGCGCCGATGCCGACATCGTCCCCCATCCAGGCGCTCGCGCCCGAGCGGATCGCCGTGGTGATCCCGGCCCTCAACGAAGCCCTGCGCATCCGCGAGGTGGTCGAAGGCGCGCTGCGCCAGTGCCCCAACGTGATCCTGGTCGACGACGGCTCCGACGACGGCACTGCCGAAGCCGTGGCCGACCTACCGGTGACCGTGTTGCGGCATGCGACTCGGCTGGGCAAGGGTGCCGGCCTGCGCGATGGCTTCGCCGAGGCGCTGCGGCTGGGCTTCGTCGCGGTGATCGCCATGGACGGCGATGGCCAGCACAGCGCCGACGACATCCCACGGCTGCTGGATGCCGGCAACCGCTACCCGGGCTGGATCGTGATCGGCGCGCGCCTGCGCAAGCGCGCCAACCAGCCCACCCACCGCCGGATTGCCAACCACTTCGGCGATTGGGGCATTGCCTGGGGCACCGGGTACCAGGTCGCCGACAGCCAGAGCGGGCAACGCCTGTATCCGGCCGATGTGTGTGCGCTGGCGTGCAGCGGTATCCCCGGCGAGGACTTCGTGTTCGAGGCGCAGATCCTGATGTCGGCTGCCCAGCAACTCGGCACCCGCTGCGTGTCGGTGCCGATCGAAGCCCGCTACAGCGAAGTCCACGGCGCGCCGACCTTCCGCCCGAGCCATTTCCGCCCGCTGCGCGACCTGTGGCGGATCACCAGCCACATCGTCGCCCAGTGCGTGCGCCGCGGCGGCCTGTGGCAGGTGCACCAGCGCGTGCGCCAGCATCCGCCGGTGATCGACGATCCCAGCGGTGAGTTCGCCGCGGCCCCGGTGCGGGTCCGCTCGGCCTGACCTGGCTGGGCGCAGCCGCGCGCTATCATCCGCGCCCCGATGCAAGCCCCCCACGCCCCGCTCCAGCAACCCGCCGCATTGCGCGTGGACTATCGCGACGACGCGCTGGCGACGTTGCTGGCGGAGCCCGGCCTGCTGGGCGTGTTTGGCTTCGGCGACGACGCGCCGACGTCGCACGCCGATCCTCGCTATCTCCACGTGGCGTTGCCGGTGCATGGGACCGCCCCCTTCGAATGCTGGTTCGGCGCGGGCCCCGTCCGCCACGGCCGCGAAGACGGCATCGCCTGGGCCACTGATGGCCAGTTGCAGTTCGGCTGGATGGAGATCGCTGAACACGGGCACGCAGATGGCAGCGATGGCAGCGACATCGAGTCTGCTGCCGCACGGGCATATGAGCGCGTGTACGCGTGGCTCGCTCGCAGCGAGTGCCCGCATCCACTGCGCCTGTGGAACTACATGGATGCGATCACCGAGGGTGACGGCGACGCAGAGCGCTACCGGCGCTTCTGCGTAGGCCGGGCGCGCGGGATCCAGGCCGCCATTGGCCGCACCTTGGCCCCCGCGGAACTGCCCGCCGCAACCGCCATCGGCCATCCACGGCCGACCGGCCGCTTCCAGCTGTACTGGCTGGCCGCGCGCGAGCCCGGCACCCCGGTCGAGAACCCGCGGCAAACGCAGGCATGGCGCTACCCCCGCCAGTACGGCCCACAGGCACCCGGCTTTGCCCGCGCCATGCTGCCGCCCGCGGATGCGCGCATGCCGCTGCTGCTGTCGGGGACCGCGGCTGTCGTGGGCCATGCCTCGCGGCATCACGATTCCCTGGCCGCGCAGCTCGACGAGACGCTGGCCAACCTGCACAGCCTGATCGAGGCAGCGCGCGCGCAAAGACCCGCGCTGGAGACGGCGCCAGGTGATGGCGCGCGACTGAAAGTCTACGTGCGCGATGCGGCATCGCTCTCCGACGTGGCCGCATTGCTGGACGCGCGCCTGCCGCCGGAGTTGCCGCGCATCGTCCTGCACGGAGCCGTGTGCCGGCGCGAACTGGCGGTGGAGATCGACGGCGTGCATGCTTGAGGCGCGGGTGGCGCGCCAGCCCTCCCGCACCCATGGCCGTCGACAGCGTGGCCACACTCACCGGGAGCAGGCAGCGATGGGATTGATCAGTGTGTTGTGGGGCATCTTCGCCATGATCTGGATGGTGATCGCGTTGATCCCGGTCATCGGGATCACCAACTGGCTACTGATCCCGTTTGCGGCAGTCGGCGCGATCATCGCCGCCATCGGCATCGCCGTGGGGTCACCCGGCAAGCGTGGCCGCGCCAAGACCGGGCTGGTGCTCAACGGCATCGTGATCGTCGTCGCCGTGCTGCGCCTGGGGATGTTCGGCGGCCTGTTGTGAGTGCGTAACGTGGGCGGGTTCCTTCGTCCCCATTCAGGGGCACGAGCCCGCCGCACGTACAGCTAACTGAGCCAAATGCCGGTTGCTCCGTAACGTCGTTCGCGCTATACAGCGGACAGCCTCGCGTGGCCACATGCCGCTTGGCCTCTCGCACCGTGCGTACCCCAGCTCCGCTGGAACGCGCCCGTCGGTTGCTGTCGCATTACTCACTCCAAGGGGATCCGAAGTCATGTCTCACGTTGTTCTCAAGGCCGCCGTAGCCGGCCTTTTGCTTGCGCTCGGCGCAGGCACCGCACAGGCGGCCAAGCCGATCACTCCCGGCAAGTCTCAGTCAGTCAAGAAGCCGATGACCATCGAGCAGAAGATCGCGCTGGGCCAGGCAATGGCACGCAGCCACAAGCCGCGTACCGCGCCCAAGACCATGGCCCAGGCCGCCAAGACCGAGACCTTCCTGGCCGCAGGCGGAGCAGGAGCAGAGGTGTCGGACGATTTGCACAACTATTTTTCCGTGGTGCGCGATGCCAAGGGCAACCTGCGCATGATCGAGACCGAAGGTGCGCCGAAGCCGGCCCAGCTGGCCGCGGAGGTCTCCAATGAAAAGTAAGTCTCCCCGTCTCGCCCTGGCGACCGCGGTACTCGTCGCCCTCGCCGGACTGTCCCAGGCCCAGGCCGCGGACATCATTCCTGTCATCACCGACCCAGCGGGTTTCGGCTACAACGAAACCACGCCGGTGGATCCCGTTGGCGGCAATCCCGGCACCACCCGCGGCGCGCAGCGCCAGATCGTCGCAAGGTACGCCGCCGCCCTGTGGGGCAACGTGTTGCAGAGCAACGTGCCGATCTTCATCCAGGCACGTTTCCTGAACCTGGCGCCGAACGTGCTGGGTTCCGCTGGCGCGACCTTCGTCAATACCGATTTCCCGAATGCGCCCTTCGCCGACACCTGGTACCACACCGCGCTGGCCGATTCCCTGGCGGGCGTCGACCTGGTGCCTAACCAGTTCGACATCCAGTCGCAGTTCAGCACCAACTTCACCTTCTACTACGGCCTCGATGGCAACACCCCCGCCGGGCAGGTGAACTTCCTGGACGTGGTGATGCACGAGTACGCGCACGGCCTGGGCTTTTCCAACTTCGAGAACGAGGCCACTGGTACGTTCTTCAACGGCCGCAAGGACGCTTATTCGATCTTCACCTACGACAACACGGTGGCCAAGTTCTGGCCGGACATGACCATTTCCGAACGCATGGCTTCGGGCGTCAACGACGGCAACGTGGTCTTCACCGGCGCACTCGCCACCGCAGGCGCCAAGCTGCTGCTGAGCCCGCTGACCCTGCTCAATGTGACGGCACCGCCGGCGATTGCAGGCGGGTACCGTTATGGCGCCGCCACCTTCGGTCCTGCAGCCACCTCCGCCAACTTCTCCGGCGCGGTGGTGCTGGGCGTGGATCCTTCCGACGCCAGCGGCGCCTCGACCACGGACGGTTGCTCGCCCTTGACCAGTGACGTGGCCGGCAAGATCGCGCTCATCGATCGCGGCACCTGCGGCTTCGTGATCAAGGTCAAGAACGCACAGAACGCCGGCGCGACTGCGGTGATCATCGCCGACAATGCCGCCGGCCAGCCGGCAGGCCTTGGTGGTGCCGACCCGACCATCACCATCCCGTCGGTCCGCGTGTCGCTTGCCTCCGGCAACGCGTTCAAGGCCAACCTGGCGGGCATGCAGGTCTCCGGGTTCAGCCAGGACTCCAGCCGCCTCACCGGCGCCGATGCACTGGGACGGCCGCAGCTGTTCATGCCGAACCCGGTCCAGGGTGGTTCGTCCGGTTCGCACTATGACTCGTTTGCAGCGCCCAACCTGCTGATGGAACCGGCGATCAACTCCACCCTGCGCAGCTACTTCAACCTGGACATCACCCCGGCGCTGTTCGCAGACCTCGGGTGGAAGCTGAATCCGGGCAACGCCAAGATCGGCACCTGCGACACCGGCGTCGATGCGGTGGACGATGCCGGCATCATCACCGGCGCCAACGTGGTTGCGCAGTACGAAGTGTGCAAGGTGCAGTTCCCGGGCAACAAGTTGCAGTACACCAAGTGCATGACCAACCACGGCACCAAGTTGCGTTCGATGGGCCTGATCAACAGCACCCAGCACGCGAAGGTCGTGCAGTGCACCTCGCTTAACTGATCGATCTCGCTACTCGCAGCAACCAAACCGGCGCCCTTCGGGGCGCCGGTTTTTTTTGGGCGGCGTAGACTGTCGGCATGAGCTACCCCTATACCCGCCCGCGGCGGATGCGCCGCGACGAGTTCTCGCGCCGGTTGATGCGCGAGACCCTCCTGGCTGCCGGCGACCTGATCTATCCGGTGTTCGTGCACGAGCCCGCAGGGCGCGCGCCGATCGCCTCGATGCCCGGCATCGAGCGGGTGTCGATCGACGAACTGCTACGCGTGGCCGAGCGTGCCAGCGAACTGCGGGTCCCGGCGCTGGCGCTGTTCCCGGTCACGGACCCGGATGCGAAATCCCTCACCGCCGACGCCGCCTGGGACGACGATGGTCTGTGCCAACGCGCCGTGCGTGCGCTCAAGGCGCGCTTTCCCGAGCTCGGCGTGATCACCGACGTGGCGCTGGATCCCTACACCTCGCACGGGCAGGACGGGCTGGTGGACGCCGGCGGCTACGTAATCAACGACGAGACGGTCGAAGCCTTGGTGAAGCAGGCATTGAGTCATGCGCGCGCCGGCGCCGACGTGGTGGCGCCGTCGGACATGATGGACGGGCGCATTGGCGCCATCCGCGGCGCGTTGGAGGCGGAAGGCCACATCCACACCCGCATCCTGGCTTATAGCGCCAAGTACGCTAGTGCGTTCTATGGCCCGTTCCGCGACGCGGTAGGTTCGGCCGGCGCGCTCGGCAAGGGCAACAAATACAGTTACCAGATGGACCCGGCCAACTCTGACGAGGCCATGCGCGAGATCGCGCTGGACTTGGACGAAGGCGCCGACATGATCATGGTCAAGCCGGGCCTGCCCTACCTCGACATCGTGCGCCGGGCCAAGGACGAGTTCGGCGCGCCGACCTTCGTCTACCAGGTCAGCGGCGAGTACGCGATGCTGAAAGCCGCGGCACAGAACGGCTGGCTGGACGAACGCGCCTGCGCGCTGGAAGCCTTGACCAGCATCAAGCGTGCCGGTGCAGATGGCGTGCTGACGTACTTCGCGCTGGATGCGGCCGGCTGGCTGCGCGACGCCCACTGACACCCAGGGAACTCCCATGCCCCAGCACTACGCCGTGTTCGGCACGCCGATTGCGCACTCGCTGTCCCCGCGCATCCATACGGCGTTCGGGAGGCAGCTCGGGATCGACCTCGACTACGTTGCGATCGAAGCCGGACCCGATGATTTCGCCAACCAGCTGCAAGCGTTCTTCGCGCGCGGCGGCATGGGCGCCAACATCACCCTGCCGCTCAAGCGACGGGCCGCGGAACTGGCGGAAAACCTGGGCGAGCGCGCCGCGCGGATCGGGGTTGCCAACACGCTGGTGCGCACGCCCGGGGGCTGGCGCGGCGACAACACCGACGGTACCGGCCTGGTGCGCGACCTCACCGAACGCCACGGCCTGGACCTGCGCGAAAGGCGGACCTTGCTGGTCGGAGCAGGCGGCGGCGCGCGAGGCATTGCCCCGGCCTTGCTGGACGCCGGCATCGGCGAGCTGTTCATCGTCAACCGCACGCCAGAACGCGCCGACGCGTTGGCCGACGCGCTCGGCGAACCCGGCCGCGTGCATGCGCGGTACCTCGCCGATGTCGACGCACTCGGCGAATTCGACCTGATCCTCAACGCCACCTCCGCCACCCGCGGTGGCACGCTGCCGATCCTGCCGCGCGCCCTGGTCGGCCGCCGCACCGCTGCGGTGGACCTGAGCTATGGCGAAGCGGCGATCCCGTTCCTGGCCTGGGCGCGCGCCGCGGGCTGCCATGACGTCGTCGACGGGCTCGGCATGCTGGTGGAACAGGCGGCCGACAGCTTCGAACTCTGGCATGGCGATCGCCCGGACACCGGCCCGGTGTATGCGGAACTGCGCGCGCATGCGGATACGCTGGTGACGGCCGACTGAGCTGCACAAACCGCGCCCTCTTGTAGGGGCGCCACCTTGGCGCGACCCAGTTCAGCGCGGCCCACGGTCCCGACCAGAAGCGACGCGCGAAAGTGGCGCTCTTACATGGGCGCGGCGAGGTACTCGTCTTTCAGGCGCACGTAATGCTGCGCGCTGTAGTAAAGGGCCTCGATCTCCGCATCGGTCAGCATGCGCACTTTCCTGGCCGGGTTGCCCAGCCACAGCTCGCCTTCGCCGACCACCTTGCCCGGTGCAATCAGCGCACCGGCACCGACGAAGCCGTGCTTTTTCACGACAGCGCCATCCAGCACGATCGCGCCCATGCCGATCAGCACCGCGTCCTCGATCCGGCAGGCGTGGATGATCGCCTTGTGGCCGATGGTGACGTCTTCGCCGATCACCGTGGCAAAGCCGCCGAGTTTTGCATGCGGCCCGTCGTGGCTGACGTGGATCACGCTGCCGTCCTGAACATTGGTACGCGCGCCGATGCGGATGAAATTGACGTCACCGCGGACGATGGTCCCGGGCCAGATTGACACGTCGTCGCCCAGCACCACATCGCCGATCACGCTGGCGGCGGGATCGACATAGGCGCGCTGGCCGAGGGTCGGGAGGATGTCGCGGTAGCGGCGCAGGGCGGGTGGATGCAGGCTCATGCGGCCATTCTAGCCAACGGCTCGACGGACCCGGTCTACACTCGCGGCATGAACGCCAATGCCGCCGTCACCGCCGCGACAGCGGCCACCATCGCCGCCAATGCCGCCATCGCGGGGGCCTTGTCCGCCGCCGCCGGCGAGCACACCCAGGATGCCGCTCCGCCATCAGGTGACACAGCGGTCGCGGACCTGGCGCCGACACTGCAGCACCTGCGCGCCGCATGGCAGGCCAGCAAGCCGGACCAACGCCAACGCCGCGCGGACCTGCAACGCCTGCGCGCCGCGCTGAAGGCGCGGCTGGAGGCGATGGCTACGGCGATCTCCGAGGATTTCGGCGGACGCTCCCGGCATGAGTCGCTGATCGCGGACGGCATGACCGTGCTGGGCGAGATCGACCACCTGCTCAAGCACCTGCGCGGCTGGATGCGGCCAAGGCGCGTCGGCGTGGGCTGGAAGTTCTGGCCGGCGCGCGCGGAGTTGCGGGCGGAGCCGGTAGGCGTGGTGGGTGTGATCGCGCCGTGGAATTACCCGGTCAACCTGGCGCTGATCCCGCTGGCCACGGCGATTGCCGCCGGCAACCACGTCTACCTCAAGCCTTCCGAACAAACGCCGCACAGCGCGGCGTTCCTGCGCGCGCTGCTGGCCGAGGTGTTTCCACCCGAACGGGTCGCCGTGGCATTGGGTGATGCCGAGGTGGCGGGTGCCTTCGCGGCGCTGCCGTTCGACCACCTGGTGTTCACCGGTTCCACCGCCGTGGGTCGCAAGGTGATGGCGGCGGCCGCACCCAACCTGACGCCGCTGACCCTTGAGCTTGGCGGCAAGTCGCCGGCCATCGTCTGCGACGACTTCCCGATCGACCAGGCCGCCGCCCGCCTGGCCACCGGCAAGTGGTTCAACGGCGGCCAGACCTGCATCGCGCCCGACTACGTGCTGATCGATGCCGCCCGCCGCGATGCGCTGGTCGCCGCGCTGCAACGCGAGCTGGCGCAGCGCTACGGCAAGGGCAACGACGGCGACTACACCCGCATCGTCAACGATGCGCAGTACGCGCGCCTGCAGGCGCATGTCGAGGATGCCCGCGCGCGCGGCGCCACCGTGCTGCAGGTCGGCGATAGCGATGTAGCCACGCGCCGGTTCGCGCCCACCCTGCTGCTGGATGCCGGCGACGATGCCACCGTGATGCAGGAGGAGATCTTCGGGCCGATCCTGCCGATCCGCGGCTATGCCTCGCTGGACGCGGCCATCGCCCAGGTCAACGCGCGCGACCGGCCACTGGCGCTGTATCCCTTCAGCCACGACCGCGCGCAGGTCGAACGCATCATCGGCCGCACGCTGGCGGGCGGCGTCACCGTCAACGACACCTTGCTCCACTTCGCGGTCAACGCGCTGCCTTTCGGCGGCATCGGCGCCAGCGGCATGGGTGCGTACCACGGCCGCGCCGGGTTCGATGCCTTCAGCAAGCAACTGCCCATCGTCTGGCAGTCGCGGCGCGCAGCGAGCGACATGCTCAAGCCGCCATATGCCGCCGTCGACCGCCTCATCAGGCTGCTGCTGCGCTGAGCACCGCCGAGGAATTCCCATGAAAATCGCCAGCTGGAACGTCAACTCGCTCAACGTGCGCCTGCCGCACCTGCTGCAATGGCTGGCCGACTTTGCGCCGGACGTGGTTGGCCTGCAGGAAACGAAGCTCGAGGACCACAAGTTCCCGGAGGACGCGCTGCTGGCCGCGGGGTACCGCAATGTGTTCGCCGGGCAGAAGACCTACAACGGCGTGGCGATCCTGGCGCGCCAGCAGATCAGCGACGTGCAGGTGGGCATCCCCGGCTTCGACGACGTGCAGGCGCGCGTGATCGCGGCGACGGTGGGCGGCGTGCGTGTCGTGAACCTCTATGTGGTCAACGGCCAGGACATCGGCACTGACAAGTACGCCTACAAGCTGCGCTGGCTGGATGCGGTGCATGGCTGGCTGGCGAACGAGCTGCGCACGCACCCGAAGCTGGTGGCCATGGGCGACTTCAACATCGCGCCCGACGACCGCGACGTGCACGACCCGCTGGTCTGGAACGACGACCACATCCTGACCTCCACCGCCGAGCGCGCCGCGCTCGGGCGCCTGTTCGACCTGGGCCTGCACGACGCCTTCCGCCTGCACCACGACGACCCCGGCATCTTCAGCTGGTGGGATTACCGGCAGGCCGCGTTCCGCCGCAACCTGGGCCTGCGCATCGACCTGACCCTGGTCTCGGACGCACTGCGCGGCGGCACCCTGGATGCCGGCATCGACCGCACCCCTCGTACCTGGGAGCGCGCCAGCGATCACGCGCCCGCGTGGGTCACGCTGGCCGACTGAAGCGTCTCCGGGCAGCGCGCAGAAACGCCGGCTCCAGACGTCGAAAAGCCCGGCATTGCCGGGCTTTTCGTCCACATCCGTGTGGGTGCGCGGATTAGCGAACGCGGCCGCGACGGAACAGGTTGACGATGGCCAACAGGATGATCGCGCCCAGGAAGGCCGACACATAACCCATCACGCCGGAGCCGCCGATCAGCGGCGCGATCAGCCAGCCACCGAGGAAGGAGCCGATGATGCCGACCACGACGTTGAGGATGATGCCCTGCTGCCCGTCGGTCTTCATGACCAGGCTCGCAAGCCAGCCAATGATGCCGCCGATAATCAACCAGATGATCAGACCCATCGGATCCATGTGACTCTCCTTTGTTTCGAGTGAGCGCCGCGGCGCCAGTGAAGTAACGGTGGGGGACCGGCGCAGTGTTCACGTTCGGTCGTGATGATCATGTCTGCGTTGGTCCGGCAGCCGGCCCTCGCCTATTCAGGTATTTTCCCCACGTCCATGCACCCGCCCCCACTCGACTTTAGCACCGAATATCTGCAGTGCCGCTGGCAGCCGCTGCCGGTCCGCATGGATGTGCTGGCGCTCGCCCGTGAGTGGCTGTTGGCCCTGCGCGTCGACGGCGCCGGGCTGCACCGGGACACGCGCGGCCGTCCACGCATGCCGGCCGGCGCAGGCGACATCGGCTGGTCGCACAGCGCGGGCCGGTTGTTGATGGCTTACGCGCCGCAAGGGAAGGTCGGGGTCGACATCGAATCGAGCTGTCGCCGCGCCGAGGTCATGCCGATCGCACGCCGCTATTTCGCCGAGGACGAAGTGGAGGCGCTGTCGGCGCTCGACGATGCAGGCCGCCGGCGCGCGTTCCTGCGCCTCTGGTGCGCCAAGGAGGCGACGCTGAAAGCGACCGGGCTGGGCATCGCATTCGGTTTGCAGCGGGTGACTTTCGATGTGTCCAGCGCAGCGCCGCGGATGACCCGGTGCGATCCCGCGCTCGGCGCCATCGACACCTGGACAATCCGCCAGCTTGAACCCGAACCCGGATTCATCGCCGTCCTCGCCTCCACGGCTGGAACGCCGTAGCGACGGGTGGACGGGCGTTGGCGAAGCGGTATTTCGAGCCGCGAGGCAAATGCTCGCCCATCCGGTCGCATGCGACGAACCTACAATGCGCAAATGGAAGACACCCTCCGCCCCGAGCTCGCATCCGGCCTGCGCGACCTCGGCCTCGAAGCGTCGCTTGCCGACCGGCTGCTCGACTACCTTGCCCTGCTTGCGCGCTGGAACCAGGCCTACAACCTGACCGCGATCCGCGACCCACGCGAGATGCTGGGCAAGCACCTGCTGGATTCGCTGGCCATGCACGTACACCTGGACGGCATCGGCACCCTGGCCGACCTGGGCACAGGCCCCGGCCTGCCGGGCATTCCACTGGCGATCGCGCGGCCCCAGCTGCACGTCACCCTGGTGGAGAGCAACGGCAAGAAGGCGCGCTTCCTGCGCGAGGCCGTGCGCAAGCTGCACCTGGACAATGCCGACGTCGCGGAGGAACGCATCGAGTCTTTCAACGCACCTGCCACTTTCGACGCCATCACCGCGCGCGCCCTTGCGACCTTGCCGCAGATCATCGAACTCGGTGGCCACCTGCTGGCCCCGCACGGACGCCTGCTGGCGATGAAGGGCGTGCTGCCCGAGGACGAGATCGCGTCGCTGCCGGCAGGCTGGCAGCTGCTGGCGGTGCATTCCCTGCAGGTGCCGGGCCTGGCCGCGGCACGGCACCTGGTCGAAGTCGGGCGGTCGCCGGGCTGAGGCATAATCGTCCACCCCGCGCCGCTTCGGCACGGTTTCCCGAAGGACGCGCACGCCGCATGGCCCGCATCATCGCCATTGCCAACCAGAAGGGCGGGGTCGGCAAGACCACCACCGCGGTCAACCTGGCCGCCGCGCTGGCGCGGACGCCGCAGCGGGTGCTGCTGATCGACCTGGACCCGCAGGGCAACGCGACCATGGGCAGCGGCATCGACAAGCGCGAGCTGGACGCCTCGATCACCAACGTGCTGCTGGGCGAGGCGCAGGCCCGCGACGCCATCGTGCGCTGCGAAGACGGTTACGACCTGCTGCCCGGCAACATCGACCTGACCGCGGCCGAGATCCAGCTCATGGACGAGACCGCGCGCGAGCAACGCCTCAAGCAGGCGCTGGAACCCGTGCGCAGCGACTACGATTTCATCCTCATCGACTGCCCGCCCTCGCTGTCGCTGCTCACGCT
>JAZKHR010000031.1:0-9777 GCA_040385305.1 Pseudomonadota bacterium
GCGCAGGCCAGCCGCTTCGGCGCCTGGCTCGACCACCACGGCTTCAGCATCGTCGCCAGCCTGGGCCGCCTGCTGCGCAAGCCGTGGGCAACCCTGCTCACCGTCGGCGTGATGGCGATGGCCCTGGCCTTGCCGCTGGGCTTGTGGCTGCTGCTGGACAACGCGGCCCGGCTCGGCGGCGAAGTACAGGCCAGCCGCGATGTCGCCGTGTTCCTCAAGCCCGGGGTCGACGACGCCCGCGCAGCCTCCCTTGCCGATGCGCTGCGCGCGCGCGCCGACGTCGGCGCGGTGCAACTGGTCACCCGCAAGCAGGCGCTGGAGCAGCTGCGCGCGCGTGCGGACATGGCGGCGGCGATCGATGCGCTGGGCGCCGAAGCAGCACGCGCCGCCCTGCCGAACGTGTTGCGGGTCAGCCCGCGCGGCGACGAGCGCCTGCTCGCCGATTCCCTGCGCACCATCCCCGAAGCCGAGCGCGTGCAGCACGACCAGGTCTGGCGCGAACGCCTGGATGCGTGGCTGCGCTTCGGTGGGCGGGTGGTGCTGGTGCTGGCGGGCCTGCTCGGGCTGGGCGCGCTGCTGGTGGTTGGCAATACCGTACGCCTGGACATCCAGTCACGGCGGGAGGAGATCGGCGTGCTGCAGTTGCTTGGCGCCAGCGACGGCTTCGTGCGTCGCCCATTCCTCTACCTCGGCGCCTGGTACGGCCTTGCCTCCGGGGCGTTGGCCCTGCTGGTGCTGACCGCCGCCTGGATGGGCCTGCGCCAGCCCCTGGCCGACCTTGCGGCACGCTATGGCAGTGCGTTCGCGCTGCGCGGCCTGGACCCGGTGCAGGCCCTGGTGGTGCTGGCGATTGCAGGCGTGTTGGGCTGGCTCGGCGCCGGCGTGGTCACCGGCCATTACCTGCGCCAGACCCGGCCCACCGAGACCTGACCATGGCCGCCGGGCAGGACATGCGCCACGTCGTCAGCGATGCGCCACGGGTGATGGTTGCGGATGGTTCGCGGCTGGTGCGAAAGCTGATTGCGGATGTGCTGGTGCGCGAATTGCCGGGCGTCGAGGTGGTCCAATGCGCTGGCCTCGCCGATGCCCGCAAGGTGCTGGCCGAGGGCAGCGTGGACCTCGTCACTACTGCGCTGGTGCTGCCCGATGGCGATGGCCTGGCGCTGGCGAAAGTGGTGCGCGAAGCCGCCGGGCAGGCCTACGTGCCGGTGATCGTGGTTTCCGGCAGTGCGCAGGAGGCGCTGGAAACGCGCGCCTTCACCGAGGACGTCACCGACTATTTCGACAAGAGCCTCGGCCCCGGTGCGCTCGCCACCTTCATCCGCGGCTACGTGCAGCCGGCGCCGATCGCCGGCGCGCGGGTGCTGTACGTGGAGGACAGCCGGGTGGTGGCGACCGCGACCAAGCGCATGCTCGAACGCCAGGCCATGCAGGTGCTGCACGTGATCAGCGCGGAGGATGCGCTGGAGCACCTGCACAAGTACCGCGGCCGAAGCGACGGTGACGTGGGTGCGGACATGGTGCTGACCGACGTGTACCTGAAGGGCCTGCTCAGCGGCCGCGAACTGCTCAACCAGATCCGCAGCGTGTTCGGCTACGGCAAGCGCCGGCTGCCGGTACTGGTGATGACCGGCGAGGACAACCGCGACAACCAGGCCGCGCTGCTGCGCGAGGGCGCCAACGACCTGGTGCTGAAGCCCATCGAGGAACGCCTGCTGGTGACCAAGACGCTGTTCCAGCTGCGCCTGGCCAAGCTGCCTGAGCAGGGTACGCCCCGCCCGTAATAGCGGCGCTGCGCCGCGACCGATCATCGCAACGTGGATCGCGCCAGAGTGACGCCCCGACGGTGGCGTCTGGCGGCTGGTGGCGCCGCGGTGGCGCTCTACAATCGTGCGATGCCTGACCCCGCCGACCGCGTCCGCATCGAGCCCAGCTGGAAAGCCCGCATCGGCGAATGGTTCGCGCGCGACGACATGCGCGAACTCGCGAATTTCCTGCGCCAGCGCAAGGCCGCGGGCGCGACGGTGTATCCGCCCAGCGCGGACATCTTCGCCGCCTTCGATGCCACGCCGTTCGATGCGGTGAAGGTCGTGATCCTCGGCCAGGATCCGTACCACGGCCCCGGGCAGGCCCACGGGTTGTGCTTCTCGGTGCGGCCCGGTGTGCCGGTGCCGCCATCGCTGGACAACATCTACAAGGAACTGGCGCGTGATGTCGGCTTCGCCCGCCCGGATCATGGTTGCCTGTTGCCGTGGGCACGGCAGGGTGTGCTGCTGCTCAACAGCGTGCTGACGGTGGAGGCCGGCCGCGCCGGCGCGCATGCCGGCAAGGGCTGGGAGGGCTTCACCGACCATGTGGTCGACGTCCTTAATCGCCAGCGCGAGCAAGTGCTGTTCCTGCTCTGGGGCAGTTACGCGCAGGCCAAGGGCAAGGTGATCGATACCCAGCGCCATCGGGTGCTGCGCGCGCCGCATCCGTCGCCCCTGTCGGCGCACCGAGGGTTCATCGGCTGCGGGCATTTCTCGGCGGCCAACGAGTACCTGGCGCGGACCGGGCAGGCACCGGTTGACTGGTCGCTGCCGGCTGCGGCGCTGTTGACCGCGGCTTGACTGCGCGCGTGCCACATTGACGCGTGGCAACGGGCTTCACACCCGTCTGTCGTTCCATGAATGCAACAGTAGTGAACTATCGGCAGGGTTAGCAGTCACAGATGGCGACTGCTAAAATCGCCCGCATGAGTGAAACCATGTCCATGAACGGCACGATGTCCAACGCCCTGGTCGCCAACAACCTGCCGATTCCGTCGAGCCTGGGCTCGCTGGATGCCTACATCGGTGCGGTGCACCAGATCCCGGTGCTGTCCTCCGAGGACGAGCAGGCCCTGGCCCGCCGGTTCCGCGACCAGGAAGACCTGGATGCCGCGCGCGAGCTGGTGCTGTCGCACCTGCGTTTCGTCGTGCACGTGGCCCGCGGTTACAGCGGTTACGGCCTGCAGCTGGGCGACCTGGTGCAGGAAGGCAATATCGGCTTGATGAAGGCGGTCAAGCGCTTCGACCCCGACGTGGGCGTGCGCCTGGTCAGCTTCGCGGTGCACTGGATCCGCGCCGAGATGCACGAGTTCATCATCAAGAACTGGCGCATCGTCAAGGTCGCCACCACCAAGGCGCAGCGCAAGCTGTTCTTCAACCTGCGCCGCAGCAAGACCCGGCTGGGCTGGTTGAATGCCGAGGAAGTGCGCGTGGTGGCCCGCGACCTCAACGTGTCCGAGCGCGAAGTGCGTGAGATGGAATCGCGCCTGTCCGGCCGCGACATCGGTTTCGATGCGCCCGATGACGGTGACGACGACCACGCGCCGCCATCGCCCGCCGCGTACCTGATGGCGCGCGAGGAAGATCCCTCGCAGGCTTACGAGCGCGCCGACAGCGAAGACAACCAGCTGGAGTTGTTGCGCGAAGGCCTGGGCCAGCTGGATGCGCGCTCACGCGACATCATCAAGCGCCGCTGGCTGGATGCCGACAGCAAGATCACCCTGCAGGAATTGGCCGACGAATACGGTGTGTCCGCCGAACGCATCCGCCAGGTCGAAGCGAATGCGCTGAAGAAGATGAAAGCGTTGTTCGTGGCCTGACGGCCGCTGCCTGCACCATGCAAAAGGACGGCCCGCGCAAGCGGGCCGTTTGCGTGTGGCGGCTCGTAACGCGGCCGGCTAGTAGAGCTCGACCGGATCCACGTCCAGCGACCAGCGCACCCTGCGCGCTTCAGGCGATGCATACAGGTCGGGCACCAATGCATCCAGTGCAGCGTGCAAGGTCCCGCGCTGGCCCGACGACAGCACCAGCTGCGCGCGCTGGTAGCCGGCGCGGCGCGGCATCGGCGCGGGCAATGGGCCGGCGATGTCGAGGCCGGCATCGCCCAGCAGTTCCTTTGCGGCCTGCAGGAACTGCATCGGCGGGTCGGCGTGTTTCGCCTCGGCGCGCAGCAGGGCCAGGTGCGCATACGGCGGGAAGCCGGCGGCTTCGCGCTGCGCGAGTTCCACGTCGGCACAGGCGTGGTAGCCGCCGCTGATCAGGGTGTGCAGCAACGGGTGATCGGGGTGGTGGGTCTGCACCAGCACCTGGCCGGGCTTGTCGGCGCGGCCAGCGCGGCCGGCGACCTGGACCAGCAGCTGCGCGAGTTTCTCCGCGCTGCGGAAGTCCGCCGAGTACAGGCCTTCGTCGACACCGACCACCACCACCAGGGTGAGGTTGGGCAGGTCGTGCCCCTTGGCCAGCATCTGCGTACCGACCAGGATGCCGGGGCCGGCGCCGAGGGTGTCGAAGTGCTGTTGCAGGGCGTCGCGGCGTTGGGTGCTGCCGCGGTCGATGCGCAGCACGGGTACGTCGCTGAAGCGCGCCGCCAGCAATTCCTCGATGCGTTCGGTGCCGGCGCCCTGTGGCTGCAGGCCCAGGCTGGCGCAGTCCGGGCAGGCCGGTGGCACCGCCCTTCTTGTGCCGCAGTGGTGGCATTGCAGGCGCCGGCCGGCGCCGTGCACGGTCATGGGGGTGGCGTGTTCGGGCGTGCTGCAGCGTGGGCAGTGCGCGCTCCAGCCGCAGTCATGGCAGAGCAGCACCGGCGCGTAGCCGCGGCGATTCTTGAACACCAGCACCTGGCCGCCCACAGCCAGCGCGGCGCCAATCGCCTCCAGTGCGTCCGTCGACAAGCCCGCCTGCAGCGGGCGCTTGCGGATGTCCAGCACGCGCACCGCAGGCGGCTTGGCAGCGCCGGCACGGTGGCGCAGGCGCAGGTGCGCATAGCGGCCCGCGCGCGCGTTGTGCAGGGATTCCAGCGAGGGCGTGGCGCTGCCGAGCACGACAGGCACATCGAGCGCGCGAGCGCGCACGATGGCGAAATCCCGCGCGTGATAGCGGATGCCGTCGAACTGTTTGTAGCTGCCGTCGTGCTCTTCGTCGACCACGATCAACCCCGCTTCCGGCAACGGCACGAACACCGCCGAGCGGGTACCCACGATCACCCGCGCCTGTCCCCGCCAGGCCTCGGCCCAGACCCGCGCGCGGGCGGCGTCGGTCAACCCGGAATGCAGCGCTTGCACCGGCACCCCGAGGCGGGCTCGGAAGCGGGCCAATGCCTGCGGGGTCAGGCCGATCTCAGGTACCAGCACCAGCGCCTGCTTGCCGCGCGCGAGGCAGTCGGTGATGGCGTGCAGGTAGACCTCGGTCTTGCCGCTGCCGGTGACGCCGTCGAGCAGGAGCGCGCCGAAACCGTTGGTGGCGCGGATCGCCACGGTCGCCTGGCGCTGTTCGTCGTTGAGCACGGGCGCAGGTTGGGTTGGCGCAGGCGGCGAGATGGGCGCTTCCGAGGTGCAGGACTGCACCAGGCCGCGTTCGCGCAGGGTGCGCAAGGGCGCGCGCCAGCCGGGCATCGCGGCATCCAGCCAGGTTTCGCCACGCATCTGCTGCAGGAGCGTCGCCAACGACTGCGGCTTGCCGGTGCGCATGGCTGGCAGGGCGGTGTGACCGGCTTCGCTGAGTTGCAGGCAAAGCTCGGTCGTGTCCGGGAGCGGCTCGCCACGGCGCAGGACCGCAGGCAAAGCGGTGGCGAGCACTTCGCCAAGCGGGGCGTGTAGGTAGCTCGCGAGCCAGCGCAGCGAGGCCAGGAGTTCGCCGCCCAGCAACGGGGCGGCGTCAAGGATCGCCAGCCCGCTGCGTAGCTCCTGCGCAGGTCCGGCTGGCCCCTGCCCGGCGACCAGCCCGACCAGTTCTCGGTTGCCGAACGGCACCCGCACGCGCTGACCGGCGGCGATGGCGGCGGCATCGACGCCGTCCGGAGGCAGGTAATCGAACAGGCGCGGCAGCGGCAGCGGCAGCGCCACGCGCAGCACTTGAGGGGCGTCAGGCATCGGACCAGTCTAGCCGCCGGACCCCAGTGCCGCCCCGGGGATCTTGCCGAACGAAGAAAGAACCATTAAAAGCGAATTGCCGCGCATCGGGGGAAGCGCGCGGACCCACCCGTCCGGAGCGCCAGGTGCCCGCCGGATCACTCGTATTGCTGCCACCAGGGAGAGAATGCATGCATGCCTGCCGTAAACGCGCGTTGGTGCGCGCCATCCAGTTGACCCTGCTCGTCGCGTTGCCCGCCGGCGCCGCTGCTCAGGCCCAGGACCCCGCGAGCGGGGAGCGCGAAGCCCGGACACTGGATACGGTCCGGGTGACGGGCTCGCGCATCAAGCGCGCCGATGTGGAGAGCGAGGTGCCGTTGCAAACGGTCACCCGGGAGGACATCGAGCGTACCGGCCTGACCTCGCTGGGCGACATCGTGCAGGCCTTGACCGCGTCGGGCTCGGCGCTCAACACCAAGTTCAATTCATCCGGCAACTTCGGATTTCCGCCCGATGGCAGCGGCGTCGGGGCGGGCTCCGCACAGGTGGACCTGCGCCACCTGGGTTCCAAGCGGGTGCTGGTCCTGGTCGACGGTCTGCGTTGGGTGAACGAAGCGTCCGCCTCGGGTGTGGGCGCGGCAACCGACCTCAATACCATCCCGCTGGCGATCGTGGACCGCATCGAGGTGCTGGAGGACGGCGCTTCCGCGTTGTACGGCTCCGATGCCATCGCCGGCGTGATCAACGTGATCACCAAGCGCGACGTGGAAGGGGTGAGCCTGAGCGCGCAGTATGGCGAGTACCGGCCGGGCGACGGCGCCACCTGGAACGTGGACGCGGGTTGGGGCGGCAGCCGCGGCGCTGCGAACTGGTTCGTGGGCGCGAGCATGGTCGACCAGGAAATGATCGAGTCGAAAAGCCGTCCGCTGTCCTCGTTCCCGCGTCCGGGTGGCGGCATTGCGTTCGGCAGCGGCTTCACGGGGCAGGGACGCTTCATCGTCCGCGACCCGAACACCAATGCCCTGGTGGACCTGGCCACCAACGACGGGGTGACCAACCCGGTCTACAACCCGGCGCAGACGGGCTGCACGCGCACGGACAGCTTCCACTGCTTCACCAATGCCGACCGTTTCAATTTCTCGCAGTTCAACCTGCTGCTGACGCCCTCCAAGCGTGCCGGCGTGTTCGGTCAGTTCAGCTACGAACTCTCCCCGACGGCGCGTTTCTATGCGAAAGCACTGTTCAACCGGCGCGAGTCCACCAACCGCGCCGCGCCCGAGCCGATCCAGCTTGGCCCCGCGGCCGGCAATGCATTCGCCAGCAATGCGGTGGTATCGCGGCTGAACCCGTTCAACCCGTTCGGCTTCGACCTGATCTCGCGCGGGCCCGGTGCCAACATCACCTTCTTCGGCAGGCGCCCCGTCGAAGGCGGCCCGCGCATCTTCGAGCAGGAAGTGGAAACCACGTATGTCGCCGCCGGCGTCGAGGGCGCGTTCGACCTGGGCGAGCGCAACTACGTATGGGACGTGAACTTCGCGGCCAGCGACAACCGCGCCGACCAGACCAACTTCGGCAGCTACAACGTCCGGCGCATCGTGCAGGCACTGGGCACCCCCGCCAGCTGCGCGGCGATCGCAGGCTGCGTGCCGCTCAACCTGTTCGGCGGCGCGGGCGCGATCACCCCGGCCATGCTGGCCTTCATCCAGCCAGTGGTGCGCGACCGCAGCGAGAACACCCTGCGGCTGTTCTCCGCCAACGTGACCGGCGACTTGTGGACGCTGCCTGCCGGGCCCCTGTCGTTCGCCAGTGGCGTGGAGCATCGCCGCTACGCCGGGTTCTACCAGCCGGATCCGATCACCGTGGCCGGCGAGTACAACGGCGTGCCATCGCTGCCCACTCGCGGCAGCTACGACGTGAGCGAGCTCTACACAGAGCTCAACGTGCCGGTACTGAACGATTCCTTCGGTGTCCATCGGCTGGACCTGAGCCTGGCGGGGCGCTATTCCGACTACTCGACGTTCGGCGGCAACTTCACCGGGAAGATTGGATTCCGCCTGCAGCTGGCGCCCGAGTTCCTGTTGCGAGGGACCCTGGCCGAGGGCTTCCGCGCGCCATCGATCGGCGAACTGTTCGGCTCCGCCAGCCGCTTCGATGCCCAGCTCAGCGATCCCTGCCTGATCAGCCCGACCGGCCTGCCGCCCACCGGCAACAGCGCCAACTGCGCCGCCCTAGGCGTGCCGGCAGGCGCACGCCAGATCAACGCGCAGATTTCGGTGGCCACCGGCGGCAATCCCAACCTCCAGCCGGAGGAAGCAGACAGCTTCAGCCTCGGCGCGGTGTGGACGCCTACGTTGCTCGAGAACACCTGGGCCTCCGAGCGCGTCGATCTGGAAGTGACTTTCTACAGCCACGAGATCACCGGTGCGATCCAGGCCATCGATGCGCAGACGCAGTTGAACCTGTGCGTGCAGACCCGGGACCCGGTCTTTTGCGACGGCATTGTCCGCGCCAGCACCGGCGCGATCAGCCAGTTCAACAACTTCCTCAGCAACCTCGGCGTCATCAAGACCGACGGCTGGGACTTCGACGTGGGCTGGGCGTTCCCGGACACTGCGTTGGGCAAGTTGCGCCTGGACTGGCGCAATACCTGGGTCGGGCGTTACGAAGCCCTCGGTGCCAACGGCGTGCGCCAGCCGCGCCGGCCGGGCCTCGAGGTCAACGACAGTGCCATCCCGGAATGGACCTCCACTGCCGTGCTGGCGTGGTCGCGCAATACCCTGGACGCATCCTGGACGGCCCGGCACATCGATTCACTGCGCGAAGCGTGTCCATCGGCGCTCCTGCCCTGTTCGAACCCGGGCGTACGCAACGAACTCGGCGCGGTGACCTACCACGACCTGCAGATCGCGTGGCGCCCGCAATGGGGTGAGGGCCTGCGGCTCAGCGTGGGCGCCAACAACCTGTTCAACAAGGAGCCGCCGCCGTGCCTGACCTGTTCGCTCAATGGTTATGACGCGTCGACCTACGACATCCCGGGCGGTGGGTTCTGGTATGTGCGCGCGGACATGAAGTTCTGAGGATTCGTCGCGCGGAGGTTGCGCCTGCCGCCAATCCACATGGCTTGGCGGCAGGCGTTCTGGTTGAGGCAAGGGGCGGATCCCAGCGCTCGAGGTTACGTGCTCAAACTGTCGTTCCAGTCGATGAGAACGGCATAAGCGACTGTCTTCCAAGGGAATTTCCCCTTATCCACACGAACTGTGGATAAGTCTGTGCACGGCGCTTCGCGAGGGACGCGCGAGAGCGGCCGCAGTAGGGCCGCAGGAGCATTGGTGAAAAAATCGCCAAATGCAGAAAAGTCAATGAAATCAGCACGTTGCCCGTGAAACACGATGGTCATGCAGCGTGAAGAACCCGTGAAACCACCTTGCATGACGCCCAGGTGACACCTGTGCACAACCCCTTATGCCCGAAGCCCGCGCCAGTGCTCGCGGAGCTTCACATCGGCCTGCTGTCAAGCGTCCTTTGGTCGGCGCTTGTGACGGTCCTCTCGCTACTATGCCGCGTGCCTGCGTATCCCAAATGAGCTCATCGGAGCCCACCACACTGCCACCCCCGGCAGTGGCCGCGTTCCTGCGCGGCCTGCACGCCCGTGCCTGGTTATTGGCTCGGGTCCAGGCGGGCGGCGACGCGTCGGCGCGCCAGGCGATGGCGGTTGTGGCCCGCGTGTTCGCCGCCGATGCCGGGCGCTGGCCGATCGCCGAATGGCCGTCGCAATACTGGCGGCTCCTGCTCGCCACGCCCTCGTTGCGCCAGCCCGGGGCGAGCGGCATCGGCCTGCCGTTGCCCGGCATCGCCCGGCTGCCGCCCCAGCAGCGCGCGGCCGTGCTCCTGCTGCTGGTGGC
>JAZKHR010000031.1:9877-35008 GCA_040385305.1 Pseudomonadota bacterium
CGCCACCTTCGCGGCACCTGTTGCGCTGGTTGTGGGCGGGCGTTGCGGTGTGTGCGATCGCCCTCGGCGCCAGCCTGTTCCTGCACCCCTCCGGCCGCGCAGTGCTGGAACGCATGCGCGACCCGATCAAGCGCCAGGCGCTGCCGCCAGCCTCGGCACCCAGGGCGCGCTTCGATGCCGCCGATGCCTCCCTGCATCCCGACCGCGAACGCCTGGCGGCTCCGCGCGAAGCGGCGTATGCCGACGAACTGGCAATGCTGGCGTGGCTGCTCCAGGCATCGTCCGACCTGCGCGCAGCGGATGCGGTGCGCTTGCCGATTGCCCGCATCTCCGCGCCCGAGCCCGCTGCAGTCAGCCACCCGGCAGTGCTGGCGCAGGCGATCCGCCGCTGGGACGCCATGCCGCCCGCAATGCGCGGCCCGCGTCGCGCGCATTGGCAGGCGTGGCGCGCGCTGGATGCGGGCGAAAGGGTGCAGCTGCGCGGGATTGCGCAACGCTACCGGCAGCTCGCCGGGGATGCGCGGCAGGCGTTGCAGGACCGGTTCGATGCGCAGGCGCATGACGCCCGCGTTGGCTGGTGGCTGGGACCGCGACTGGGGGGCGACTGGCCACGGGTGTCAGCCTTGTTCGCCTATGTGGATGGCGGCGAGCGCGAAGCGATGCTGCGCCTGCTGCGCGATGCCAGCGCAGACGACCTCGATGCATTGGCCCGCCTCGCGCAGAGCACCGCGCCCGAAGCGCGGGGTGGATTGCGCCGCGAATTGCTGGCAGTGCCCCGGGCGCAGCGCACGGCGTGGCTGCAGGCGCGTGCGTTACGTTGAGCCGCGCCAACCAGGTTCAGCGCGCGGAGCCGCTGGTCACATCCAGACCAGGCTCGCCGCGGCCGCGGCGGCAATGCCGAACGACAGCAGGACCATGTAGATGGTGCCCAGCACGCCGTACTTGAGCAGGGTCATCGGCCATTCCTGGGCGTAAACGCGCTTCTGCATCAGCAGCAGGTACACCGGGATCCACGCGCAAAGCAGGCCGATGCACCACCCCAGAAGGTCTTGCAGCAATGAGTCGGGCACCGCCAAGTGCTGCAGGCCCAGCAGTGCGAACACCAGCAGCAGCGACAGGCTGATGAAGGCGTGGCTGTGCAGCGCCACCACCAGGTGCTCCATGTAGATCCGGCGCTTGAACACGTAGGCGAGCTTGAGCAGCAGGGCGAAGGCCGGCACCAGCACGAACAACGCGGTCGGGATCGCGCCCATGAACGCGTCCTTGTACAACTCCGGGTCCGCCTTGATCCGCTTGATGTTGCCCTTGGCGCGGCCGATCTTTTCGTTGATCCACTCGTTGAGGAAGGCCGGGGCGCCGGGCACCTTCAGCGGGTTGGTGTTCGCGTCCCACGGCCGGTCGCCAAAGGTCAGGCCATCATCCAGTGGTGGCGGAGGCGGCAGGCCCTTCTCACTGGCCTCACGCAGTTGCCGGATGCGCTCCTCGGCGGTGTCCCGGACAGCCTCTTCCCCCGCAGCGAACCCCGCTTCCGCGCCCGCCCGGCCGGGACCCTCGGGCAAGGCCTTGCGCGATGTCGCGAGCCGAGCCAACACGGTGTCGCGGGCCTTGGTCACCTCCGCCTCTGTAACGGCGCTGGCAATCGCGTCGTTGTCGCCGCGGCTGTCGAGGTTGATCGCGTCTTCGCCGGCCGTGGTCAGGCGCCCCATGAAGAACGCGAGGATGGTCAGGAAGAAGAACAACCTCACCGGGGTGACGTAGCGCACCTGGCGGCCCGCGAAGTATTCCTGGGTCAGGAACCCGGGCCGACGGAACAGCGGGCCGAGGGTGCGTAGCACGCGCAGGTCCAGATTGAACACGCTGTCCATCAGGTCGCCGAACAGGTTGCCCAAGGGCCGCACCAGTCCGCGCATCGGTTGCCCGCATGCATAGCAATGCGGCCCCAGCATCGGCGTGCCGCAATTCCGGCAGGGGGAGGAGGTGGGGCTGGCGGCGCTGGCGTCGGTCATCGGGTGGCTCCCTGCGCCGGTAAGATGGCAGCCCGCGCGCGTTTCCGCCAGTTCGGCGCGGCGCCCCGCGCGCTTGCGACGCGCCATCGAGCCTTTCCATGCACACCGCCGACCATCCGCCCCTCTTCGCCAACGAAGTGCGCCGCACGGCGCGCCTGTCCGCGCCGTTGGCAGCTGGCCACGTGGCGACCGGCCTGGTCGGCTTCGTCGATGCGGCGCTGGCCGGTCACCACGGCACCCACACGCTGGCGGCGGTGGCGGTGGGCACGGCCCTGTTCTGGCTGCCGATGATGGTGCCGATGGGCATCCTGATGGCGCTGCCGCCTGCGGTGTCGCAGTTGGATGGCGCGGGACGACGCGAGCAGATCGCGCCGGTGTTCCGTCAGGCGCTGTGGCTGGCGGCGGCGCTGGGCGTGCTGCTGTTCGCGCTGATGAGCCTGCTGCCACTGGCGCTGGCGCCGATGGGCATCGCCGCCGACATCGTGCCCGGCGCCACTGCCTTCACCCATGCGATCCGCTGGGGCATCCCCGCGTTCACCCTGTACCTGTGCATGCGTTATCTGAGCGACGGCCTGCACTGGTCGATGCCGACCATGGTCATCGGCTTTGGCGGCCTGCTGGTGCTGGCACCGCTGGGCTACGTGCTGACCAATGGTTTGTTCGGCCTTCCGGAGATGGGCGCGGCCGGGCTGGGGCTTGCCTCGGCGGCGATGTTCTGGATGCAGGCGCTGGCGTTCGCCTGCTACCTCGCGCGCTCAAGGCGCTTCGCCGCGCTGCAGCTGTTCGCCCGCTTCGATGCGCCGCAATGGCCGGCGCTGCGCGAGTTGCTGCGCAACGGCCTGCCGATCGGGGTGACGGTGGCGATGGAAGGCAGCCTGTTCATCGTCACCGCGCTGTTGATCGGGCGCCTGGGCGAAGTGCCGGTGGCTGCGCACCAGATCGCGATCAACGTGGCATCGCTGTGTTTCATGATTCCGTTCGGGGTTGCCGAGGCCACCACCATCCGCGTGGGCCATGCGCTGGGGCGTGGCGACCGCGCCGGACTGCGCCGCGCCGCGTTCGCCGGGATGGCCCTGGTGCTGGGCACCCAGGCTCTCTCTGCCTTGGTGCTGCTGCTGGGCAACCATGCCATCGTCGGCCTGTATACCGGTGATGCCGCGGTGGCTGCGCTGGCCGCGTCGCTGCTGTTGTACGCCGCCCTGTTCCAGTTCCCCGACGGCGTCCAGGTGCTGTCGGCCGGCGCCCTGCGCGGACTCAAGGACACCAGGGTGCCGATGCTGCTGGCGATGCTGGCGTATTGGGGCATCGGCATACCGGTGGGCGTTGGCCTGGGCCTGGGGTTGGGGTGGGGGCCGCGCGGCATGTGGCTCGGCCTCACTGCGGGCCTGTCGGTGGCGGCAGTGCTGCTGGCGCGGCGGTTCTTGCGCAGCAGCGCCCGCATCCCCATGTATCCGCGTGGCGCAGCACCCCCGTTGCCATCGGTCACGGTGACCGATGCCGCATGAAGGATTCACGCCGGCTCGCTAGCATGTCGCCATCACCATCGCCTTCCCGCATGCGCCAGCCTGGCGCGGCTGTTACCCGGAGCTTGCAATGAACCCACCGCGCCGTCGCGGCCCCATCGCCCGCCTGTTCATCGGTGTGTGGGATGCGGTCAATTTCAGCCGCAGGCTGGTGTTCAACCTGCTGTTCCTGCTGGTCGTGCTGCTGGTACTGGCGGCAATGTTCGGCGGCGGCCGCCTGGCGCCGCTGGGCGAGCGTTCGACCCTGGTATTCGCGCCGCAGGGACGCCTGGTCGAGCAGTACAGCTGCGATCCCCTCAGCCGCGCCTTCTCCCGCGCAACCGATGGCAGCGACTGCCAGGAAGTGCGCCTGCGCGACGTGCTGCGCGCACTTGAAGCGGCTCGTACCGACAAGCGCATCGAGCGCGTGGTGCTGCAGCTGGACGAACTGCAGGCAGGCGGTTTTGCCTCGCTGCGCGAGGTCGCCGCGGCATTGGCGAAGCTGCGTGCATCGGGCAAGCAGGTGGTGGCGTTCGGCAACAACTTCGACCAGGGCCAGTACCTGCTGGCCGCGCAGGCGAACGAGGTCTACATCGACCCGATGTCGCAGGGCGGGGTGATGCTGGAAGGCCTGGCCGCGTACCGCCAGTATTTCCGCGAGGCACTGGAGGACAAGCTCGGCGTCGACATGCACCTGTTCAAGGTCGGCGAATACAAGTCCGCGGCCGAGCCGTTCGTGCTGGATGCCGCATCGCCCGAGGCCAAGGAAGCCAGCCTGTTCTGGATGAACGACGTGTGGCAGCGGATGCTGGCCGACATCGGCAAGGCGCGCTCGATCGCACCGGCGACCCTGGCCGCGCAGATCGATGCAATGCCGCAGCAGGTGGCCGCCAGCAATGGCGACCTGGCCCAGCTCGCCTTGCGCCAGAAGCTGGTCGATGGACTGAAGACCGAGGAACAGGTCGATGCCTTGCTGGCCGAGCGCGGCGTGGCCGACGACACCGCCGAGGGCGGCTACCGCCACATCGGTCTCGACGCCTACCTGCAGCACGTCGACGGCACCCTGCCCAAGGCCGACATGCGCCCGCAGGTGGCGGTGGTGGTGGCCGAGGGCGAGATCGCCGGCGGCGAGTTGCCGCCCGGCCAGGTCGGCGGCGAGTCCACGTCTGCCCTGCTGCGCGAAGCGCGCGACGAAGAGCAGGTCAAAGCCGTGGTGCTGCGGGTGAATTCACCCGGCGGCGAAGTGTTCGCTTCCGAACAGATCCGCCGCGAGGTGGCCGCGTTGAAGGCGGCCGGCAAGCCGGTGGTGGTGTCGTTCGGCGACGTCGCCGCGTCCGGAGGCTACTGGATCAGCATGGACGCCGACCGCATCTATGCAGACCCGTCCACGATCACCGGGTCGATCGGCATCTTCGGCCTGTTCCCGACCATCCCGCGCGGCCTCGACAAGATCGGCGTACACACCGATGGCGTGGGTACCACCCGCTATGCCGGCGCGTTCGACATTACCCGCGACCTGGACCCGGGCGTGGCCAGCATCGTGCAGTCGGTCATCGACAAGGGCTACCGCGACTTCACCGGCAAGGTGGCGAAGGCGCGCGGACGCAGCATCGAGCAAGTGGATGCGGTCGCCCGCGGGCGCGTCTGGAGTGGCGCGCAGGCCAAGGAGCGCAACCTGGTGGATGACTTCGGCGGGCTCGATGCCGCGGTGGCCGATGCCGCCGCGCGGGCCAAGCTCGGCAAGCCGGAGGCGTGGCAGGCACGCTACATCGAGCCGGGCGCCAAGCCGTTCGAACAGTGGTTCGGCGGGTTGATCGAGGGCCGCCTTGGCCTCGGCCTGCTGCGCGCGACCGGCGTCGGCGAAGCCCTGCTGCTGCAGCACGTGCAGGCGCAGGCGCCATTGCGGGTGCTGGATGCCGCGCTCGAACAACGCGGCAAGGTGCGCGTGCGCGCGCTGGCGCATTGTTTCTGCACCACGTTCTGATCGCAGGCTTGGGGGACGCCGCGTAGCAGGCGAACGCGGTTGGTCCAGCAGGGCGGCCCGACCAGGGTTGTTCGCCAGGCTCGAACTGCCCGCGAACTCGATCACTGCGTCTGTGCGTCGATCTCCGCGCGCTGGCGGTCGGCGGCTTCCAGCGACTCCGCTTCCGCTGAGCGCGCGCTGTCCTTGTAGGCCTCCGCGTTGCGCACGATCGCCGAGCGCGGCTGCGCCTGCGCGCCCGCCTGCGGCGCGGGGCGCCGCTCCTCGTCCGGTGGTCCCGGCGGCGAGCAGCCGTTGAGGGCGACACAGGCAAGCACGACCAGGGTGGCGTTGGCGGTTCGCATCACGGGCTCCAGCGTCGACGCGGCAGGAAGGGCCGGCATCGGCCTATGCTACGCCCGGGACCGAACGCGCAGGAGCACGCATGGATCGCAAACGCTGGAGCCTGGATGGACAACGCGCGCTGGTAACCGGTGCCAGCGCCGGCATAGGCCTTGCGATCTGCCGCGAGTTGCTGGGGCTGGGCGCGCAGGTGCTGATGGTGGCGCGCAACGCCGCCGCGCTGGATCGTGCGCGCGCCGACCTGGAAGAGGAATTCCCCGGCCCCGAAGACGCGGTGGTTGCCCTGGCTGCGGACGTCACCGACGACGAGCAGCGCGGCGACATCCTCGACTGGGTGGCCGACCACGGCGGCCTGGACATCCTGGTCAACAACGCGGGCGGCAACCTGACCCGGCCGGCGCTGGACTACGGCGAGGACCAGTGGCGCGGCATCTTCGAGACCAACCTGTTCTCCGCCTTCGAACTGTGTCGCGGCGCGTATCCGCTGCTGACCAAACACGCGGCCTCCAGCATCGTCAACATCGGCAGCGTGTCGGCCATGATCCACGTGCGCAGCGGCGTGCCCTACGGCATGAGCAAGGCGGCGCTGCACCAGATGACCCGCAACCTGGCGGTGGAATGGGCCGAGGACGGCGTGCGCGTGAACAGCGTAGCGCCGTGGTACATCCGCACCCGTCGCACGTCCGACAAGTTGTCCGATCCCGATTACCTCGACGAAGTGCTGCTGCGCACCCCGCTGGGACGCATCGGCGAACCGGAGGAAGTGGCCGCCGCAGTCGCGTTCCTGTGCCTGCCGGCGGCGAGTTACATCACCGGCGAATGCATCGCGGTGGATGGCGGCTTCCTGCGCTACGGGTTCTGAACGGGTGCATCTGCCATGGTGGCGTTTGCGCCCGGGGCCACCGGTGAACAGAAACTCGCGTTGACCTTGGCCTCGATCCCGGCGAACGCGGCGTCGCGTTCGGCCTGGTTGTCGTCACCGGCGTACTTGCGCTTGAAATCGGCTTCGTCCAGGCGACGCAGCCAGGCTTCGCAAAGGGTCTCCGCGGGAACGGCGGTACACGTGTCGGGCTTCATCTCGCAGGCCTCGCCCGCGCCCAGCGCCAGGCTGCCATCGATGCCGGTGACCTGCAGCGGCATGCAGCGCGCGGGCGGGTCGTCGATGTCGCCCAGGTAGTCGTTGCCTTCCCAGGTGCGGCACTGGAACAGGGGCGGCGGAGGCGGCAGGGCAGCGGCTTCCGGCGCGGGCGCCCGCTTCATGTTGGGGCCGCTGACCAGCACGAACTCGCCATACACTGGCGCAGTTGGCGCGGCTTCAACCACCGGCTTGCGGTCCGGCACAGGCACCGTGCGCACCTCGCCGATGCGGCGGATTTCCTGCTTCATGCCGGCGGCGCAGGGCGTGCCGTTCTGCATGGACACGCTGCCCCTGGCATCCGTGCATTTGTAGAACAGCGTCTCCTGCGCGCGCAGCGCCTGCGGCGCCGGCAACAGCAGCAGCGCGATCAGCAGCCAGCGCTTCATCGGATCCCGCAGTCGTTGTCCAGGCGGGCGTTGATGCCGCGTTCCTCGCTGCGCAGCAGGTCGCGCTCGGAGGGCATCGCATTGAAGAAGCGGGTGCGGATCTCGTCGCGGCGGTCGCGCAGGCGGGCGCAGGTTTCGGACGGCGGCAGCATCGCGCAGGTATCGCGGATCCACTGCCCCCCGCCGCTGGCGGAGGGCCAGTCACGGCTCATCGGGCGCCTTGGCGGGAGTCCTGCGATGCGTTCGGATGATTCCTGCTGCGGCCGGCCGATCGCGGTATTGCCGGAGGGCGCCGGGCGGAAGCTGCCGCGATCGCCATCGAGATTGCGCGGGCGCCCGAAATACGGATCGCCCAAGGTCCACAGTGGCACCCAGCGCGGATTGCCGTCGCCGTTGGCGCTGGTGTAGCGCTTGCCGTCCGGGTCCATGCATTCGTACATGGCCTGCGGCGGCGCCAGCACCACGTAGCGCTGGGTGTCTGCCGTGCGTTCGGCTGGGCGCGTGGGCATGGCCGAACGTCGGACCGGCGCGTCCTTGGGCCGCAGCATCTCGCGCACCTGTTCCTGCTGCCCCTTGAGACACGGGGTGTCGCGCAGGGTCTGCTTGCCGGAGGCGTCGGTGCAGCGGTAGATGCGCACGTCACCGCTCTGCGCGCGCGCGGCCAGGGCGGTGCACAGCAGCAGCGCGGCGATGGAGAGGACACGCGTCATGGGTGCATAGTGCTGGGAACCGGCTGAATCGCAAGTGCCCGGACGGGGCGGCTGACGCGCGCAGCTTCACTCAAAGACGCAGGACGGCGCCCGTTGCGGCATCGCGGATTTCGGTGGGGCGCAGCAGGTCGCCGGTTTCGCCGGCCAGCAGCGCGTCCACGCCGGCCACGATGCGGGGATCGAGTGCGTCGCGGTGCCGCGGTGCGGGGTCGCCAGCACGGTTGGCGCTGGTCGATACCAGCGCGGCACCGAAGCCCTCGCACAGCGCCACCACCGGCGGATGCGCGCTGACCCGCACCGCGATGCCGGCATGCTCCCCGGTGATCCAGCGCGGCGCGCTTCCAGAGGCGGGCACGATCCACGTATGCGGGCCAGGCCAGGAGGCGCGCACTGCGGCACGCTGTGCTTCGCCGAGCACGTTCAGGTCGATGTAGGGCGCGAGCTGCGGCTCGCTGGCGGCGACGAGGATCAGGCCCTTGTCGACGTCACGCTGCTTCAGCGCCAGCAGGCGCAGCACCGCGGCTTCATCGAGCGGATCGCAGCCCAGTCCCCACACGGCTTCGGTGGGATAGGCAATGACCCCGCCGCGCTGCAGCGCGGCGATGGCGACGTCGAGGGTGCAGGCAGCCGTCATCGCCAGGTCAGAACGGCGCCTCTTCGCGCGCCGGCTTCTTGATGATGCGCTTCTTGCCGATTTCGACCCTGGCCGCGGTCAGCAGCGGCTTGGCCGGCTCGGGGTGCGGGCTGACATAGGCCTTCTTCACGACCTTCTTGACCGCGCTTTTCTTGGCTACCTTCTTGGATGCTGCTTTCTTCGCGGCCTTTTTCGCAGGCTTCTTGTCGGCCGGTGCTTTCTTGACCGCGACTTTCTTCGCCGCCGCCTTCTTGGCCCCGAAGCCCTTGCGGGCCGGCTTGCCGGTTTCCGCCATGAACTGCTGCGCTTCCTCCAGCGTCAACGAAGCGGGATCGCGGTCCTTCGGGATCTTGCCGTTGAGCTTGCCGTCGGACAGGTACGGACCGTAGCGGCCGTTGAGTACCTGGATCTCGCTCTCGGCCCACTGCTTGATGATGCGGTTGCGGGCGATCTCTTCCTTTTCCTCGATCAGGAACACCGCGCGGGCAAGATCGATGGTGTACGGATCGTCCTCCTTCTTCAGCGAGGCATACACGGCGCCGCGCTTGGCGAACGGACCGAAGCGGCCGATGCCCACGCTGACCTGCTCGTCGTTGGATTCGCCCAGCTTGCGCGGGAGCTTGAACAGCTCGATGGCGTCTTCCAGCGAGATGGTGTGCATCGACTGGCCGGGCCGCAGCGAGGCAAAGGTGCGGTCCTCGTCTTCCTGCGCGCCGATCGCCACGTACGGCCCATAGCGGCCCAGGCGCACGCTGACCGGCTTGCCGGACTTGGCGTCGATGCCGAGCTCGCGCGCGCCGCTGGCTTCACTGCGGTCCACGCTCTCGGTCTTCTCGTCCACCAGTTCCTTGAACGGGCCCCAGAATTTCTCCATCAGCGGGATCCAGTCCTCCTCGCCGGCGGCCACCGCGTCGAGTTCGTCCTCGAGCTTGGCGGTGAAGTCGTAGTCGACGTAGCGGGTGAAATGCGAACTGAGGAAATTGCTGACCGCGCGGCCCACGTCGCTGGGGCGGAAGCTGCGGCCTTCCATCTCCGCGTACTTGCGGAACAGCAGAGTCTGGATGATCGACGCATACGTCGACGGCCGGCCGATGCCGTATTCCTCCAGCGCCTTGACCAGCGAGGCCTCGGTGAAGCGCGGCGGTGGCTGGGTGAAATGCTGGTCGGTGTGGATACGGTCCAGCGGGATGCGGTCGCCCGGCTTCATCAGCGGCAGCTTGCGGCCCTCGTCGTCGTCGTCGGACGCCTTGGTGTCCTTGCCCTCCTCGTACACGGCGAGGAAGCCGCTGACGACAACGGTGGTGCCGGTGGCGCGGAAACTGTGCTCGCTGCCCGCCGCGAGCTCCACGCTCACGGTGTTCAAGGTGGCCGGGATCATCTGGCTGGCGACGGCGCGCTTCCACACCAGGTCGTAGAGCTTGCGCTCGTCGTCGGTAAGGAAGCGGGCCACCTGCGATGGCGTGCGCAGCGCCGACGTCGGGCGCACGGCTTCGTGGGCTTCCTGCGCGTTCTTGGACTTGGTCTGGTACGTGTTGGGCTGGTCCGGCAACGACGCGGTGCCGAAGTCGCGCGCGATCACGTCGCGGATTTCCTGCAGCGCGTCCTGCGACAGGTTGACCGAGTCGGTACGCATGTAGCTGATCAGGCCGACCGTGCCTTCCTCACCGATGGCCACGCCTTCGTACAATTTCTGCGCGACCTGCATGGTCTTGCGGGTGGTGAAGCCCAGCTTGCGCGCAGCTTCCTGCTGCAGGGTGGAGGTGGTGAACGGAGGCGAGGGCCGCCGCTTGCGCTCCTTGCTGGCCACGTCGGTGACGTGCAGTGCGCCCGCGGCTGCCGTGGTGACGCGCGAGCGCGCGGCCTCCGCGGATTCTCCGTCGGTGAGGCTGAACTCGAGGTTCTTGGTGTCGATCACGAACTTCTTGCCGTCGAGCTTTGAAAGCCGCGCGGTAAAGCCCTGCGACGGATGCGCGACTTCGGCCTCGACCGACCAGTATTCGTTGGCCTTAAATGCCTCGATCTCTTCCTCGCGCTCGACGATCATGCGCAACGCAGGTGACTGCACGCGTCCGGCTGAAAGGCCGCGCTGCACCTTGCGCCACAGCACCGGCGACAGGTTGAAGCCGACCAGGTAGTCCAGCGCGCGGCGCGCCTGCTGCGCATCCACCAGGTCCGCGGCGATCGCGCGCGGCTTGGCCATGGCTTCCTTGATGGCGCGTGGCGTGATCTCGGTGAACACCACCCGCTGCAGGGTGCGGTCCTTGAGTAGTCCGCGTTCCTTGAGGATCTCCGCGATGTGCCAGCTGATGGCCTCGCCCTCGCGGTCCGGGTCGGTGGCCAGGAACAGGTGCTCTGCGCCCTTGGCGGCCTTGGCGATGGCCTCGACGTGCTTCTGGTTTTTCTCGATCAGGTCGTAGCGCATGGCGAAGCCGTTGTCCGGATCCACTGCGCCCTCCTTCGGCACCAGGTCGCGGACGTGGCCGTACGACGCAAGGACAGTGAAATCCTTGCCGAGGTATTTGTTGATCGTCTTGGCCTTGGCCGGCGATTCGACGATGAGCAGGTTCTTGGGCATGTGACGCGGGTTCCGGTGGTGCGGTGAAGGCGGCGACAGGCGCGCGCAGAAGGCAACGCCCGGGGTGCTGCCTGCATGCGCAGGCGCCCGGGCGTAGAGCACTTGTCCTATTTACAGTGGAATCACGCCGGGGCGGGGGCTGTCAAGCACCAGTCAGTCGCACGCCTAGTGAGATTCCCGTCAATGCACGGGTTCCGGCTCGTCCAGGAACATCTGGGTTTCCATCCAGGCGTAAGCCGCTTCCGAGCCTGGCTGGTTGAACAGGACCATCAGCACCACCCACTTCAGATCGTCCAGGTCCAACTCGTCCTGGTCCAGCGCCATGGCGCGGTCCAGCACCAGTTCGCGCTGGTCCGGGTCGAGGATGCCGTGCTGCTCCAGGAACAGCAGGAACCCGCGCGACTCGGTGTCCAGCTTGTCCATCTCGCTGCCGTGGAACACCCGGGTCGGGCCGTTGCTGCGCGCCTGGCCGGGCGCCGGCCGCTGGCGCGCCAGCGCGTCCAGCCAGTCGAAGGCCTTGCGGACTTCGGCGGTGGAGAAGCCGGCATCGGTCAACTCGCCCATCAGCGGGCCGTCGCGGTCGGTGAAATCGTCGCCGGAGTCGATGGCGTCGTTGGTGAAGTAGTGCTCGAAGAGGTAGAGCAGGACGTCCAGGATGCTTTCTTTCATGTCCCCCGGCCTGCGCCAATGGCGCGTTGAACTGCTGTCAGACCCCGAGCCGGCTATAGCGGCCATGCTCGGACGCCACGCGTCCCTCCAGCTCCAGCGCCAGCAGCATGGCCGACAGCTCAGCGGCCGTCAATCCGCTGCGCTCGGCCAGTTCATCCATACCGGTGGGGTCATGGCCCAGTGCCTGCCACAACCGGTTGTAGTCCGCGCCTCCCGGGGCGCTGCTGGCCACGGGCATCGGCGCGGCCTTGGGGCTGGCCTCCAGGTCGCCGCGCAGGGCGCGCGCGAGGTCGGCGGCCAAGGGGGCGAGCACCTCCAGCACCTCGGACGGAGATTCCACCAGAGTGGCGCCTTCGCGGATCAGGCGGTGGCAGCCGCGGGCCATCGGGTTGTGGATGGAGCCGGGCAGGGCGAATACCTCGCGCCCCACCTCCGCCGCCAGCCGGGCGCTGATCAGCGCTCCGGAGCGCTCGGCGGCTTCCACCACCACGCAACCCAGGCTGAGCCCCGCCAGGATCCGGTTGCGGCTGGGGAAATGCTGGCGCAATGGCCCGGTGCCCGGCAGGTGTTCGCTGACCACCGCGCCGTGCGCGGCCACCCGATCCCGAAGCGGGCGGTGGCGCGGCGGGTAGGGCACGTCGGGGCCGGTGCCGAGCACGGCGACGGTTGCGCCGCCCGCGTCGAGCGTTGCCACGTGGGCGGCCGCGTCGATGCCGGCGGCCAGCCCGCTGACCACGCACAACCCTGCTTGCGACAGCGCCTGCGCGAAGGTTGCGGCATTCCCGCAGCCACCGCTGGTGGCCGCCCGGCTGCCGACGACGGCCACCGAAGGCCGCCACAGCAGGTCGGCATCGCCGTCCACGAACAACATGGCCGGCGGGCTGGGGATGCGCCGCAACAGCGGGGGGTATTCGAGTTGCTGCCAGCCGATCAGTTGCCGCGCCGGTGCCGCCAGCCAGCGTTCGCCGCGTCCCAGGGCATCTTGGTCCGGGTTGCGCAGGGCGTTGCAGGCCCGCGCGTCGAGTCCGTGGCTTGCCCAGTCGCGCTGGCCGGCGGCGAGTACCGACCGCGCGCTGCCATGACTGCCCAGCAGGCGCCGGATAGCGCCGGCGCGGATGCCGCTGGCGAGCAGGCGCAGCAGCGAGGGGGCATCGGCAGGCAAGGGACGGGTCATGTGCCCAGCATCGGCCGCATACGACGACGGCGCCCTCGGGCGCCGTCGCGAACCTGCGTCAGGAAACTCCTGACTGGCACCGGCCAGGCCTCAGTAAGGCGCGTCCGGGTGCTTCAGCTCGTAGCCCACGCGGGTCGGCTTGACGCTGCTCATGACCAGGGCGTAGCTGACCTTGTCGAAGGTGCGGAACACCATCGCGTGGCCGGCGAACTCGTCAGGCAGGCGCACCTTGTCGGGGTACGGCACGGTGTCCTCGTCGCGGTCCAAGCTCACCTTCATGCGGTCGGGCGTGGACTGGCCGCGCCGCCACACGGAGAACACGGTGCCGTTGTCGATGCCCTGGTTACTGCCGCCGGAGATCGCAATGACGTCGTTCGGGCCACCGGTGGTGAGCATGTCGGCGACCGCCGTCACCTGCAGGCGGCCGTACTCCTGCTGCTGCTTCGGCGGGTGCGGGAAGAACTGCAGGTCGTAGCGCTGCGCGTCGATCGGGATCAGGCGGTCGCCCACCCGCACTTCGCGGCCTTCGCTGTCCAGCACCAGGGTCGAGGCCTGGATGCCGCCCACCTCGCCACGGGTGACCGTGCCGGTGGACTGGGTCATCAGCTCGTAGCCCATGAACTCGGTGCTCTTGCTGGGGAACACCACGTTGCTCCAGAACGTGCCGCCCTCGCGCATGTGCTGGCCGCGGCTGTCGAGGTCCTCGGTCTGGAACAGGTCACAGCAAAGCCCGGAGCGCGCGACGTGGCGATACCGCTTTTCGGGGCGCACCACCAGGAAACGCTGGCCGGGGGCAATGCCGTCGATGCCGCGCACGTAGGCCACTTGGCCATTGCTGCTGCGCAGGCGGTCTTCCTCGAGGCCGACCACGTAGGGCAGGCCTTCGATGCTGTCGACGATCCGCAGGTCCTTCAGGAACGGCTCGACCTGGGACAGCGGGACCGCGTTGATCGGGCTGCCACCCGGCCCGCGGGCCAAGCCGACGCGGTCGAGGTAAGCCAAGCTGATCACGTCGCCCGGATAGATCAGGTGCGGGTTGCGGATCTGCGGGTTGGCCTGCCAGATTTCCGGCCACAGCCACGGGCGCTGCAGGAACCGGCCGGCGATATCCCAGAGCGTGTCGCCACGCTTGACGACGTAAGTGTCGGGATGACCACCGCGCAGTTCCACCGCGGCTGCGAACGTCGCTACCGTCAGCAGTGCCACGGCAAACATGGTACGCAGGCCACGCGGGGCCAGCACTTTAGAAACTCGTTCAAACATGGCAGCCATCTCCCCGCTCCCCATCGCAAAAACCCCCTGAAGCGCAGCCACTATAGCCCACATACCGCGGCCGCTGGCAAGCAGCCGGCAAGGCATGCCGCGCTACAATTGCGACGTGGGTCGCGGTCGCGGCCCGTCGTCCCCGGAATACCACCATGGCCCTTCTCCCAATCCTCGAATTCCCCGACCCCCGCCTGCGCACCAAGGCCGTTGCGGTAGACCCCGCGCGCCTCGCCGAACCCGGCTTCCAGGCCCTGCTCGACGACATGTTCGAAACCATGTACGAGGCCCCGGGCATCGGCCTTGCGGCCAGCCAGGTCGACGTGCACCAGCGTTTCATGGTGATAGACGTCAGCGAGGACCAAACCCGGCCGCTGGTGTTCATCAACCCGGTGATCGGTGCACGCCAGGGCGAGCAGGTCTACCAGGAGGGCTGCCTGTCGGTGCCCGGCATCTATGCCGACGTCACCCGCAGCGACGTGATCACGGTGGACGCGCTGGACCGCAACGCCCGGCCATTCACCATGGAGGCAGACGGCGTGCTCGCGGTGTGCATCCAGCACGAGATGGACCACCTGGACGGCAAGCTGTTCGTCGACTACCTCAGCCCGTTGAAGCGGGAGATGGTGCGCAAGAAGCTGGCGAAGCAGCGCAAGCAAGCCAGCGCGGCCTGATCCATGCGCATCGTCTTCGCGGGCACGCCGGAGTTCGCCGTGCCCTGCCTGCGCGCGGCGGCATCGCGCGCGGAGGTGGTCGCCGTGTACACCCAGCCCGACCGCCCTGCCGGGCGCGGGCGCGAACTCACCCCATCGCCGGTCAAGCGCGAGGCGGTGCTCCGCGGCATCCCCGTGCTGCAGCCGGAGAATTTCAAGGCGGCGCTGTCGAAGGACGCGCTGCGCGCGCTCAAGCCGGACTTGCTGGTGGTGGTGGCTTACGGCCTGATCCTGCCGCAGTCGGTGCTCGACATCCCGGTGCATGGCGCCTGGAACGTGCATGCCTCGCTGCTGCCGCGGTGGCGCGGGGCGGCGCCGATCCAGCGCGCCATCGAGGCCGGCGACAGCCGCACCGGCGTATGCCTGATGCGCATGGAAAAAGGCCTGGATACCGGCCCGGTGCTGCTGTCGCAGTCGCTTGAAATCGGTCCCGCCGAAACCGGCGGTCAGTTGCACGACCGCCTGGCTGCATTGGGCGCGCAGGTACTGGGCGATGGACTGGGCCTGCTCCGCGCCACCATCCAGCTGCCGCCGCAGCCGCAGCCCGAGGCCGGCGTGACCTACGCGCGCAAGCTGGACAAGGCGGAGGCCAGGCTCGATTGGTCGCAGCCGGCGCCACTGCTGGCCAACAAGGTGCGTGCCTTCAACCCGTGGCCGATGGCCGAAGCGGTGCTGGCCGGCGAGCGGATCCGCGTGCATGGCGCTGTGGCCCTCGACGAAGCGCACGAAGCGACCCCGGGCAGCGTGCTGCGCGCCGGCCGCGAGGGCATCGACATCGCCTGCGGCGTGGGCGTGCTGCGCATCAGGGTGCTGCAGCGTGACGGCGGCAAGGCGATTACCGCCGCCGACTTCCTCAACGCGCAGCGCGCGCTGGTGCGGTGAGTGCCGGTGTCGCCAGCCGGGTGACCGCCGTACAGGTGCTGGACGCGGTATTGCACCAGGGACGCTCGCTGAAGGCCTCGCTGGCCGCGGGCCTGCCGGCGTTGCCGGATCCACGCGACCGCGCCCTGGTCGAGGCCATCGTGTTCGCGGCGCTGCGCCAACGCGCGCGCTATGACGCCGCACTGGCCGGGTGGATGCCGAGGCCGCTGGGTGCCCGCGACCACGACTTGCGCGCATTGCTGCATGCCGGCTTTGCCCAGATCGACATGGGCTTGCCCGCCCATGCCGCGGTGGCTGCCACCGTCGATGCCGCGCGCGCGCTCGGTCGCACGCACCAGGCGGGGATGGTCAACGCCCTGCTGCGCCGCGCCCAGCGCGAAGGCCTGCCGCAAGTGGAGGCCGCCGGCGCCTGGCCCCACTGGTTGGCCCAACGTGTGCGCATGGATTGGCCGCAGAACGCGGCGTCCATCTTCGCGGAGAGCGCGCAGGTCGCGCCGATGTGGTTGCGCGTCAACCGCCGGATGTCCACGCGCGACGACTATGCCGATCGGCTACGTGACGCGGGGATCGAAGCCATCGCGGACGACGTGCCTGCCGACGGCCTGCGCCTGCAGTCCGGCGTTCCGGTGCAGCAGTTGCCCGGGTTCGATGCCGGCATGGTCTCGGTGCAGGACGGCGCCGCGCAACGCGTGGCCGACGCGCTCGCGGCACCGCCTGGTGCGCGCGTGCTGGACGCCTGCGCTGCGCCCGGCGGCAAGGCTGCCCACCTGCTGGAGCGCGACGCGTCCCTGCGGGTGACGGCGCTGGACATCGACGCGCGCCGGGTACGCCGCATGCAGGAGACCTTCGCCCGCCTGCAGCTGGAAGTCGAAAGCCGCGCAGCGGATGCCGCGCAGCCCGACACGTGGTGGGATGGGGAACGGTTCAACGCGATCCTGATCGATGCGCCGTGCAGCGCCACCGGCATCGTGCGTCGCCAGCCGGACGTCTTGCTGCATCGACGCGAGGACGACATCGCAACGCTTGCCGGCATCCAGCGTGCGTTGTTGGACACCGCGTGGCCCTTGCTCGCGCCGGGCGGCGTGCTGCTGTACGCGACCTGCTCGATCCTGCGCGAAGAGAACAGTGCGCAGGTCAGCGCGTTCCTGGCGCGCACCCCGGAAGCGATGCTCGAGCCGCTGGATGCATCGTTTGGCCACGACACCGGCTTCGGCACCCAACGGTTGCCCGGCGAGGAAGGCATGGATGGTTTCTTCTATGCGCGGCTGAGAAAGCGATAACAGGCCATCGCTATCATCGCGCGATGACCCGACTGCCCAGCCTGACCAGCGACCAGATCAAACGCGCCACCTGGCTGTTCTGGTTGTTCGCCCTGCTGATCCTGGGCGCGGGCCTGGGCCTGCGTGATCCATGGCCGGCCGACGAGCCGCGCTTCGCGCTGGTGGCCAGGCAGATGGTGGAGAGCGGCGACTGGCTGTTCCCGCATCGCGGCACCGAGCTGTATTCGGACAAGCCGCCACTGTTCATGTGGTTGCAGGCAGCGGCATACACGGTGTTTGGCAACTGGCGCATCGCCTTCCTGCTGCCATCGTTGCTGGCTGCGCTGGGCACGCTGTGGTGCGTGGTCGACCTGGGCACGCGGCTATGGACCCGGCGCGTCGGCCTGTACGCCGGGTGGGCAGTACTGCTGACCCTGCAGTTCACGTGGCAGGCGAAGAAGGCGCAGATCGATCCACTGGTGGTGTTCTGGATCACCCTCGCCAACTACGGCCTGCTGCGGCACGTGCTGCGCGGGCCGGACTGGCGGATGTGGGCGCTGGGCTGGGCGGCAGCGGGGCTCGGCACGATCAGCAAGGGCGTGGGCGTGATTGCGCTGCTGATGTTGCTGCCGGCAGCGTTCGCCTCGCTGCGCGGTTGGCCGGGCGTGCGCCTGCACGCACGCGATCCGAAATTCTGGCTGGGCCCGCTGGCCTTCGTCGCTGCGTGCTGCGTGTGGCTGGTGCCAATGCTGGTGTCCGCGCTTGGGAACGCATCCGCCGATTACCGCGCCTATGTCGATGACATCCTGCTGCGGCAGACCGTCACCCGCTACGCCAACGCCTGGCACCACGGCCAACCGCCCTGGTACTTCATCGAAGTGGCGCTGACCGCGTGGTTGCCGACCATGCTGGCGCTGCCGTGGGCGATTCCCGCGTGGCGGCGCCGCCTGCAACGGCGCGATACGCGCTACCTGCTGCCGTTGGGCTGGGTGCTGCTGGTGCTGGTGTTCTTCAGCATCCCGTCCGGCAAGCGCGACATGTACATCCTGCCGGCCCTGCCGATGCTGTGCCTGGCGCTGGCGCCGCTGTTGCCCGGCATCCTGCGCAAGCCGAGTGCGCAGCGCCTGCTGCTGGGCTTCGTTGCGCTGTTGTCGCTGGCCGCGCTGGGTGCCGGGCTTGCGATGCTGTTCGGCGAGCCGGGCTTCGAGCGCAAGTTCATGGATGGCCGCGAGACGGGAGTCAGCCATGGCCTGGCGTTGATGTTCGTCGCCATCGGCGGTATCGGCATGGGCGCGCTGCTGTGGTGTGGCCGTCGCCGTGTGGTGCATGCGCTGGTGGTGGTGATGTCGGCGCTGTGGGTGCTGTATTCGCTGGTGGGAACGCCGCTGCTCAATGACGGCTCCTCCGCGCGCGGGCTGATGCGGCGCGTGGGCCAGGCGATGGGCGCCGATGCACAACTCGGCCTGGTCGGCTGGCGCGAACAGCAGCTGCTGATGGCCGACCGACCGGCCACCACCTTCGGCTTCAAGCGCAGTGGCGAGGAGCAGTTCGCCGATGGCCTGCGCTGGCAGTCGGCCGCCGCTGCTTCGCGCTGGTTGCTGGTCGAAGGCAGCGTGTTGCCGAGTTGCGCGGACCAGGCACAGGCACGCGACATGGGCAATGCGAACCGGCGCCAGTGGTGGCTGCTGCCGGCCGCAGCAACTTCACGCTGTGCGGGAGGCGTGCAGTAGCCGGTATTTCTGGTGCACGTAGCGCGCATGCAGCTGGTGGAAGCGCCATGCCTGGCCGCCATCCAGGAAGCCGCCGCGAAACAGGTAGTTCTTGAGCCAGTTGGCCAAGGCATGCAGGGGCGCCGAGATGGCGCTGGCGCGGCGTCCCTCTGCGTGGCGCTGCTGTGCCCACAGCTCCGCGTAGCGCTGCAGCTTGGCTGCGTAGTGGGCCTCGCTGCGGGCCGTGTCGTGCTCGATGCGGGCCCGCACGGTGCCGATGCGCTTTCCGGACAGTGCCAGCGCCTCATGCACCAGGGCATCGCGGTAACGCACGTCGGCGCGGAACATTCGATCGACCGGCTCACGCCCGCGACCGCCATGGCTGAGCACGGTTCCCAGGAAGTGGGTGCGGAGATGCAGGCGCCAGACATCCGCCGTGTCGATCCTGCCGGTTTCGAATAGCAGGCGGATGGCGTCGGGTGCCCGTTCATCCAGCCATTCGTCGGCATCCAGCAGCAGCACCCACGGCTGCGTGGCCATGGCGATTGCCGCGTTCTTCTGTGCGGAAAAGCCGAGCCAGGGTTGCTGGACCACGCGTGCGCCGGCCTCGCTGGCGATGGCGGCCGTGTCGTCGGTGGATCCCGAATCAAGCACCAGGACTTCGCTGCACAAGGGCACCAACGAGGCGACGCAGCGACGGATGCGGTCCGCCTCGTTGAAGGCGATGACGACGCCGGACAACGGCAATGGGTTCGCGGTCGCGCGCATGCCTGCTAGTGTCCCATGCGCGGCACGCAGGCGCACCGTATCCTTCGCGCGATGACCCGATTCCAAGACCTGCGCGAACTGCGCGCACCGCTGCTGGCCTGGACGGCCCTGGCGCTGATTTCGATTTTCCTGCACGACCCGATGCCCTTGTATTCCACGCGCACGCTGGCCGTGGCGTGGGAGATGTGGGACCGCGGCAGCTGGCTGGTGCCGCTGTTCAATGGCGTGCCGTATTCGCACAAGACGCCGCTGGTGCCGTGGCTGATCCACGCGGGCTGGCTGCTGTTCGGCGTCGGCGACGTGTGGCCACGCGTGTTGCAGGTGCTGCTGGGCATGGTCGTGATCGTCCAGACCGGGCTGCTGGCGCGTCGCCTGTATCCGGAGCGTCCGCAGGTGCCGCTGCTTGCTGCGTGGGCGATGGCAGGCATGTGGTTCTACTTCCTGTTTTCGCTGCAGGTGATGTACGAGTTGCCGTTGACGGTGGCGGTGCTCGCTGGCCTGCTGGCGTTATGCCGCCGCGAGGGTGATGGCTGGCGGCCCTGGTGGCCGGGCTTCGCACTGGCGGTGGGTGCAGGACTGCTGGCCAAGGGTCCGGTGGTGCTGCTGCACCTTGGCGTGCCGCTGCTGGCGGCGCGCTGGTGGCATCCGCTTGCGCGGCAGGATGGCGCGGCATTCGCACGCAACGCCGCGCTGGCAACGCTGGCTGGTTGCGCATTGTTCGCCGTGTGGCTGGTGCCCGCGCTGACCCTCGGTGATCCCGACTACCGCCGCGCGCTGCTGGTGACGCAGACCGCCGGCCGCATCAGCAACAGCTTCGACCACGCCGAGCCGTGGTGGTGGTATGCACCGGTGCTGCTGGGGCTGATGGCGCCGTGGTGGTGGTCGAAATGGTGGTGGCAGCAGGTGCCTGCCTTGTGGCGCGATGACGGCAACCGTTTCGCGTGGATCTGGGCAGTGGGCATGATGCTCGCCTTCAGCCTGATCAGCGGCAAGCAGCCGTACTACCTGTTGCCAGATTTCGCCGCATTCGCGCTTTTGCTTGCAGTGGCCGCAGACGCGCGCCCCAGGCTTGGCGTCGCGGTGGGCGTAACGGTGTTGGCGCTCGCCACATGCATGCTCGCCGCGCCATGGGTGATGGCGGCGATGCAGCGTCCGTTTCCGGAAGAATTGCGGACCAGCACGCCGGTGGCGGGCGTGGCGATGGCGCTGGTCGGCATCGTCGTGCTGCGCTGGCGCGCCCTGCCGGTGCAGGCCTTTGGCATGTTGCTGGCAGTTGCCTTGATCTACGGGGCGCTGACGCCTTCGTTCCGGGTCCATTTCAACTTCACCCAGACCGCGAAATTGCTGGGCGACGCGCAACGCGCCGGCACCCGTATCGCGTACCTGGGCGAGTACCAGCTGCAGTTCCATTTTGCGGGGCGCCTGCATGATCCGGTCGAAGTGCTCGACGAAGCCGGCGCTCGGGCATGGGCCGTGGCCCATCCGCGGGACCTGCTGGTGGTGAATACGCGCGAAGCGTGGATGCATCCCGGCCCGCAGCCGGTGCTGCAACAGCGCTTCCGCATGCGCTGGATCCAGGTGTGGCGGGCCGGTGAGTGGCGCGGACTTCCGGCGCAACAGTTGCCGGTGCAGCCGTTACCAGTGAAGGGGGCGTCGGGCCAACTGCGACCCCAACCGCACTGAGAGGTCCCGCGCAGCCTGCTCGGGCAGGTTGTGCAGGTGCAGCGGCGCCCCGAACGGCGAAGCGCCCGCTGTGTCCAGCAACAGGCTGGCCATGCCCAGCCTGCGGTCCAGCGGAGACTGCGATAGGCGCAGCGCCTGCAGCTTGCCCACTTCGGCAAAGTTCCAGGTCTTCGACAACCAGCCCGTGCGCCACGCCACCAGGCGCCCGTTGCAGGCCCAGCCGCAGGCGCCGGCGATGCGACGTGCGCGCCACAGCTGCAGCGGCAGCAGCGCCAACGCCAGCAGGCCCCAGCTGCCGAAGCGCCAGCACAGCGCCGCCACCGCCACCAGCGCGAACAACAGGCCCGGCATGGCGATGCGCAGCCACGCATGCCGGTGCAGCGGCTGCCAATCCAGCGCGCCCCAACCGGAGCCTGGCAGGAAGTGCAGGATCAGGTCATCGCAATGCGCGGGCGTTGCGATCGGCGCCAGGTCCTTCAAGGTGTGCTGCTGTTCCTGCTGCCCGCGCTGGCCGGCGGCGGTGTCCACGCGCAGGCTGCGGCGGTCGAACCAGCGGTGCAGCACACCCTCGCGCAGCGACCAGGCCTGGATGCGGCCACGCTTGGCGCTGGAGCGCGAACGGGCCAGCAGCCCGCGCTCGACCCGCAGGCGCCCGGCGTCCTCGCTGAGGATGAAGCCGTGGTACTGGAGGATGGCCAGCACCACCGACAGCAGGCGCACCAGCAGCAGCGCGACCAGCAGCAGGCTGGCGGCGGTCACCACCATGCCAAGAACGCTGTCGTGCAGGTGCCGGCCCACCCATTGCGACACACCGCCGAAAGCGACCCTGCCCCAGCGCTCCACCAGCACGCCGAACACGTTGTCTCCCGTCTGGGCCAGCGCGCCAAAGGCCGCTGCCACCACCAGCATGCCGCGGTTGCTGATCAGGCCAAGGCGCACAAGTTCGCCGGTGGAGAGGGTAAGCAGCGGCGCGATATCGGGCATGGTGGCATCGGGCGCGGCGCCCGGCAGGCCGGGACCAGGGCCGCGGTGGCGCACCAGCGCTTCCAGCGCCAGCGCCTGGTCCATGCGCAACACCCGCATCTGCGCTTCCGGCTTGACCCCGCCCGCCGATTCCAGCCGCACTTCGGCCACGCCCACCAAGCGGTGCAGTAATGTCTGCTGCACGCTGACGTTATGGATGCGGGCGAACGGGATCTCGCGCACGCTGCGGTGCAGCCAGCCGCTGCGGATCACGATGCCGTCGCCGTGCAGGCGATAGCGATAGGTGAAGTACTCGGCCAGCGACGCCAGCACCAGCGCACCGACCGCAATCAATCCCCACATGTCGTTGCGGTCGCCGCGCCCCGCGAACAGCAGCACCAGCAACGGCAGGATGAACTGCTTGAGCTGGGCCACCAGCACGAACAGCCAGGACAACGGATGCAGGCGATGCTCCTGCCCGTCCTGCGGCAGCGCGGCGGGGTCGGTGGCGTCGCTCTCCATGTGCCTACAGCGCGTCGCCGGCGTCGTCGAGCTGGCGCGCCAGCTGGTCGCGCAGGGCCTGGGCATCGGCCTCGTCCAGTCCGCGCACGGTGATCCCGCTCAGGTGGACCGCAGCGGTATGCACCACCAGCGTGGCCAGTCGCGCCCGCCGTTCCAGCGGCCCGTGCTTGAGGTCCACGTGCTGCACGCGGCTGGCAGGCACCCGGGTTTCCCGCCACCACGCTCGGCCGGTGCGCAGCCACAAGCCTTCCTCATCCAGCTTCCAACGCTGGTGGCGCAGGCGCGCGCCGAACCAGCCACCTGCCAGCGCGGCGAGCACCAGCGCTGCCGCGGCAACCAGGACCTTGCGCGAAATGCCCCAGTCATCCGCGGCCAGCAACGGCGCGGCCAGCGCGGCGATCGCGATCGCTGCACAGAGGGCAGCCGTGGTCAACGCATGCAGGCGTACCGCACGTGCAGGCGGCGGGCGCCAGGAATCAGCGTCAACGGGTTCGGGGTCGGTGGGGCCAGGGCAGGTCGCACTGGCGATGGCATCTGCGGGTACGCTCATCGGGATTCGCTGTAGGGCGTTGTTTCGCCGCTGCCTGGTGGGCGCAGCGTATAGCGTTTGTAGGTCCACTGGTATTGCGCCAGGTCGCGCCGGGCCACCCCTTCCACCGCGGCGTTGAGCGCCGCTACCGCGCGTTGCGGATCGGCGTCGGCCATCGCCTGCGGCGCGGCTTCCACATGCAGCGCGAAGCGCGGCGGAGAACTGCCTTCAACGCGCTCGCACCACGCCATCACCACCTGCGCGTCGCTGCGGGCGGCAATCCGCCCAAGCAAGGTCATGGTCAGCGCCTGCACGCCGAAGAACGGGGCGAACTCGCCATCGCCGGCCTTGGGTTGCTGGTCGGGCAGGATGCCGAGCACGCCGCCCTGCTGCAGACGCTTGAGCAGGGTGCGCACGCCAGCCGCCTCCGCCCGAACCTGTTCGACCTGGCCGCCGGCATTGGCGCGCACGCGGCGCAGGAAGGCTTCTCCGATGGCGGATTCCGGCGCCCGGTACAGGATCGCCAGCGGGGTCTTGGCCGCCAGCCAGTGGTTGAGAAGCTCCCAGTTGCCCATGTGCGGCGCCGCCACGATCACGCCGCGCGGATCACGCAAGGCAGCATCGAACAATGCCTCCCCATGGACCTCGATGATGTCGGCGAGGTTGCGCGCGGCGGGCCGTGTCCACAGGCGCAAAGTCTCGAACGCCTGGCGCGCCGTGGTGCGCAGGATCTCGCGATGCAGCCGGGTCCGCTCGGCAGGCGCGAGGTGCGGCATGGCCAGTTCCAGGTTGCGCCGCGCCACCCGGCTTTCGCGCGCATCCAGCGCCACCCACAGCGCGGCAATGGCATCCGCGACCCCGCGCAGCAGCGGCCACGGCAGCCGAGCCACGGTCCAGGCCAGGGCGTACAGCAGTGCGGCGGCGAGTTCGCTCATTGCGTTCAGTCTAGCCGGGCGCCCGGTTACCCTTGCGGCCATGCTTGCCCTGATCCAGCGCGTGACCCAGGCCTCGGTGACCGTGGACGATGCGCTGGTCGGCGCCATCGGCCCGGGCCTGCTGGCCCTGGTGGCGATGGAACCGGGTGATACGGAAGCCCAGGTCCTGCGCATGGCGCAGCGCCTGCTTGGGTACCGGGTATTCCCGGATCAGGCCGGCAAGATGAACCGCTCGCTGTCGGACACCGGCGGCGGCCTGTTGCTGGTCAGCCAGTTCACCCTGGCCGCGGACACCCGCAGCGGCATGCGGCCCAGCTTCACCGCGGCCGCAACGCCGGCCGAGGCTGAAGTCGGTTTCAACCGGTTGGTCCAGGCCTGCCGTGACGCTCATGCGCCGGGGGTGGAAACGGGGCGCTTCGGTGCCCATATGGTGGTCAGCCTGGTTAATGACGGGCCGGTCACCTTCCTGCTTCGCCCGTAGCTGGCGCGCGCAGGCACGTACCGGCGCACCATTGCCAGGCGCGACACGGCCTGAGCGGCCTCGGCGGCCCATAGCCCCGGCAGAGCGGTATAATGCTGGGTTCACTTCGCGTCACTTGAACGGTAGCCCGATTCCATGGCCAATGAACGCCAGACAGCCCCCCAGTCCGACATCAAGATCCTGATCAGCAAGGGTCTGGAGCAGGGCTACCTGACATACGCCGAGGTCAACGACCACCTGCCCGACGACATGGTCGACCCGGAGCAGATCGAAGACATCATCGGCATGATCAACGGCATGGGCATCG
>JAZKHR010000032.1:0-7328 GCA_040385305.1 Pseudomonadota bacterium
CGCGAGGTGAGTTTGTCCATGCGCATGGAGGTGTTCCTGCAATCAGTGGGGCCGCCTGTGGGCCCAATGTGCCCAACGTGCGGGTGCGGCGCCCTGATTCAAGTCAAATCCCGCCTGCGCCGCCGCACTCAGCCCAGCATCGCAAGCTTGTTGATCTCAGACACCGCTTCGCGCATGGACGTCGCAACCCATGTGGCACCGGCCTCCTGCAACTCGCGTCGCTGGCGCGGCTGGTCGTCGGCATACAGGCCCGGACGCACCACCAGGATCGGCAACAGCGGATCCGCCGCGCGCATGCGCTTGCACAGGTAGCGCACGTGGGCGAGCCCCCCCGGCGGCACGGCCACCAGCACCAGCACGCGGATCGACCGTTCCTTGACGATGCTCACCACGTCCGAGGCCAGCACCGAAGAATTGCTGACCGACCAGTCCACCCGACCCGCGTCCACCAGCTTGCCCATCATCGACACCGCCACTTCATCCAGCGCATCGCGTGATGGGATGCCGAGCACGTCGATGCGCTCCGCGCCAACCAGGGTTTCCGGCCGGATCATCCGCTTGTGCGCGTCAACCAGGTCGCGTGCGTCGCTGACCAGGTGGTCATGCGCAGCCTGCTCCAGGCGGCCGGCGCGCAAGTCGTCGCGGGCATGCGCAAGCATGGGGACCAGCACATCGTCGTAGGCGCCATCGAGGCCATCAAGCGCAGCACAGTCGTCGACCAGCTCCGCGGCTTCGGCCTCGTCCTGCGCCAGCATGCGCTGGTACAGGCGGTGCGATGGCGCCAGCGCCGGGCGGTCGCCCAGCAAGGTGTCGAGGAATTTCAGGAACGGCACGTAACGTCCCAGCACCACCAGGCACACGGTCAGCGGCGAAGCCAGCACCAGTCCCACCGGCCCCCATAGCCACGTCCAGAACGCCACCGCGATCAGCAGCGCCGCCTGCGACACGCCGATCCCGCGGCCGTAGGCCATCGGCTCGATCAGCATGTTGGTCACCAGCTCCAACGCGCCGAACAGGGCCACCACCATCAGCGCCACCGACCAGTCGCGGGCGATCAGCACCGACAGCAACAACGGCAATGTGGCCGCCAGCCACGGCCCCAGGTACGGGATGTAGCGCAGCAGGGCCGCGAAGAATCCCCATAGCGGCGCATACGGCAGGCCGATCAGCCACAGCCCGATCCCCACCGCCACGCCGAATCCGGTATTGATGATGAGTTGGAGCACCAGATAGCGACTGACCCGCTCACCCGCTTCCTCCAGCGCGCGCGTGGTGCCCGCGAGCTGGCCGACTCCCACCAGCGAAATCAGCCGATCGCGCAGATCCTCGCGATTGATCAGCATGAAGAGCACCAGCACCAGCACCAAGCCGGCGAGCGCAATCGGTTCCAGTGCGGGCCCCGCCACCGACCACAACTGCGACAGGCTGAACGCGCCTTCCTCGACCACCCGCACCGGCTGCGCCTGGGCCAGCTCGCGCTCGTCCACGCTCATGTCCTGCACGCGTTTGCTTGCCAGCTGCCGGCTCAGGCGCTCGCTGACGATCTCCACCTTGTCGAGCAGGCCGGTGCGGCCGCGCTCCCGCAACTGGGTGATCTTGGCGGTGACGTTCTGTTCGTATTTCGGATATTCGTCGAGCAGGCTGCTGATCTGCCGGGTCACTCCGTAGAACACGCCGATCACCATCGCCAATGCCAGCAGCGTGACCATGGCCGAGGCCATGGCGCGTGGCAGGCGGCGGCGCTCCAGCCAGTTCGAGGCCGGCGCCAGCAGGAAGGTGAACAGGATGGCCAGTGCCACCGGCACCACCACCGGCTGCGCCCAGGCCAGGAACCCCAGGATCAGGGCCATGCCGAACAGCACAGGCAGCGCCTGGTTCATGCGCTCGCGGGTTTGCATGGGGATTCCGGGATATGCCGAGGACTTCGATACGCCGTTATCGCGCACACCGCGTCAACGCGATATCCACGCAAGCGTCGCCATGCGCCCGCAGACGCGGTCGCGGCGATGCGAGAAGAAGCGCTGCGGCTCGCTGATGGTGCACAGTCCGCCGCCATGGACATTGGCTGCCTCGAGTCCTGCATCGACCAGACGCAGCCGCGCCAGCGCGAACAGGTCCACGCGCCAATGGCCGGGTCGTGTGGGTTCGAATGCGGCTGCCGCGCGTGGATCGCGCGAGGCAAATGCATCGAACACCTCCTCGCCGATTTCATAAGCCAGCGGCCCTGCCGCGGGGCCCAGCCAGGCCACGATGCCATGGGCAGGCGTGCCCATCGCGGCCACCGTCGCCTCCAGCACACCAGCGGCCAGCCCGCGCCAGCCGGCGTGGGCGGCGGCAACCTCGCTGCCGTCGCGCGCGGCCAGCACCACCGGCAGACAATCGGCGGTGAGGATGGCGAGCACCGTTCCGGGCGTGCGGGTGACGGATGCATCGGCTTCGGGTTCGTCGCTGTCGCCTTCGGCGACGCGTGGCTCGATCGCCACGTCGATGCCATGCACCTGGCGCAGCCAGCGTGGCGCGGACGGCAACTGCAATGCCGATGCGAGCCGGGCGCGATTCGCGGTCACCGCCTCGGGCTCATCGCCGCAGCGGGCGCCCAGGTTGAAACTGTCGAACGGGGCTTGCGATATCCCGAGGCCGTGGCGCAGCGTGGTCAATGCACGCACGCGAGGCGGCGCTGGCCAATCCGCGGCCAGCCAGGCGCTCATCGGCGCGCTTGCTGCGCGTGCGCGGCGGCGTCCCCGCGCAGCAGCGCCATCAGCTTCACCATGTCATCCGGCACCGGTGCGCTGCAGCGCACCGGCTCGCCGGTGGCGGGATGGGTGAACTCCAGCACTTCGGCATGCAAGGCCTGGCGCTTGAACGCGCGCAGGGCCGCGATCAGTTCGTCCGATGCGCCCTTGGGCAGCTTGAAGGAACCGCCGTACAGCGGATCGCCCACGATCGGGTGCTTGAGGTGGGCCATGTGCACGCGGATCTGGTGGGTGCGGCCGGTTTCCAGCCGGCACTCCAGCGCGGTGTGGGCGCGGAAGCGTTCGCGCAGGCGGTAATGCGTGACCGCGTCCTTGCCGTCCTCGCGCACGGCCATACGCACGCGGTCGCGCGGGTGGCGCTCGATGGCGCCATTGGCGGTCCCGCCCGACACCAGCGCGCCGAACACCACCGCCAGGTACTGCCGGTGTACGCCACGCGCGGACAGCTGCGCCACCAGCGAGGTGTGCGCCGGCAGGTTGCGCGCGACCACCATCACTCCGCTGGTGTCCTTGTCCAGCCGGTGCACGATGCCCGCGCGCGGCAGCAGTTCCAGCGACGGGTCCCGGAACAGCAGCGCATTGACCATGGTGCCGGTGGGATTGCCGGCACCGGGATGCACCACCAGTCCCGCGGGCTTGTCGATGACCAGCACATGCTCGTCCTCGAACAGCACGTCGAGCGGGATGTCTTCCGGCAACGAGTGGGTCTGGGTTTCCTGCACCGCGGTGAGGGCGATGCGCTCGCCGCCGCGCACCGGGTCCCGGCCACGCACCAGTTCGCCGTCCACGGTGACATCGCCGGCCTTGATCCAGGCGGTCAGACGGGAGCGCGAATAGTCGGGGAAGAGTTCGGCGACCACGGCATCCAGGCGTCGCCCGGCGGCAGAATCGGGGACGATGGCGTGGCGTGGTTCTTCGGTGGTCGTGGACATGGGGGGTTCAGGCTCGGCGCATGGCCGGCAGCCCGTCCTCGGAAGCGGGCTGGTATTATCCGCGGTTCGTGCCCAAGGCGCCCGCTCGATGCCCATGACCCTGCGTTCCGCTCCATTCCGTCCGTTGATCCTGCTGGCCCTGACGGTCGCCATCGCCACCAGCGGCTGCGCCAGGCTGGGTGGCATGTTCAAGAACGAGGAAAAGAACGAAGGGCTCCCTGTCAGCGTGCTGTACGACCGCGCCCACGGCTTCATGGAGAACGGGCGCTGGAGCAGCGCGAGCGAAACCTTCACCCGCCTGGTCGCGCAGTACCCGTACGGCCCGTATACCGAGCAGGCGTTGATGGAACAGGCCTACGCGGACTACAAGGCCGGCAAGCACGAGGAAGCCGTCACCAACATCGACCGCTTCATCCGCACCTACCCGACCCACCGCAACATCGCCTATCTCTACTACCTGCGTGGCCTGTCCAACATGGCCCGCAACACGGTGTTCCTGTCCCGGGCGTTCAAGCTGGACATGAGCAACCGCGACCTGCAGGCCCCGCAGCAGGCCTACAACGACTTCAACACGGTCGCCACCCGCTACCCCAACAGCCGCTACGCCGCCGAAGCCCGCCAGCGCATGATCTTCCTGCGCAACGAGTTCGCCCGCTTCGAGCTCAACACCGGCCTGTATTACCTGCGCCGTGGCGCCTGGGTGGCTGCCGCGGACCGCGCCACCAACCTGCTGGAAACCTATCCGCAGAGCGAATACCAGAATGATGCGGTGGCGCTGCTGGGCGAGTCCTACACCCGCCTTGGCAACACCGTGCTGGCCGCCGATGCGCGCCGGGTACTGATGCAGAACGACCCACAGCATCCCTGGCTGGCTGGTCGCTGGCCCGAGAACGCCGGGGTCATCTCGCGCCTGAACCCGTTCGCGGGCGACAACTAGCCGCAGCAGACGCGCGGAAAAAGGGGGTCAGGTTCAGTTCTGCGTGCAGGAGTGAACCTGACCCCCTTTTGCTGCCTGCTGCCTAGCCCCGATACCCGTTGGTGATCGGGTAACGCCGTTCCCGCCCGAACGCACGCCGGCTGACCTTCGGTCCCGGCGCTGACTGGTGCCGTTTCCACTCGCTGATGCGCACCAGGCGCAGCACCTTGTCCACCGTGGCGGCATCGAACCCCGCCGCCACGATGGTGTCGCGTGACTCTTCCTGGTCAACAAAGCGCAGCAGGATCGCGTCCAGCACGTCGTACGGCGGCAATGAATCCTGGTCTTTCTGGTTGTCGCGCAGCTCCGCCGATGGCGGCCGATCGATAACCGCTTCCGGCACCACCCGGTCGCCCACGGTGTTGCGCCAGCGCGCCAGCGCGAACACCTCGGTCTTGTAGAGGTCCTTCAGCGGCGCATAGCCGCCGCACATGTCGCCATAGATAGTGGCGTAGCCCACCGCGTATTCGCTCTTGTTGCCGGTGGTCAGCAACAGGCCGCCGAACTTGTTGGAGAGCGCCATCAGCATCGCGCCGCGCGTGCGCGATTGCAGGTTTTCCTCGGTGGTGTCCACCGGCGCGCCGTCAAAGGTTTCCGCCAGCGCATCCAGGTAACCCTGGAAGGGTGTTTCGATGGGCAAGGTCAGCATGCGCACGCCCTGCGCCCTGCACTGTTCTTCGGCGAGGTCGTTGGACAGGTCCGCGGTGTAGCGCGAGGGCATGCGCACCGCGGTCACGTTCTCCGCGCCCAGCGCATCCACCGCCACCGCCATCACCAGCGAGGAGTCGATGCCCCCGGACAGGCCCAGCCACACCTTGTCGAAACCGTTCTTGGCGCAGTAGTCGCGGGTACCGCGCACGATGGCCCGCCAGGCCAGCGCGTCGCGGCTTTCGTCGCCGTCCTCGACCCACTGCATCGGCGTGAACCGGCGGCTTTCGGCATCGAACTCCACCACCAGCCATTGGTCGGTGAACGCCGCTGCGGCCGGATGCACGTTGCCATCGCCGTCGGCCACGACTGATGCGCCATCGAACACCAGCGCGTCCTGCCCGCCGACCACGTTGAGATAGGCGATGCCCATGCCGGTTTCGGCCACGCGCTGCGCCAGCAGTGCATCGCGCTGCGCGTGCTTGTCGCGCTCGAACGGCGAGGCGTTAGGCACCAGCAGCAACTGCGCCCCTTTTTCCGCGGTCGAGGCGATGGGCTCCGCGAACCACAGGTCCTCGCAGATCACCAGCCCAACGTGCACACCTCCGACCTCGAATACGCAGTCCTCGCGGTCCGGGTCCACGTCGAAGTAACGGCGCTCGTCGAACACCGCGTAGTTCGGCAACTCGCGCTTGCGATACGTGTGGGCGATGCCGCCATCGCGCAGCACGCTGGCCGCGTTGTAGACCACGGCACCTGCCGACTGCGGCCAGCCCACCACGGCGACGATGCCGTGCACGTTGGCGGCTAGCGCCTCCATCGCTGCCTCGCAGTCGCGCAGGAAGGAAGGCCGGTAGAGCAGGTCTTCCGGCGGATACCCGCACAGCGCGAGCTCCGGAAACAGCACCACGTGCGCCCCGTACTCGTCGCGCGCGGTGGCGATCATCTCGGCGATGCGCGCGGCATTGCCGCTGACATCGCCCACCGGGAAATCGAACTGGGCCATTGCGATGCGGATGTTCATGGCCACAGTCTAGCCGCGCGCAGCTAGCCGGGAGGTGTCGCGCGCCGCCGCAACAGGCGCAATGCCAGCGCTTCCCACTGGCGCGGCCCACGCACGCCGCTGGAAGCGCGGGCCAGCCAGCCCTGCTCCCAGGCGGCGTACACGCGCGGATCGATGTAGGACTTGCGCACCACCGCCGGCGTATTGCCGAGTTGCTTCGCCACCTCGACTTCCACCGACTTGCGCATCGAGGCCATCGCGCGCTGGCTGGCACCGCCCTCGTCCCACGGCATCTCCGCCAGCAGGCGCATGGCGGCGAGGGTGCCGCCCCAGGTGCGGAAATCCTTGGCGCTGAATTCCCCGCCCATCGCGTCCTGCAGGTAGGCGTTGACCAGGCCGGAGTCCACCGGCTGCACGCGGCCGTCGTCGTCCTGGTACTGGAACAGGTGCTGGCCCGGCAGTTGCTGGCAATGGCGCAACAGTTTCGTCAGCCGCGCATCGTCGAGCACCACGTCGTGCTCGATGCCGGACTTGCCGCGGAACTTGAATCGCGCGCGGCCGTCGCGCAGGAATGCGACATGGCGATTGCGCAACGTCGTCAAACCGTAGGACCGGTTGTCGCGCGCATAGCCGGCATTGCCGATGCGCACCAGGGTGTCGGCCATCACCGCCACCACGATGGCGGCCACCTTCGGTTGCGGGAACCCCGGCAAGGCGAGGTCACGCCGCAGGCGCCGCCGCAGCTTCGGCAGCGCCGCACCGAACGCCACCACCCGGCTGAACTTCTCCAGTCCGCGCGCCTCGCTCCAGCGCGGGTGGTAGCGGTACTGCTTGCGGCCGCGCGCATCCCGGCCGGTGGCCTGCAAGTGGCCGTTCTCTCGGGGGCAGATCCAGACGTCGCGGTACGCCGGCGGGATCGCCAGCGAACGCACGCGGCGCAGCGTGGCGTCGTCGGTGACCGGCCGGCCGGCGGCATCGAGGTAACGGAAGGATTGGCCGGACTTGCGCCGGCGCAG